>CADCIQ010000023.1 GCA_902801425.1 uncultured Bacteroidales bacterium | reverse complement strand
AAACAAAGACACTAAACTAACTACAATAAAAGGTAATATACCTAAATAATTTCTTTCACTAACTTAAAAACAAATCATTATGAGGCTAAAAACATTACTCATTTTAGGTACATCAATGATGATGACTTCATCTGTTTTTGCTGATGGTTGGGTAAGACCGGTTCCGACGACGCAAGATATCGTTAAGGATGGCGTTACAGCCCAATATCTGTACAATGTATCTACCAAGTCGTTCATGCTCGGTGCTAACGACTACGAAACTCGTGCCTCTGCAAGTAGAGACAAAGGAATGCCGTGGAAAATCCAGAGTACAGGCGATGATGCAACTTATGCTCTTGTAGATTCTGTTGCCAAATTCAGCCAATGGCGTAAGACTTTTGTCGAATCAAACTCATTAATCTGGGTTGACAACGACAATGGTGCTAACTGCAATACCTGGACTCTTACCGATCTTGGAAGCGGTAAATACAAGATTGGTAATACTGCATTTGCCGATGAATACCTCGGCATTGCAAAAGACTTTGTTGACACACGACTCTATCTGACATCATGGTTCACCTCAAATGATCCAGCTATTGAAGCTGATTATGAGTGGACAGGTGTGAGCATAGACGCATACCAAGAATGGGAATCCCTCAATAAGATATATGCTACAGCTATGAAGCTCCAAGCAGACATCGAAGAGGCAAAGAAAAATTATCCATCTATCAACCTTGCTGATGAAGAGGCAGTATTCAATAACACAGCGAGCACACAGGAAGATCTTCAGACTGCTATCGATGCTATTCCTGCTAAGCTGAAGGCTGCTGCTGCTGCTGACATGGCAAGCGCAACACTCTCTAATCCAAAAGATGCCTCTACTCTTCTCAAAAATCGTTCGTTCGACAAGCAAGGCGACTTTGCAGGTTGGGAAGGTGACGGTTTCGGTGCTGGAGGTACTGCAAGTACCGCTGCTGAGCACTTTAATAAGAACTATAACAGCTACCAGACAATCAAGGATCTTCCTGTAGGTGTTTATAAGGTAAATGCTGACGGTTTCTATCGTGCAGGTGAAATTGCTAATGATTTCACAGCAACAAAGGACAAGGCAAAGTACAATGCAAAGATTTATGGTGCCAACGTAACCGCTGACGGTGATGAGATTGCTACTGCAAGCATCATGCACCTCTTCGATCCTATCAAGCCAGGCGAACAGCATCTTGACAAGAATGGTGAGACAATTGGTGTTACAGAATATGAGGATGGTGAGACCATCTACTATATCCCTAACACTATGCTTGACTTCACAAACCTCAACGGAACAACTAAGGAACTCGTTGAAGGTAGAGAGCTTTACAAGACCAATGCTGTAATGTTCCCAGTTTCTGAAGGCACAGCAAAGATCGGTGTCAAGAAGGATTCAAAGGAAAACAATGACTGGACAATCGTTGATAACTTCAGCCTCACATATTATGGTAATGGTGCTGACGCTTGGGGAGCTCTCATGAGCGACTATGCCAAGAACGCAACTCTCCCAGAGGGTAACGTAACAAAGAGTATAATTGCAGCATTCAACGACGCAGTAAGCAAGGCACAGGCTACAGACTATCAGTCTTATAAAGCAGCGCTCGAGGCTATCGATGCTACAAAGAAAGCTGCAGAAGAGAATATTGCAGCATGGGCTGCATACAAGGCTGTTGCTGATCAGGCAGTCAAGATGCTCCATGACGGAACTTATCTGAGTATTGCCACAGACTTGGCTGACTATATCAACTTCGACTATGACAACTTCATCAAGGAACTAGAACTTTCCACTGAAGACATCAAGACTGAGACAGCTACGCTTCAGGAGCTTTATGACAATGCCAAGTCTGCTACTCCTGCAGGTACTGATGTAACCAGCATGTTGAAGAACACCGACTTCGCTCAAGGTTGGGAAGGCTGGGAGCACACTGGTGAAGGTGGTAATGTTGCAGCAAATGCAGCTGCAAAGTGTGCTGAGGCTTGGAACTCTAAGAACTTCGATATTCATCAGGACGTAGCAAATGCTCCTGTAGGTGTATATCAGATTCAAGTTCAGGGTTTCTATCGCTATAACAATGGTGATGATACAGGTTGGTTGTACTACTTCAACCAGGATGGTACAGAGAGAACTGACCATAACGAGTTCATAACCAACTCTCCTGCATACATCTATCTGAATGATTCTAAGACCTCTCTTGACAACATCTACAAGTTCAAGGCTCCATACGATGAAGCAAATCCTTACTATAAGACAGAAGGTCTTGCTGGTCCTGCACCATACATTGATCCAAACAAGGACTTCTGGTATCCAAATGACATGACCAATGCAGGTGTCGCATTCGACGATGGTAAATACATTCAGAGTGCCTTCGGTCTTGTTGCAAAGCAGGGTGACCCTCTCCGTATCGGTGTAAAGGGTAATACTCAGGACGGTACATCATGGTGTATCTTCACACGCTTCAAGCTCATCTATCAGGGCTTTGACGCAGCAATCATCAAGCCTGAGCTTGAGAAGGCAGTAGCAAGCATCAATGCAGAGGCTCTTATGGGTACTGACGTTGCAGGTGAAGTTAAGAAGGCAGTCGAGGATGGTAAAGCAGCCCTCGCTCAGGCCGACGGTAAGGTAATGTTCGATGCACTCGCAGCTATCTATGCAGTTCAGACGAAGGCTACTGAGTCAGAGGAACTCTTCAAGAACCTCATTGCAAAGGCTGAGGCATTCAACGAGACTCTCAGCAATTCAGAGGATGCTCGCCAGTCTGTCATCTCAGAGGCATCTACACTCAGCAACAATGTATCTTCAGCTATCGACGGTAAGACCTTCACCAACGCTCAGGCAACACAGGCTATCGCAGACATGGAGAAGCTTACAAAGCTGCTCGGCGTTCCTGCTAACATCGGTGACGCTTCTGACGAGAATCCTGTTGAGATCACAAACGTGATTACAAACCACAGCTTCGAGACTGGTGACCTCACAGGTTGGACAGTAGCACAGGGTACTGCTGATACAGGTTCTAAGGAGAACAGCAACAGTACTTACACAGTAAACAATGCTGATGGTGCATACGTATTCAACACTTGGAACAGCTCTGCAGTTGAGGGTGGTTTCTTCGTATCACAGGATCTTGAAGGCCTTGACCTCCCAGCAGGTACATACGAACTGAAGGCTCTTGTTGCTTCTGATGCTAACAATACACAGAAGTTAAGCGCTAACGGCTATGTGACTGAGATCACAACTAACGGTAAGGAGACAGCCGAAGAGACAAGCGTAATCTTCAAGATTGATGAGGACAACGCAAAGATCACTATTAAGGTGGCTTCTGAGACTTGGTTCAAGGCTGACGGTTTCCAGCTTTTCTACTATGGTAAGAACAGCAGCAAGGCGACAGCCGTTGATACTGGCATTGAGGACATCATTGCAAGTTCTGAGGCAACCGATATCTACACTATCAACGGTGTAAAGGTTGCAACCCTTCAGAATGGTCTCAACATCATCCGCACAAAGAAGGGTGTGAAGAAGGCTATGAAGAAGTAAGAAATATAAATAATCTCTATAAACATACTGGAGTGGGTTGAAATATAACCCACCCCAGTATTTGAGTGAAAAGAATTTAAGGTTAGAAGGATAGAGGTTAGAAGGGCTTAAAACAATTGAAAATTAATTTTTTAATATCTTAATCTATTAATTTCAAAAACATACCGACCTAAAAACCTTAAAACCAGAAAACCAAGAACCTAAAAAAAAGAAGACGGTGTACGAGAAGAGAGGAATAGACAAAGGGGTATAGTGTAAAGCTTATTGCAGATAACTTAAACTCCTACATCATAAAAAGAAATTGGCTAAGGCTAACGCCTGAACTATATATATTAAGTGAAACTTAAAACCATTATAAAATAAAACCTAAATATGATTAGAAAAATCACTAAGCACAAGAGAATGCAGTGCAAGTGGGCAAGAAAGCTCTCACTTCATATGCTGACTGTTGGTGGATTTGTTGCAGGTGCTGCAATGATGCAGTCTTGTGACAAGGATATCCTTACGGGTCAGCCAGCTTGGTTGGGTAACTCAATCTATGAACGCCTTGAAGAAGGCATCGAAATTGACGGCCAGACCAAGACTTTCAAGACTACTCTGCGTCTCATTGACGACCTTGGCTACAAGGAAACACTATCAAAGACGGGTTCAAAAACTCTTTTCGTTGCATCTGATGAAGACTATCAGGCATGGTTCAATTCTAAGAACATTTTTGGCGTAAGGTCATACGATGAGCTTACCTATAACCAGAAATGCCAGCTATTCAATGGTACGATGATCAATAACGCGTACCTTCTTGAACTCATGTCTAACGTACCTTCAACCGATGATAACAAACTGCCAGAAAGCGGTATGTGTATGCGTCGCACAACCGCAGCAAGCAGCTGGGACAACATTCCAGTCATGAAGGTTGAGGATTTCCCTGCAAACACGGAAATCGCAGACGACCCAGTAAACAAGGCATGGGGAAACGTGCGCAGTCAGGGAAAAAACATACACATCTTGAAAGATTACTCCCCTGCACCTATGATTCACTTCCTTCCCCAGTTCATGGAGAAGAACAATATCACAAATAACGACCTATACACAATATCAAATCATGCTTCGGAGTCTGTTCAGGACGCATGGGTAGGTGGTAAAAAAGTTATCAGCAACGAGCAGACCTGTAAGAATGGATACATATACGTTGTAAACGGAGTAATGGAGTCAGCCCCTAACATGGCGGACCTCATTAATACGAACAACAACACCCAAATATGGGCAAAAATGCTCAACAGATTCAGCGTACCAGAAGCACTGGGCAGAGCCGATCAGCAGGAGTTCTGGCGTCTGTACCCTGAATACGAGAATACAGACTCACTATATACCCTATCCTACCTGAACTATAGCGGAAACCACTCCCTTTACACTCCAACAGGTCGTGGAGATGATATATTGAATGCCAGCGGATTGCTGAAATTCGATCCAGGCTGGAATTCATATATGGCCGATAATACAAATGTCCGTATGCAGAATGATGCAGCAGCCATGCTCGTTCCAAACGACAAGGCTTTGACAGAATGGTTCAACAACGGTGCAGGCAAGGTTCTGAAAGATAAGTTCGGAACATGGGATAACATCCCATACGAGACTCTCGTAAAACTCCTCAACGTGAATATGCAGGAGTCATTCGTTGCCACCGTTCCTTCTAAGTTTGCTTCTATACTTGATGATTCACAGCGTTCTATGAACGTGACCACAGCAGATATCGACTCATGTATGATGGGTTGTAATGGTGTTGTATATGTAACTAACAAGGTATTTGCTCCTTCTGAGTATTCATCAGTAATGTTCCCTGCGCTCGTTCAGAGTGCAAGTGACTATAGCGTTATCTATCATGCTCTTACCAGTAACTACACCCCAACATACGTAAGCAATTACGGAGCTGCAAAAGACTTCACCCCATACCTCACGGCTATGGATTCTAAGTTCAGTCTTATTATTCCTTTCAATGGTGAGAATTGGCTTAAATTCAATGCTGGTGACATCAAGTTTCTTAGTTTCATAGATCCATGTTCATACGGTCTGCCACAACAATATCTCCTTGTATTCTATTACTACAAGGAACAGATTGGAGGTACTGCAATTCCTGTAATTATGAATCCTGACGGTTCATGGACAATTACAGATGGACCGGATTACAATCTCACATCTGATGTTGTCGTTAATCGTCTCTATGACTATCTTGACAATTCCATTCTCCTTGAGGATATTACAGCCGACAAAACCATGTACAAGACAAAGGCTGGTAGTGTTATCAAGGCATTCAAGGAAGGTAATGACATGTGCTTCCAGGGAGGCTTACAGCTTCAGACAGGTGAAAAGATTAAGGCTTCAAGCAAATACACATACGATATGGGACCTGACGGTAACGGTACTACCTATGGTGTAAACGATGAAGAAACCTTCGAATTTGGTAAGGTTCAGATTCCTATGACATCGAACAAGTCTGTATATGAAATTCTGAAAGAAGAGCGCGATAATCATGGAGACTCACTTTTCTACAATATGATCTTTGCAGACGAAAGCGGTAAGGCTCTGTTCGGAACTAAGGACGGCAAATACTATTGCACTAACCCTGCCGAAAACAAGAACCTGACCATATTCGATAACTATAACTATACTATCTACGTTCCTACTGATGCAGCAATCAAGCAGATGATTGACAATGGATATCTCCCAACCTGGGATGACTATAACAACTCTACTTCAGAGGACGAGAAAAAGGTCATCGCTGACAGAATACATAACTTTGTACGCTATCACATACAGGATAACTCTGTATATATCGGAGGTGACAGAGTTTCTAATTTCCAATATGAGTCTGCAAAGCTGAATCCAAACAACAACCGTTTCTATTCTATCTCTGTAACTCAGGATGGAAGCAACATCACGGTCAAGGATCAGTTGGGCAGGACATATACAGCCAACGTGGCTAAGAGCAACAAGTGCTGTCGCGAATACTGGATTGAATGGGGTTCAGCTGTAAAGTTGGATAACCTCCGTACTACATCATTCAGATGCTCTATCGCAGCTTCATCAAATGCAGTACTGCACAAGATAAATGGCGTGCTTCTCTACGACAAGAGTCAGGAGACTAAGTGGAAGTAAAATAAATGAATAATGAAAGATGAATAATACGAATAACATTTTTCAATAAACTCCAGCAAAATTCTAAATGTATTTTTCATTTTAAATTTTTCATTTTATAATTTAAATTAACTTACATGATACATAATATAAACAATATAGGAGGACATAAATGCCGAGTTGCACTAATGACATGCGCATTGTCATTATGCAGTCTGGCTGCCATGGCACAGGATATTACACAGGTACACGGTACCGTCAGTGATGATCTTGGTCCGCTGATGGGAGCTACCGTCTGCGAGATTGACGGTACTGGTCGTATCATTGAATCTGCCATTACCGATATGAATGGTAACTTCACAATGAAGGTGAAGAATCCAAAGGACAGACTGCGTATCTCTTACGTAGGTCTGAAAACCCAGACTTTCAAGTTCGACAAGACCACATATAAAGTGACCATGTCAAGTGCGACAACCCTTACCGAAGTTGTCGTAAAGTCAAAGAACCGTGCAAAAGGCAATGGTCTTGCAATCCCAGAGAATGAGATTTCATACGCAAAGCAGTCTATCAGCACCAAGGAATTTGAAGGTCTCGGTATCACTACCATCGACGAAGCACTCCAGGGACGTATCGCTGGTCTTGACATCGTAGGAAACTCAGGTGCCCTCGGTTCTGGTTCAACCATGCGTCTTCGTGGCGGTGGCTCTTTGTCATCACTCACCAATCAGAACCCACTCATCGTTGTCGATGGTAATGTGCGTGAGCTTGACCTTTCAAACTTTGATACATCCACGGCAAGCGATGAACAGTTTGCAGAACTTCTCAATATCAACACCGAGGATATTGCAGACATCAACGTACTTAAAGACGGTTCTGCCCTCTATGGTTCACAGGGTGGTAACGGTGTTATCGAGCTGACCACAAAACGTGGTAAGCGCGGTAAACCACAGATTTCATACTCTCTCAAACTGACAGGAACATATCAGCCGAAGGGTATGGAACTGCTAAATGGTGACGACTACACCATGCTTCTCAAGGAGGCTTACTTCAATCCAAGGCAGAATGATGCAGCCGCTTCGATTCCCGAGATCAACTATGATCCTTTGTTCTCTGAGTACAACCAATACAACGATAACACAGACTGGTTGAAGGAAGTTACTCAAGTCGGACTTCGACAGAACCACTATCTCACTGTAAATGGTGGTGGCGAAAAAGCAACTTTCCGTATCTCTGGTGGTTGGGACCATGAAACTGGTACATCTATCGAAGATAAGATGCAGCGTTTCTCTGCACGTGTGAATCTTGACTATAATGTCAGTGAGCGCATCCTCGTGCAGACTAACTTTGCCATGACATATACAAAGTACAACCATAACTATGACAACCTCTACGACATCGCCCTAAAGAAGATGCCAAATTTGAGCGTATATGAAGAGGATGCCAATGGTAACGATACTGATATATATTACAACATGCTTCAGAGCGGTCCGGCTATGGGATCAAACGTATTCGAAAAGGATCAGCGCACATACGTTAACCCTGTAGCAAGTGCACATCTGGCAAAGAACAATCAGACAAAGTATGACCTGACACCAGAACTTATCCTGAAGTATGAGCTAATGGGTATGGATGAGGATCACGACCGCCTTACCTATAAAGGTCAGGTTTATATGAACATCTACAACAATTACGGAAATAAGTTCTATCCATCTGAACTCGTTACTACATCTTGGAATGCAGGACACAACACCTCAAGAGAGGAAAGTTCCAAGAATGTGTCACTCACAACCAAGCACTCCCTCACATACGTTCCTTCACTCCCTAACAAGGATCACTCCCTAATGGCAATGGCACGTATGGAGGTGACAACCGGAACTTCAAGCAGTCAGTCAACTGACGGTAAGGGACTTCCTTCTGGTGGTATTGAGAGTCCAAACGCTGGTGGTCTTATCACAGGTCTCAGTTCTGACTATAACGAGTGGCGCTCAATGTACTACACATTCACTGCACACTATTCATACAAGAGCCGTTATTCTTTTGATGCTACATTGCGTGCTGATGGTACTACCAAGTTCGGTCCAGACAAGCGTTGGGGCTACTTCCCACAGTTCTCTGCCCGTTGGAATGTCACCGAAGAGCCTTTCATGAAGGGTATCAAGGAAAAAGGTCTGTCAATGCTTTCTGTACGTCCATCATGGAGTATGGTAGGTAACGCACCTAACCAGAGCTATCTCTACGTATCAAAATATGGCAGTACGGCACAGTATCTCGGTATTAGTGCCATGACTCCTAACAACCTCAAGCTTACAAACCTCCAGTGGGAAAGGGTGCAGAACTTCAACATCGGTTTCGACTTAGGTTTCCTTGATGATCGTCTCAACCTTACCTTTGAGATCTACAACATCACACGTTCCAACATGTTGATGCCTAATTATAATATTCCATCAAACTCAGGTTACAGTAGTCTCGCTACACGCAACACAGGTAAGACCCGCAACACAGGTTGGGAGTTCCATATTAATACCAACAGACTCATAAAGAAGGGAAACTTCACACTTGACCTCAATGCAAACTTCGGCAACAACCGTAACGAACTGCTTGAGATGGATCCAAGCGTGTTGAAGTCAATGAACTCTACCTATAAAAACGGTAACCGCGAGGTTCTCACGCGAGTACAGCTCAACAACCCACTTAACGCTATCTACGGTTTCCGTTCAAAGGGTGTGTATATGTACCAGTATGAGACGATCAAAAACATGCCTAAGGAGCAGCAGCAGGCATTCATTGATGCAGGCAATACAGCTCCTGTAGCCCTCAATGCTGACGGTAAGATCATTTATGACGACAATGGCGACCCAATCCAGATGAAGTTCAACTATACCAACGACGCAACAGGTAAGAACTATAACTTCCGTGGTGGTGATGCCATGTATGAGGATGTGAACCATGATGGTCAGATCAATGCCCTCGATATCATGTACCTCGGTTCTTCATTGCCTAAACTTACTGGTGGTTTCGGTTTCTCTGCTCACTACAAGGAACTCAAGCTTACCGCACAGTTCACATACCGTGTAGGTGTTGACATTCTCAACCTCGCACGTCTCGATGCAGAGGCTATGACAAACAACAACAACCAGAGCCAGGCAGTAAACTATCGTTGGCGTAAGGAAGGTGATGTCACCACTATCCCACGTGCCATGTACGGTGCAGATACCAACTACAACACGCTTATCTCTGATCGTTTCGTAGAAGATGGTTCATACCTGCGTTGCAGCTATATCCAGGTCTCATACGGACTGAAGAAGAATGTGCTTAAGGCGATTGGACTCAACAGAATCAGTCTCTATCTGAGTGCTAACAACCCATTCGTTCTTACTAAATACACAGGTGTTGACCCTGATATCTCTGCTGGTGGCTACAGCCCTGCACAAGATAACGGTCGTCTCCCTCGTGTACGTTCATACACGCTTGGTGCAACGGTATTCTTCTAAAATCCTAACCAAGCCTTCCCCAAGGGAAGGATGTTAGATTGCACTATTGTAACAAAGTAATTTGTAATTCGTAATTAGTAATTTTTATGAACAATATAAAATCTAAAATACGCAAGAACAGTCTCACACTCATGGCACTCTCTTTGGGAGTTATGAGCATGGGATGCCTGACAAGCTGTGGAGACTTCCTTGATGTACAGCCTCAGAACGAAACTATCCTTGAGAACTTCTGGAATGAAAAGAAAGACGTGGAGTCTGTAATCGCAGGATGCTACTCACAGTTACAATCTGAAGGAATCATCAGCCGTATGATGATATGGGGTGAGTTCCGCTCAGAAAATGTAGTATATACCGATGCTGACCACAAGGATACCAACCTTGAAAAAGTTCTGAAGGAAAACCTTACAGCCAACAACAGTTATACGAGATGGGTTGATTTCTATAGTGTCATCAACAAGTGTAACACAATTCTGAAATATGCCCCAGGCGTTGCCAGCGTTGACCCTTCATACACTCAGTCACAGTTGAAGGCTGACATGGCAGAGGTTATAGCTATCCGCTCACTTTGCTATTTCTATCTCATCCGCACATTCCGCGATGTTCCTTATACAGAGACCTGCTATGAGGATGACAGCGAAGATGAGGGAAAGCAGCAGATGGCACTCCCTGCAACCGACTTTAACACGGTGCTCTCAAACCTTATTTACTCACTTGAGGAAGTTAAGGAAGATGCTCTTGAAGGCTATCCAGAGACATCAAACCCATACTCTGAATATTTCACCACAGGACGTATCACAAAATGGGCTATCTATTCCATGCTTTGTGAGATGTACCTATGGCAGAAAGACTATGCTAAATGTATAGACTATGCTAACAGGATCATAGAGCACAAGAAGGAAGAGGTAAGGAACCTGAGTAAATATACCGCAGACGATTTTATCAACTGGGACGGCTATCCACTCATCGGTACACGCTACAGAGGTTCAAGCACCGTCTTCGGTAATGGCTTTAACGAAATATTCGTTAAAGGTAAAAGTATCGAGACCATCTTTGAACTTACCTTCATCAAGGATAACGACAACCTTGCTTCCAATGTTCCCTACGGTAACTTCTACGGAGGTCAAGACCGTAAACCATGGGTAAATGCATCTTCATTCGTATCACTTGACGAATGGAATGCCACATACAAGGTATATGACAAGCAGAACAAGGGTCTTGATATGCGTGCTTACGAAAATATAGCATGGAAGGGCAAGGACGAGCCTGAGTTCATAAGCAAGACCACAGCAAGCTCTAATACACAGATTTATGCACCGACGGCAAATGATTTCTGGAGCAATTCAACATGGAGTAAACAATATATTACATTCGGAATGAACCACGACTCCCGCAACAAGGCGAACGTAATATTCTACCGTCTGTCTGACATCATGCTCCTTGCAGCAGAGGCTTACAGTCAGTTGATTACACAGGATGCCGGTGATGTTACATCCGATGAAGATGTAAAGAACCTTTACAATGCATTCAAGCTCGTGAATGCCGTAAACAAGCGTTCTATCGGCGAGCAGGTTCTCAAGGACACCCTTGTTCTGAAGAACTACAAGACCAAGGATGCCATCACCAATCTCGTATATGAAGAGCGTCATCGTGAACTTATGTTCGAGGGCAAGCGCTACTTTGACCTTGTTCGCAGATCACAGCGTGACGGTAACACAGAGTACCTAGCTTCCAAGTGTTCAAACAAGGACACCAACCTTCAGACTATCATACAGAGCAAGATGAAGAAGATGGATGCAATATACTGGCCATACAATCTCGATGAGATTAAGGTTAACCCTCACCTGCACCAGAACTCTGCATTCGGAAGCGGTGAAAACAGCAGCTATGAGGCTAATTAATAGAATTAAATTAGTAATAAATTATGAAGAAATTCACATTTAACATATTGGCTTTACTGTCACTCGCATCTCTCGGTGTCACCACTTTCTCTTCCTGTTCTGATGAACCGGATGCAGAGAGCTACTACACCTTCACAGGTAAGATGATGAGTGAGTATCTACAGAGTAATGAGAACTTCAGTCAGTTTGCCACAATCGTTCAGCGTGCCGGACTCATGGATCAGCTTTCAGCCTATGGCCACTATACATGTTTCCTGCCAAACAACGATGCGGTGAATGCATACCTCCAGAAGTATAACATGTCATCCATCGATGACCTGTCAGACTCTCAGTGCGACACTATCGCCCGTACCCACCTGATTCCTGAGATATTCTCAGTGTCAGACATGGCTGACGGTATGCTTGCAACCCAGAACATGATCAAGCGCAATGTTCAGGTTGAGCACAAGAGCGATGCAAACAACAACTCCGTAGTAGTAGTAAACAGCAACTCTACCATATACTTCGAGCATCAGGATGACTCTGTTGAAAATGGTATTGTACACCAGATTGACGTAGTACTTGAGAACTCAACTAAGACTGTAGGCTCACTTATCATGCAGAACGACCAAGTGTCAATCTTTGCTGATGCAATCCATGAGACAGGTCTTGACGAGAGAATGGATAGTGTTGAGGATCGCAAGTATGCCCAGGACTATGAGCGATACAAGAACTCAAAGTGGGCTATGCAGATGCTCACCACAGGTTCACGTTCTGCAGAGGCTGTATATTATCCAGAATCAAAGAAATACGGTTTCACAGCCTTCGTAGTACCTGATGATATTCTCAAGAGAAAAGGCATTATGAATCTTAGGGATCTCTACGATGTGGCAGCAAAGACCTATGCATCAGTTTTCCCGGAAGACGTTGACAAGGAAGGTTGGAAATTTGAGAACCTCAAGGACTCCATCAACCCTCTGAAGCGTCTTATCCAGTATCATATCCTTGACCGTAACGTGCAGGGCTACAACTTCCTTACCGTGCGCGAAGATGCTGGTGTAGATATCAACATCGTGAACCCAACAGACTGGTACACCACATTGCTTCCTTACAGTATGCTTAAGGTAGAGAAACTCACCGTAGCGAAATGGGCAGGTTCTACAGGTGTTGTAGGCGACCGTTACCTCAACCGTCGCTATGATGATACACATAATATCTATGGTGTACACATCCTGCCGACAGTTCCAGAACAGTATGACAATAATGCTGTAAACGGAATCTACTTCTATATTGATGACCTTCTGAAGTTCGATGACAGCACACGCGACAACGTGCATAACTGCCGTATCCGCATGGACTTCTCTACCATCTTCCCTGAGATCATGACCAACAATATCCGCATGAATGGTAAGACCATTAGCCAAGGCGGTGCAGGTGGTAAGAACTACCAGTTCCCACAAGGCTATCTTGATGGCGTTATTCTCAGAGGCGACAGCCGTCTCACATATTGGTACCCACGTTCACACTACTGGGGTAGTCATGGTGACGAGATGGATGCACAGGAAGTATTCGACATCACATTCAACCTCCCTCCTGTTCCATTCTCTGGCGAATGGCAGATCCGTCTTGGATTCCCTCCAATGAACAAGAAGGACGACCGTGCCGAGCGTGGTCAGATGCAGGTTTATTTTGACAACAAGGCAACTGGTATTCCATTGAACATGGCAGAGCGTATCAAGGACGAGAGCGTTTACGGTTCAACAGCATTCCCAGACTATGCCAATATTCGTGATGACGATGAGAAGCGTCAGGAAGACTTCAAGATTCTGAAGAATAAGGGATACTACCGTGGTCCTCACTCTCTCTTCGTAAGCTCTGACGGAACAATGGCAACCAAGGGTAGTGCATTGTCAACAATCGCAAACTGTGCACGTAAGGTGCTCTGTACGGTTTATATTGAGGCAGGCAAGCCACACACACTCCGCATCAAGAACGTATCAACGATTCTTCCTAAGCGTAAGGAGGCTACGCTCGACTACCTTGAGCTTGTTCCAAAATCAGTATATGGTGTATCCGACAGCGGTTCATCTGAAGATGACCTCTAAACTATAAATGAAAAATGAAAAAAGAAAAATGAACAATACAAGTTACATTTTTCATTAGGCATTAACGAAAATACAAATCTGTATTTTTCATTTTTCACTTTTCATTTTATAATTTAAAATAGAATATGAAAATAAATAAGATTATATCTGCAGTGTTAGCTTTCCTTGCATTAGGTGCAGTTTCCTGTACCGATACATGGGACGACCACTACAAGCAAGGCTCTATGGGAGAAGGCAACCTGTGGGAGTCTATAAAGAGTAACCAACAACTTTCCAACTTCGCAAAGGTCATTGAAGCAACAGGATATGATAAATCACTTGCAAGTAGTCAGGTGTTCACAGTATTTGCTCCAACAAATGACGCATTCTCTGATGCCGATGCAAATGAAGTAATAAACAAGTATCAGGCAGACCTTGCCAAGGGATATAAAGGCGAAAAAAATACAGCTATCAAGGAGTTTGTGATGAATCACATCGCCTTGTATAACTACACTATCGCCAACGAGTCACCTGATACCACCATCCGTATGATGAACGGAAAGTATCTCGGACTGACAAACAGCACATTCTCTGGCAAGCCATTCACAAGTACAAATACCGTAACTGGTAATGGTATTCTCTTTACCTTAGCAGAAAAGGCAGACTTCGTTCCTAATATCTTTGAATATGTAAAGAACGACCCAGAACTTGACAGCGTAAAGAATTTCCTCTATATGTCTAAGCCATATCAGTTCCACCAGATAATATTCGACCCAAGTGCTTCGGTTCCAGGTGAAATCATCAGGGGACAGCAACACTATCTTGACTCTGTAACAGCAACCTACAATGAGCTACTTAATGGTTGGTTGGATGCACTCCTTGATGAAGAAGACAGCAGTTACTATGCACTTATGCCTACAAACAAGCTATGGAAGGAACGATACGAAAAGAACGCCCCATTGTTCCAGTACGACAAGCAGGTATTGGGGCGTGACTCTCTCATGTATGTATATCCTCGCATCTATATCCTTGCAGGAATGCAGTTCAATAAGACAGACAATCCACTACTCGGAACCACAGAGGCTATAGACTCCTTAGAATCTACAATAGGAATTGCCTCCTACGCAAACAGAAAACGTCTATATGGGTCATACGACATACATCCTGGTTTATACAAAAAACCATATGCTCAGCCTGATGGACTTTTTACCGATATTAAGGAGCAAAAAATTTGCAGTAATGGAGTCATTATGAAAACTGATAACTGGAAGGTTAAACGCAATGAGGACTTCTGGCAACAAATAATTATGGAAGCAGAGTACACCAGGACCCTTGACTCTCTCTCTGGTGAAAAACCTGAGGCAAAGCCAAGTTGGACATATACTACAGTTCTTCCAGACAACCCATACTATAACAAAGTGTCAAACAATGAGTATAACACACTTATCCCTGCCAATCTTAGGGACATGGGTGTACTGCTCAACATTGAAGATGTATTGTCGAATCAGAAATACGACATGTATGTTGTGACTGTACCTGCTACAGCAGGTGATACGCTCGCAACCGACACACTCCCTACCCGATTCGGCGTGACACTTTACTGGCACGACATGGACGGAAAGGAAGTATCAAAGGAAGTAACTGACAAGGACGGTGGCGAGATCACTTATGACAGTTCGACCAGAAAGCAGACATTCCTTACCGACCCTAAAAAGGTTCATGAGATTCATATCGGAACATTCGAATTCCCTACATGCTCTTATGGACTTCAGGAACCACAGGTCAAGGCATTCATAAACGTCAATGTCAGAGGCTCTGATGTAAACAAGAATATCTACACGAGAACCCTGCGAATAGACTGCATCAAGATGGTTCCACGCTTTGAAGATTAGCAGTCCAAACAAATAATGTAATTCGGAACTTGCTTTAGCTTGATTAGCTTTAGCAAATAATTAGCAAATCGAAATTAAGTAGAATATGAAACGATATATATTATATGGACTCACAATGCTTATGGCATATCCTCTGAATGTCTCGGCTCAAGATGATACAGAAGATGAAGAAGATGTGCCACAGGCCATTGTGCGTAAGGTAAGGAAAGCCCAGAAGAAATACGATACACGCATAGTAAGAGGAGTCGTGCTGGATGCAGCTACGGGTAAGCCTCTCGCTGGTGCCATGGTCAAGGCGCAGGGCATCGACGGATATAGTGCCCTGACCGACGAGAAAGGTAATTATGTGTTCTACGTACCACGATTCACATCTGCAATCTACGTATCAACACCAAGTTATAACCCTGTAGTCATCGGTCTTGCAGAGGAGGACACACAGCGTACTGCCCGCCTCCTCAGTTCTTCACTCAAGTCTGAATACACAGAGACTACAAATGTAAACAATGTAGCTTCTACAAGCGACTATAAGTATTCAAATGCCCTCAACATCAAGGAGGAAATAGAGAAGCAGCTTGGTGCCTATGCTTATACCAGACAGCGCAGCGGTACTCCAGGTATTGGCTCTAACATCTTCATCCAGGGATTAAATACCCTCAACTCCAATGCACAGCCTCTTGTTGTGGTTGACGGAACTATCGTTGATCAGCAGTATGGTCGCGAGATGCTTCACAATGGTTTCGTAAACGATATTCTCACCAACATCAATCCTGCTGACATTGAGAACGTATCCATCATTCGCAATGGTACAGCCCTCTATGGTGCACGCGGTGCAAATGGTGTTATTGAGATTAGGACACACCGTTCTGCAAGCCTTGCAACACGCATCACGGCTAACATCTCAGCAGGTGTAACAACTGAGCCTAAGTACTATGAGATGATGGATGCAGAGCAGTATCGCAACTACTCCTCTACCCTGCTGAAGACCGTCAATACACAGCGTAACGAGTTCAAGTTTCTCAATGCAGACCCTACCTATTACTATTACAATCAGTATCACAACAATACTGACTGGAAGAAATTGCTATACCGATCTGCTGCTACACAGAACTATGGAATCAACGTAGAAGGTGGTGATGATGTTGCTCAGTATAACCTTTCTGTAGGCTACACTCTTGCAAAGGGTAGCATGAAGTACAACGACATGGCTCGTCTGAACATACGTTTCAATACGGATGTGCAGATAACCAATGAGCTTAGTGTAAGATTCGATGCTTCATTCTCCAACCTTACTCGCGACATACGCGATGACGGTGCTCCTACCACATACGATGAGGGCACACCAACCTCTCCTTCGTTCCTCGGCTATGTAAAGGCTCCGTTCCTAAGTCCTTACTCATACGGTGCTGGTAAGATTTCCGATTCTTACCTCGACACTACTGATGAGACATATCTCAACGAGGCTCTTAGCCTGTATAAAAACTACAACTACAAGCTGGGAAACCCTTTAGCATTCAACGAGTATGGAGAGGCTGAGAACAAGAACCATTTTGAGAATTCATTGCTCAATATAGCCGTTACTCCTAAGTATCAGTTCAACGATCACCTGTCACTCAGCGAGCATTTCTGCTATAACCTCGTAAACACCAATAACAAGTACTACCTACCAGTAAACGGTGTTCCTACATTCTATGTAGCAAGCGTATCTGCTGATCGTGAGAATCTCGTAAGCTCACTTGCAACAAAGCAGAATTCCGTACAGAGCGATACCCGCCTCACTTGGAATAACCGCTATGATGCTCATGACATCGCCCTATTCGGTGGTGTACGCATAAATTCCGAGAACTATACCCGCAGTAAGCAGCTCGGCTATAACACTGGTTCAGATAAGACCCCATTCATGAGTGCAGATCTTCTTAACAGACAGAGCACTGGTGTTGATGAGTCATGGAACAATATGGATATGTACATTCAGGGCAACTATGACTACCTCGGACGCTATTTTGCCCAGGTCAACTTAACTGCAAGCGGTTCATCACGCTTCGGTAAGGATGCCATTGGCGGTCTGAAGATGCTTGGTACAGTATGGGCGCTCTTCCCTTCTGTTCAGGCTTCATGGGTTATAACCAACGAACCTTGGTTCGCAAAAACTCCTGGCATTGACTATCTGCGCCTTACAGCAGGATTTGACATGAGCGGTAATGATGATATCGATGTATTCGCTGCAAAGTCACACTTCGCATCATCACTCTTCCTTAACGACATAACAGGACTTACCTTCTCAGAAATCGGTAATACAGCTATCAAGTGGGAAACCACACGCAGGTTCAACGTAGGCTTTGAGGGTAATTTCCTTGGCAACCGTCTCCATGTAGGCTTCAACTACTTCAAGTCTGCAACCACTGGA
This sequence comes from uncultured Bacteroidales bacterium, assembly GCA_902801425.1. Lineage (GTDB taxonomy): Bacteria > Bacteroidota > Bacteroidia > Bacteroidales > Bacteroidaceae > Prevotella. The sequence continues at coordinate 16,728 of CADCIQ010000023.1, read as the reverse complement.
CTTCTCGCACTTCAGGAACTCGGTTTCATCTCAGGCATAGAGAGCAACTGGGCTAACAATGGTAAACTTGCAAACAACGGCTATGATGCCAATGTACGCGGAAAGATTATCGCTACAAAGGACTGGGGCTGGGAACTCGGTGCAAGCGTAGGTCATTACAAGAACAAGATTACAAGTCTTGGTCTCAGCAATGGTCAGACATGGTACACCACTGACATCAATGGTGCCACAATCCTTACTCAGGAAGGCAGTCCTGCCAACCTCTTCTATGGCTATCGCACCAAAGGCGTATTCTCTACCACCAAGGAGGCAATGGATTCAAGACTTTATGTGCTTGATGCCAACGGAGTAAAGAAGAACTACTTTGAGGCTGGTGACATGATATTTGACAATGTCTATTCTGAAGATGACGAGATCAATGAGAATGACCGTGTTGTAATCGGTGATCCAAATCCAGACATCTACGGTAACATCTTCACCGCACTTACATGGAAGAACCTCAAGCTCGACGTAAACCTTGCATACAGCCTCGGTAATGATGTATATAACTATATGCGTCAGCAGTTGGAGTCAGGCTCTCGCTTCCTGAACCAGACAACAACCATGACACAGCGCTGGATGGCAGAGGGTGATGTTACAACCATGCCAAAGGCTACATTCCAGGATCCAATGCAGAACTCACGTTTCTCTGACCGCTGGATTGAGGATGGCTCATACCTCAAACTGAAGTCTATCACTCTCAGCTATGACCTCCCTCTCAACTCAACATTCCTTCAGGGACTCCAGTTCTGGATTCAAGCAAACAATGTATTCACGCTTACTAAGTATCTCGGTACTGATCCAGAGTTCTCAAGCACTACATCCGTTATCGGTCAGGGCATAGACCTTGGCTATGTAGGACAGAGCAGAAGCTTCATGGCTGGTGTCAAGATCAATCTGTAATATTCAGATTAAAGTTGAAAGATTATAGATTAATGTAAATTGTATTTATAATTATGAAAAAATTCATTAAAAGACATATAAGTAAGAGAAGAGTGTCATTCTACATTACACTCTTAACTTTACTCTTTACACTAAATAGCTGCTCCGACTTCTTTGAACAGGATTCAACATATATCGTTAATGCTGACAAAGATCATCTTAACAATGCCACAGATACCATCTACTCTCTGACTGGTATCTTGAACAAGGTTCAGGCTATTGCTGACCGTACAATCCTTCTTGGAGAGGCACGCGGTGACCTTGTTACGGTTAATGAAAATACATCGGCCGATCTTCGCGCTATTGCCAACTTCACTGTTGATGATAATAACCAGTATAACAACCCTCTGGATTATTATGCCATTATCAACAACTGCAACTACTTCCTCGCAAAGGCTGACATCGAACTGAGAAACAGCCGTAACGAGTTCATTTTCAAGAAGGAATATGCAGAAGTGAAGGCAATACGTGCATGGACATACCTCCAGTTGGTTACCACCTATGGTCGTGTACCATTCGTTACTGAGCCAATAATGACAAAAGAAGAGTCTGAACGCTCATATCCAATGTATGACATCAAGCAGGTATGTGACTATTTCCTCAACGAGGATAACCTTCTCTCACTCGTAGATGAAGAACTTCCTAACTACGATAAGATCAAGAATATTCCTTCAAAGAATTTCATGTTCCCTGTACGCCTCGTAATAGCCGACCTCTATCTCTGGTCAGAACAATATTTCGAGGCAGCCAAGTACTATGTTGATTTTCTCAACAATCGTAATGGCAAAAACACGATTTATCCAACAACGGGTAATGCCGCACAATGGTATTCTCCAGAACATTGGAGTTTGTCAAACGTGGTTGTTTCTGACGACCCTTGGCTGGAAGGCTCCTTTAATACCGAAGTAGAACAGAGCACTGGAGTTAACAACGAGTTGATTACAATGATTCCTATGGACTCTATTCCATCAGAGGGCCATTACAGTCAGTTGCGTAACATATTCAACACCAACAATCAGAACAATTATAAGGCAAGTCTCGAACCTTCTAAGAAGATCATCGATCTTTCTGCTGCTCAGGTATATTGCTACAATGACAAGGGTGATGTGACATACGTACCAAAAAATCTTGAAAACTACAAGTCCGGCGACCTCCGCCTCTCACATACATTGGATAATCGTGGATATATATCCGTTGGAGGCGACAAATTCCCATATCAGTTTATCAAGAAATATGATACGAAGCACATCCACATCTATCGTCGCACTCTTGTATATCTCCGCCTTGCAGAGGCTATCAACCGCGCAGGCTATCCTCGCTATGCATTCCAGATTCTCTCTTCTGGCGTGAACACCGAAGTGCTTCAGGATAGTGTAATTCCTCACTACAGGGCTGACTCTCTGAAGATTATGGAGAACTTCAACTTCCCAGGTACACGTCTGTCAAATTATAGTAGTGCATATATAGCTATCTCAAATCCTCGCAGTACTGCAACCCGAAACACCATAGGTATCCATAGCCGTGGTTCTGGCTTCACTCCAGCCAACGAGTACTACCAGATGCCTTACAACCCTAATATTACCGACTCACTCCAGCAGATTGCATGGCAGCAGGATCAGGTAGAGGAGATGATTATCGACGAGGAGGCTCTTGAGTTCGCCTTCGAGGGTTATAGATACTATGACCTTCTCCGTGTGGCTCTCAGAAGAAATGATCCTTCATGGCTTGCCAAAAAGATACAAGGTAGAAACGGTACTGCTCCAAGCGGTGTTTCCGCTGACCTGACAGACAAGAACAACTGGTTCCTGCACTGGAAAGGTAGGATTGGCTTGTAAGCCCACCGTTGTTACTCCTATATAACTCTTATGCTACTCTTATGTTACTCTTATTCAGAATACGCTTTACGGGGATAAATGGTAAGAGGGAAAAACGGAGAACAGAGGAGTCATATAGGAGATTCGACGAAGAAAACAGACATAAAAGTTTGACAATGAAAAGACAAGTGATTATATTAACAGCGATGTTGTCGGGATTCTCGGCAACATCGTTTGCGCAACGTATCCCCCACTCTTCTATGTGGGTTACAGGTGGCAAGAAAGATGCCACGGCAGTTTCATTCAAGGCTGATGCAAATATCAGCGAGTATCTCATCCCACAAGAGCCTATCAAGTGGGGAATGGATGTGGCATGGGATAGTGAAGACAACGTGAGACGCGGTACTAACTATATCGGCAAGGATGTTATGGCTACCGGACGCATATCCTTTCAGCCAAGCGACCTCGTTGATGAGAACGGCAACCTCTCTGCTGCACAACAGGATGCTCTTCAGGCACGCCTCGACCATATCAGTCTCAGCGGTGTGCGTAATGTCATTCTCAACTGCGACCACGAGAAACTGAACAAGGACAACTACTATGGCAAGCCAGAAGAATGGTACAGGGTTATCAAGGCTTCCGTTCTCTATGCCAAGAGCAAAGGCTTTAATGTAATCACTATATCTCCATTCAACGAACCAGACTATGATGGATGGGGAGAGGGAACAAAGGATCATTTCAAGGCTATTGCCAAGCTCATTTCAGAAGATCCAGTACTTGCAGGAATCCGCATTTCGGCAGGTAACACACTCAACTGCGACATGGCTCTTGAGTGGTATAACCACATGTTGCCTTACGCCACAGAGGGCAACACACATCAGCTTGCAGGTTCGTTCAAGAACTATGCTGATTTCTGGCAAAAGGTAAGAAACGACGGCAACTATGCCACAGCCGATGAGCTGCATAATGTAGGTGAGGCATTCATTGGAGCCCACTACGGAATGCAGTCTGGCGTATGGTGGGGCTGGGACGGTGCAGCACGAGGAGAATACTGCAGGGCTTCATTCTACGGCAAGGAGATAGGCTATGCAGAGAATCGTGACGCATGGACGGCTGCAACTGTGTATAAGCGTAACGATGGCCGTATGGATGCTTTCCTCGGAACATCCGAGAGACAGGCAACCAAGTCTTCATACGAGTTTATCTCAACCGACCGTCCTGTATTCTTTGACGGCTATGGTCCTACATACTCATACAGCGTAGAGATGCCGGGCGGTACTGGCTATCAGCATGGACAGACCAACGCAGAACGCATGGTACTCATCCATAGCGGTGAGGATGCCCCACTCGACCCTATAAAGAACGGCACATACGTCATAATGAATATGAATGCAAAGCTATGTATCGGAACATACAATAGCAACACAGCCGACAAAACCAGCATAGCACTACGCAAATACACCATCAACACCATTACACCAAACATTAACGATGCCTATCAATGGAATATTGAGATGGTGCCAACCACAGGACAGGGCGACCTCGGATATTTCTGGCTCTTCTGGAAGAAGAACCCTAATATGCTTATGGATGTAAATGGATGGAGCACATCAGCAGGTGCTTCTATCATAAACATTCTCGGAGGCAAGGGCACCAACGAGCAATGGTTCCTTGAATACGCAGGCAATAACAGTTGGTATATCCGTTCTCGTCATAGCGGTCTGTATCTTGAAGTAAAGAATGCAGGAACAACGGCAAACAGCTATATACAACAGGCAGAGTTCACAGGCAACCCTGAACAGAAATGGCGTTTCATGCCTGTGGAGGCAAAGCCAAAACTCGAACTTGACGCTCCTTCTGCACCGGGAAATGTTTCAGCAGAAGTACAGAGCAATTCCATTAAACTCTCATGGGCAGCATCAGAGGCTGAGGATGTCGTAGGCTATAACATTCTTCGCAAGAATGGCGACAACTTCGACATGATAGGCAGAATGATAGAAGGTACGGAATTCATCGATAACGATGTAACTCCAGGAATGGACCATGTTTATAAGATCAAGGCTGTTGACAGTTCACGCAATCAGTCGGAAGCATCAGCAGAGGTAAACGCAACCGGCAATGCAGACAAAGCCCTCATAGCACACTATGACTTTGAGGACGATACCAACGATGCAACCGTAAACATTCTTGATGGCATTACATCTGGCTCTACTTCATTCAGTTCTCTGATGAAGAAGAGCGGCAAGAAGAGTCTCTATCTCAAGGGCTCTGATAGCTATCTCACACTTCCACCTTCTCTCGGCAATCTCTCTGAGATGACGATAGCAATGTGGGTGAATATCAATAACAATAATAGCTGGCAGCGCATATTCGACTTCGGTAATGGCACAGACCAGTATTTCTTCCTTACCCCAAGTAACGGAAACGAGATGCGTCTTGTTATGAAGAATGGAGGCAACGAGCAGATTCTCTCTACCACCAAGGCTACCACAGGCTGGCACTATATCGCCGTTACGCTTGCACCAGAGGTTGTAACGCTCTATGTTGATGGCAACGCAGTTACCTCTACAACAATCACCCTACGCCCTTCCGATTTCCACCCAAAGCGTAACTATATCGGTCGCAGCCAATATACTGCCGATCCATTCTTCACAGGTTACATAGATGACCTGCGCATCTATAACTATGCACTCTCTGCAGATGAGATAGAAACTCTAAGAAACGGCGGTGAAGTAACTGCTATCAAGAATGTTGAAGTTACTCACTCTCAGAATACCATCTACAACCTTTTCGGCGTTAAGCTGAATAAGGAAAATATTCCTTCGGGGATATATATAAAGGATGGAAAGAAGAGAGTAGCCCCCTATCCCCAAGAAGGGGAACTCCCTTGATAGTAATAAATTCTCAACGTAATTAACATTAATAATGCATCACCAATTATCACATAACAGTTTACTCCCACAGTTGAAGAAACTATATAAAAAGCTCCCCCTTGGGGGGGTGGGGGGCTTTGTCTTGCTATGGTTTGGAGGCTCTCTCTCTGCCCAAACCGATGCCACGCAATACATCAGCAATCCGTCATTCGAGAATGGAGGACTTTCTAAATGGAAGTCAAGCGGTTTGCAGGTACAGTCCAATAACTCTTTCTCAAAGAAGAAAGGCAGCGTGTATGTAGAGAAATGGGTATCAAAGGGCAGTAATGTTGGTGATGCAAGCGTTTCACAGGTCATCACCAACCTTCCACTCGGTAAATATACCCTCACGGTAGCAGCACAGAACCTGAACGAGGCTTCCACCTCTACTCAATGTTCTGGTGCATATATCTATGCAGGCGACCAGAAAACGGATGTCTTCACCCCAAATGACTATTCCGTAGATTTCTCCTGCACCACAGGCGAGATGGAGATTGGTTTCGTGGCAAAAGGGGCAAAAGGAAACTGGCTCGCCATTGATAACTTCCGTCTTACGCTCGTAGAGGCAGAATCTTCCGCAGTCATATTCTCCAAGCTATCGGAAAGCATCACCAAGGCTGAAGGACTCGTAAGTAATGACAAATTACAAATTACGAATTACCAGAAGGCTCTCAACCTTCTGCAATCAGCCATTCAGACAGCAAAGACCTTCACCGAGACTTCAGAAAGCATGAATATGCAGGAGGCTCTCTTTGCACTTAACGCAGCCATTTCAAAGGCAGAGTTTGCCCTTAACCTTGCAAACGCTACTGCCGGCGATGGTCTTGAGCCAAAGGTGACAAAGACGAACACATACGTTCCTACTGGTGCTACACAGGCTCTTATGCGTGCCACAATGTCAGGAACGAATATCCTTGAGCGAGGTGTATGCTGGAGCAAGGAGCATAATCCTACGGTGCTTGACAATCGCACCACCGAATACTGGACGCTCAACGGAAACATCTATCACATCACAGATCTTGAACCGGCTACCGTGTATTATCTCCGTCCTTACATCATGAACAAGACATACACCGTGGCTTATGGCGAAGAGGTCAAGATTGTCACCCATGCCAAGGGCAACTGCACAGGAACATGGGATAACGGTGCGCCTACCGCAGAGGCTAACGACCGTTGCCGTACAGCCATCAACCAGACCATAGACTACTTCAACGAGTGGACAGGCATAAATGGCTTCACCCTCTCTGGTCACTATGGCGCAAACACCCCTACTGCAGATTGCAGCTACGGCGGTTGGATGCGCATCGGACCAAATACAGGTAATCAAGCTATTGGTACGGTGCTCCACGAGACAGGTCATGGCGTAGGTGTCGGCACTTCCACACGCTATGCAGACTCTAACCTCCATAACTGGAAATGGTATGGTCGTGAGGCGAATAAGATGTACTCATTCCTTGAGAACAAGGAGGCGAACCCTTACACCTCTGATTTCTGTATGGTAGGCGACGGCACTCACGCATGGGGATCAAGCGCAACATACGATTGGTTTGTAAACGGTGCAGACAAGGATAAGCACCTCGAACTTCAGTACGTAGGCGGATGCTGTCTGCTATATGCCATGTTCATCGACGGTCTCTGCCCTACCTCAGCCTATGCTAACGGTCTCCCCGGCTACACATACAACTTCGACGAGACGAAGAAGTACTATATCATGTGCAAGAACTCTACAAGCGGACTCGGTGAAGCCCTTCTATATGCCAACGGCTCAAAGACCATCGCTCTGAAGGATATGCTCTCTGACAATAACGGTATTCCAGACGAGGCAGCATGGACTCTGAGCTATGAGCCTGAGACTGGCATGTATCTATTCAAGAACGTGGCAAAGAACAAGTATCTCTCCAAGCGAAGCGGCTATATGCTCTATACTACCTCCAAGCCAGCTGATACGGAGAAATTCCAGCTCATGCCCGACCGTACTGATGTCACCATCACCACGGCGACCAAGAGCCTCACTACCCACGGTTATTGGATTACTGGCACTTCCACCCTTTCCGCCAATACCTCTAATATTTCGTTCTCCTCATTCGATTTCTCTGATGCCGCCACACATCAGCAATGGATAATTCTCTCGGAAGATGAGATAGCGGAATACTGGCCAGCAACAACATCTATCAGCCCGATAAACAATGTACCAAGTACAAAGTATAACTCTGCAACCTACAACCTTAACGGTCAGCGAGTAAATGGCAATGCCAAGGGCTTGCTCATCAAGAAGGGCAAGAAGATACTGAATAATCACTAGTTTCAACTAGAGCCAAATAGAAAAAAATAACTACAATGAAGAAACTACTAATCATAATCGGAGCGGCAATAGCCTCACTCCCCTCCTTCGCCCAGCGAACCACGGATAAGCTTGACCGTGGCCTCATAGCCATGAAGGCAAGCTCTGGCGTATATCTCAGTTGGCGAATCCTCGGTTCTGAGTACTACGACGTCACCTATAATGTATATAAGGATGGTGCGCTCATAAAGTCAGGTCTTAAAGTATCTAACTTCTCCGATACATCGGGCAGCCAGACAAGTACTTACACCGTGGCTGCCGTCGTAAGAGGACAGGAACAGGCACAGAGCAAGGCGGCATCCGTATGGAGCACGAGCTACAAGGAGATAAAGCTCAAGCATGAGGGAATAAAATCTACACTCGTGCCTAACGATGCGTGCTGTGCCGACGTTGACGGCGACGGCGAACTCGAAATCCTCATGAAGTTCGATAATGATAGCGAGATTCAACAGAGCTACCCAAGACTCGGTCCTAAGATCGACGGCAAGTCTTCTGGCGAATACTCTATATTCGAGGTCTTGAAGCAGGACGGAACACGCCTCTGGTGGGTGAACTGCGGTCCTAACATGGGCGACTTCCAGAACAACGAGCAGAACATCATAGCCTACGACTGGGACGGTGACGGCAAGGCTGAGGCCGTGATGCGTGCTGCCGACGGTACTGTGATCCATTGTGCCGACGGCTCTACCTACACCGTGGGCGATGCCACGAAGAACTATCGTGCGGCTACCGGCGGAGGCACAAACTGGTTCCTGTGCCAGGGCGCGGAATATCTCGTATATATGGATGGCGAGACAGGCAAGCCTTACCAATGCATCACCTACCCTCTTGCACGCTTCGAGTCTGGTGAAAGTACCCTCGAAAAAGCATGGGGAAAGGAGGACGGCGGTCACCGCTGCTCTAAGTTCTTCTTCGGCGCTCCATACCTCGACGGACGCAAGCCAAGCATCTTCCTCGCCCGTGGTATCTACACGCGCCACAAGATGATTGCCTATGATGTTGATCCTTCTACCCATGAGCTGAAGCTCCGTTGGAAGTGGTACAACAACACCGACGGCGCATGGAAGGGACAGGGCTATCATAACTATAACATTGCCGACGTGGATATGGACGGACGCGATGAGATCATTTTCGGCTCTATGGTCATCGACGATAACGGCAAGGGACTCTCCACTACTGGTCTCGGACATGGTGATGCCATGCACTGTGGCGATTTCAATCCATACACCCACGGACTGGAGGTCTTCGCCTGCAACGAGGATGCACAGGGCTATAACTATCGTGATGCCACCACAAGCAAGATATACAAGTGTGAACTGCACGTTGGAAAGGACGTGGGACGCTCCATGATGGATAACTTTTCTGATAGCTACCCAGGCTGTATCGGCACGGCATGGGGCAGTCCTATCAGTAGCGTGAAGAATGCCACCGTGAACGGACTCGTCAACGAAGGCATCAACCAGAACTTCCGCATTTACTGGGACGGCGACCTATGCTCAGAAACATTCAACGGCGTTAAAGACCATGATTCAGAAGGCGTCATTGCGAAGTACGGCAGTTGGTCGCCTATCTACACCTGCGCCGGCTCTCTCACCAATAACTACACAAAGTGTACACCTTGCTATCAGGGCGACATCCTCGGCGACTGGCGTGAGGAAATCATCATGCGAACAGCCGATAATAACATCCGCATCTACTCCACCCCTACCCCAACCTCATACCGCAACTACACGCTATGGCACGACCATCAGTACCGCAACGCTATGGCTTGGCAGATGTGCGGCTACAACCAACCTCCTCACACCAGCTATTTCCTCGGAAAGATGGAGAACATCACCATCGCCCCTCCACCTCTCATGATGGAAGGACGCGAGGAAGTGAAGAACGGCGGCTCTATCGGCTCTGCGCTCAACGATAAGCACGTAATCGTGTGCGAGACCGATAACACAGATATTACCATTGAGGAAGGAGCAAGCCCTTATATCCTCACCTTCAACGTGCCTACATGGGTACAGGGAAGTGCGGCAAGCGAGAGTACCAACGCTAATCCGAAGATAACCTACACCACATATACATGTAACGTAAAGGGCGATGGTATTACTGGCGAGGCACGTCTCATCAAGCAGGGCGACGGCATTCTCACTCTCCCTAAAGCTGATTTCACCCATAAGGGCGAGACCAACATCTGGGCTGGCACACTCAATTTCGACGGTACCATGAAGAAGTCGCCATTGTGGCTCAACCGCTTTGCAGAACTCAACTCCAACGGCGGTGAGTTCATGAGCATCAAGGCCGACTACGCTTCTGTTATCCGTCCTGGAGGTGCTGATGCGAAGGGCAACCTCACAACCGACTCCCTCACCCTCGGCTTCGGCTCACGTCTCATTATCGACCTATATTCCAACGATCTCTCAGCCGACCGCATCAACCTCGGCAAGTATCTTGAAATAGAGACCAAGACCTCAACCGCATGGGTAGAGGCTGGTCCTGAGTATCTCTGCCCTGTCATTGAACTTGTAGGCCACCTCCCTGTTGGCGAGTCTGAGATGAACCCAGGCAAGTACATCATCGGCACTGCTCCTGTTGAACTGAAGGGTAAACTCGAAGACATCCGCATCGAGGGTCTCAACGCATCAAAGAAGAAGTTCTACATAGAGGACGGCAAACTCATCATCGAGATTATCGGACTCCGCGATGCCAACACCATAACATGGGCAGGCGACAAAAGTTCTTCATGGAATCTTGCCGATGCCCAGAACTTCCTGCTCAACAACGGTCAGAGCGTTGAGTCAACCGTATTCGTATCTGGCGATAAGGTATTCTTCAACGACGATGCCGTTAATAATACGGTCAACGTGCGCGAGGACATCATGCCTGACACCATCACCGTCAACTCCTCATCCGACTACACCTTCACGGGTGCAGGTGCCATCAGCGGCACGGCTTCATTCGTAAAGGAAGGTAGCGGAACGGTCACTATGTCGGGCGAGAACTCATACACAGGCGGCAACTATCTCAAAGGCGGCATAACGAAGGTTAGCCTATTGTCAAATCAGTATTCTGAATACGGAAACCTCGGCGGTATCACCAAACTCGGATCACAGTTCACTATGGAGAACGGTGCAGAGCTTCAGACTACCGCAGCCGTTGAGATGGGCTCACATATGACTATGATTGGCGAAGAGGGTGGCGTTATCAACAATGCCTCCGATTTCAAGATGGACAAGTCGTTCATGGGTACACTCCTCACCAAGCGAGGCAACGGATGCCTGTATCTCAATTCAAGCAACTCCGTATCAAAGATAATCATGAAAGCTGGTTCGATAGCCCTTTCCGCAAGTTCTCAGCCAAAGACGATAGAGCTTCAGGGTGGTACTCTCTATGACAATGCACAGAACACGAGCCATGCCATCGTAGTGCCAAAGGGAAAGTCTGCCGCATGGCAACTTACAGGCACTTACTACACAGGCTATTCCAACAAGCTCACTGGCGAGGGTACTCTCACCATCGTTCCACGAAACACCGTGTCACGAGTACGTATCATTGGTGACTGGAAGGACTTCCACGGCACTATCCGCCACACCACCAAATCAATCTGGCTGCCTCTCGACAACTCAACGGGTATGCCAAACGCCACTCTCGACCTCGCCGACGGATGTACTGCTACCAACGTAGCCAAGACATTCACCATCGGTCGTCTCACCGGCAAGGGTTCTCTCGCCCAGCCTATCTCCAACTTCCAAAGCCAGGGCACACCTTCAGGCTCAAACACATGGAAGGTGGGCAATAGCTGGGAAGAGAACGGAGACTTCACCTTCGAAGGAGCCATAACCGACGGTGGCGGCACTAATAAGTCCCACTTTGAGAAGATCGGTTCATGCACCATGACCATCAAGGGCGGATGGACCAACAGCGGTACGGTGAAGATAAGCGAAGGCACGGTGAAGCTCTCAGGCAGCGGTCTTTCACTCGGCACAGGTGCGCTCACCGTGGCAGAAGGTGCTACCATCTGCGGTTCATCATCCTCTGCGCTGAAGAACTCAAGCATCGTCATCAACGGCACCATCCGACCAATCGTTACCGAGACGACAGCACTCGGAAAGCTTGTGTTCAACAATCAGGATGTAACCTTGTCATCAACCGCTACCCTGCGCCTCAACATCTCCAAGGCATCCACAAGTGCAACGAGCATGAGTGGTGACAACATCAGGAACATCGGCACGCTTACCATCAACGGCACTATCGCCCTTAGATTCCTCGACTACATCCCAGCCATTGGCGACGAGCTACGCCTCTGGACAGGTGTCAAGTCATTCTCAGGCGCTCCTACCATTCTCTGTGAGGGTGCAGATGTAACCTTCGACACTACACGACTCTCCGAGGGTGTCCTCGTTGTCAAGACTGTCGATACCACAGGTATCACCACCCCAGCCATTGCCGATGATACAGATTCAAACAAGATCTACACTCTCGACGGCAAGTACGTAGGCACCGACCTTACCCATCTGCCGAAGGGCATCTACCTTCGCAATAACAAGAAGGTGACGGTGAAATAAAAAGAAAACAGAAAAGGCTCGCACTCCGCGAGCCTTCTTTTATTGCTTTCGCCATTTAGAAAAACCAATTAAAACAAAAGAAAACAAAATAAAACCATTTGTTTTTATATGTTTTTATTGGTTTTGTTCTGTTTTTTTAGATGGCGAAAGCAAATAGCAAGGTGTATTAATAATAAGTTGCCTACGCTTTTTAACTGACAATAATTTTGATTTCGTCGAACTGACTTTAAAATAATCACGGAAATGTTTGGTGAAATGGGAAAGAATGAGTATTTTTGCACGCAGAAACAAATTAACACGCAACGACTATGGCAGCAATGACATTTACAATAGAAGTGCCAGATTCTATTAAATTAGACCGCAAGGCTTTACAGGAGCAGTTAAGTGCTTTTGCAAAGATTCTTATATCCTATGCTCCCAAGGTCAAAAAAGAGGAGAAAGAAGATATGCATATATTCGATTGCTTCTCAGGTAATTGGGGCGGTGACCGCGATTCCCATGAGATAGCAGATGAACTATATGCAGGAAGGGAAAACTCTCGTACTATTTCGACCGAGTACAAAATCTGAATATTATAGATTGGGAGACCAAATAAAAATACCCTCTTGACAGGTTGACAGATTGACAGATGACAGATTTTTCCTGTTTCTTATATACAGAAAAGGCCCGCAAATCGCGAGCCTTTTTGTTTGCATTTTCTTGCAAGTATAAATCCAACACACCATATTATAACTATATTGGGGTCTGGTAAATAGAACATCAATACTTGAATATACTATTCATACTCAATCACTGTCATGTGAATCTCCATCCCATATTCCATTTTCATGCAATTCTCCACGCTTTCCATCCTTCTCTGCCGTTATACCGTCTTCACTAATGTAAAAACTGTCATATACAAATGGCGTAATCATATTAAGACAACTATCAACAAGTGCACACTTCCCATTCTTACATACAGGGAATATGTTTTTGTAAGGATTCTTATCGCTATTTTCTACCAATTCATACCCAGCTTTTAAAACTTTAAAGTTTTTATCAACTGTACATAAGTATTTTTCTCCATATATAAGCAGATTTATGTCATTTGAAAGATTATTTTCACTTTTAATATACTGTTTATTCAAGAGATTACCATACCTATCATAATAATTCCACCCCTCTTCTTTTTCACGATAGGCGTAAGTTAATTCAAACATCTTACAGTTATATAATCCTGTTGAAGTTAAATTAACTTTATAAAAACCTTGATCACATGGAAACTTTCTACCATAGGAATCTAAAATGAAATATCTTCCATTCATTGTAACAAGAAAATTTCCATTTACATCAATTTTTCCGACTTCATCATATCTATCTTCAAAATTAATAAGATTTCCTTCCAAATCATACAACTCATAATAAGGTCGGAAGTCTTCTATACCCTTGGCTACATAGATATAAGGAGTCAAGTTATACACGTCCCAATACTTACTTTTGAGTACAGCATAGTTGTATCCTTTTTCTTTTTCCCAATAATAAAAAAGAATTTTGTTTCCGATAAAATACAAGACAAAAGAAGTCACAATAAATATTACAGAAAACAATAAAATCTTTCTTATTTTCTTTTCCACCTTTTCGTCTCTAATGGCTTTAGCTATTACTCGTTTTTTTTCTAACTCTTCTGCTTTTTTCTTAGCTAGGAGCTCATTTTCAATACGTTTTTGTTCCTGTATTTCTAATTGTTCAAAATAATCTTGCAGTTCACTAAGTGTTTGGGGATGAAACTCTTTGGTTATATTTCTGTCAATTAGAAAAGCATATTGCGGCGTATTTTTCACATCTTGTTTAAGTACAAGAATATTATTATCACAAAAAGTCGGAAAAACCATCACCTTTTCTTTTGTTGTTGTAATGATTAAAGAATTATTTGTTGGTTCAAACTCCCAATTTGCATCACTAACAACACCATTAACTATTATGTGTAGCTTTCCGTTTTCCTTGAAAATCATACTTTCCTTATCACCAGAATCATTAAAAACGCTCCATTCTTTGTTTGACATAATGGTCTTAGCATCTAATGTTTTACTTAAATGCTTAATTCTCTCAATGATAGCAAAAATGTATGTTTTCATAATTTATGCAGAACTATGTCTTGTCAATCCACAACAGATGTGGAAAGACGGTTTTATGAAATGCAAAGATATTACATTTTTCAATATATTGCAAGTTTTGATACCTTATTTTTTACTCTTTCCCCTCTTTTTTGTATTTTTCACAGTCATTTCCCATATATTTTCTGCATCCCACAACAATATTGTCCCGTTTTCCACAACTCTCCCGAAGAAGGCAGTAAGCACCACTAATGCAATTACAAAGCAGTTCCATAGCAACTCCAATTTTTCTCCAATTCCCGATTGGACTTGAATTGGAGCTGAATTGGAGCTGGATTGGACTTGCAACTAACTTAGAGATAAATCCGCTTCTCTCAATTCTCATATAACTCCTATGTTCCTTCGCTCTTCCTCCTATGATCCTATAGTTATTAATGGGATTTACAACGGATTTACAATGGACTTATAACTATAACGGACCGGCTGTTACGGCAAAAAGAGAGCAAACGCGATTTTTTTTTAGAATTAAACGCCAAACATATACACGGGAGTAAAAAACGCATGATAACGCATTGTGTATCAAAGTGTTTAGGGGCGTGTATATGTTTGTCTAACATATACACAAGTCATACACACCATATACACGCTTTTTGCTCATATAATCATATTATAAGGCATTGTTGCTCATTTTGTAAATATTCAAGGCGTGATGACTCGTGTATATGTTGTGTATGTGTTTGACAAACATATACACGCTTTTAAGTTATTGATTTTCAGTATAAATAGAAGCGTTGTTAGGGGGCGTGTATATGTTTGGCGTTTTATTCTAAAAAAAAAATACAGGTTCTAAATTACTGACAATTTACTTTCCCAGAATCCCGACATCCTTATTTGCCGATAGCTTCAATAATCTGCTCGCAGATGCTCTTCATACCGCTGATAGACGGGTGACCGTTCTGCTTCTCGATGTCATGAAGCTCGATGAGAGGAACGTTATAGTGCTTGCAAACCTCGCGGCTTGACTCGTTTATCTCTTCTCTGAGTTCAGAATTGAGAATGGCATAGAGCTTAGCCTTTGGGTACTTTTTCTGAAGATTAACCAGAAGGCAGGCTAAAGCAGGACGGAAAGCCTTGCAGTCATCTTTAGTCCAGTCGGCATACTTGTATTCACCGATAGGAGAACGTGCCCATGCATCGTTAGTGCCGCCAAAGACGAAGATGATGTCTGGATCACCCAGAAGTTCGTAACGGGCGTTGAAAGAGTTGGCTGTGGCATCCATACCTCCGTAGCCTGTGTTACAAATAGTAGTACCACCCCATGAGTTGTTCTTTTCCAGTTCATAGCCCATAGCCTTGATATAGAGGCTCCACCATGTCTGTTCAACCTTAGTAACATCGTTTTTGTCGTTTGGATAGAACGGTGCATATCCTTCAGGGTTCATGCCCTGGAATGTGGAATACGAGTCGCCAAGAATCGAAACTTTCTTTGTCTGTGCAGACACTAAGATGGCAAATGCCATCATCGCAACTAATGTAAATATTTTTTTCATTTGTAGAATAAAGTTGGATTTCATCCTATCATTTCTTGCCAAGGCAATGATTAAGCAAGCTTGTCATTGCTCTTTTGGCTTAATGAAATGGTTGTTATTAAATCGACCACAAAGATAATCTTTATTTTCATAAAAAACAAATCTTTGAGCCCTATTGACATTTTTTATATGTTTAATCACGTAATTCTATAGATAAAATGGTACGGAAATCAATACATTTCAAGGAGGGGGGGGAAAAGGCGTTTTTTCTGCTTTTCTTTCCAATATTTCCCTGTTTTGCCCCTTTCCCCCCTACCTTATTAACGTGAGTTCGACGAAAACAAACTGCTTGCTACAAGAAGGAATTAATGCGACATTAATGTGTCATTTGTGATAATTAATGTAACGTCAGTTCGATGAATTCTACGAATGGCAGCAAGCTGCCTTAACCACTGCGTGGAGCTACACGAATTACCGCGAATTTTACACGAATTTGTCATTA
>CADCIQ010000022.1 GCA_902801425.1 uncultured Bacteroidales bacterium | reverse complement strand
GCTTGATTATTTCCATCGCATGGCGTATGGAACATCAAAGGTGTTGTCGGAATATCTCAAAGAGGGTGAGCCGTATGATATGATACGTAAGGTTTACTCCATAAACATTGTGTATTTCTCTCTTGGTCAGGGTGAGGACTACGCATATCACGGTACAACCCAGTTTGTCAGCATGCACGATGAGAATGATATTCTTAAACTGTCTGCTGCCCAACGTAAAGCCTTTGGATGTGATATGCCGTCAGATGTCTTTCCTGAGTATTATCTGCTTCGTGTGGATAAGTTTGACAAGTTAGCTACCACGCCTCTTGACGAGTGGATTAGTTTCTTAAAGACAAGCGAGATTCCAGTTACCTTCAATGCTCCTGGCCTTCCAGAGGCTCGTGAGCGTCTTCGTGTAGATTCTTTAACTGACGAAGAGAAGAAAGACTATCATCGCATGATGGAAAACCTTCGCTATCAGCGTAGTGTCATTAAGACAGGTAGAGAGGAAGGACGAGCAGAAGGCAGAGAAGAAGGACGAGAGGAAGGACGAAAAGAAGGCGCAATACAAATCGCCCAGAATATGAAGAAAGAAGGACTTCCTATCTCTCTGATAGCAAAGATGACAGGACTTTCGGAAGAGGAAATCAAAAAATTGTAATTCTTCTTTTAAGGAACATAAAAAACGAACCAAGCAATTTCTAAAGTGAAAATGTTTGGTTCGTTTGGTATAATAATCTAAGAACTTGCAACAGTGACGAGTAGCAAAGTTGTATGAAAATTCTATTTTTCAGGGTTTACCCGTTGTGAATTGCAAAAAAATAGTATCTTTGAAGCAGCAAAATAATAAAAGTAAAAAACATCGGGGATACTGCATGGTGGAAATATGTGGGCTGAAATTTCAGCCGTCGTTCTGAATCTATGTAATCCCTAACTGCGGTATAGGAGAAAATATGTTGACGCAAATTTGCGCTGACATCAAAATTATATGAGATTCCTAACTGCGGTATGGGGAAAGTTAACGGGCTGAAATTTCAGCTGGTTGAATATATTAATCCCTTTATCTCTAATCAATGAACTCCACGAGACGAGAACCGTCTGGCTGCTCGGTGATTGAGACTTTCACCGTGTCGGCAGGGAGGATGTCTTCTATGAGTTCTGGCCATTCCATGAGGCATACAGAGCCGGATTCCACATAGTCCTCGAAACCGATGTCATAGACTTCTTCCTGTTTCTTGATGCGGTAGAAGTCGAAGTGATAGACTGGCTCGCCCTGTCCGTTGGTGTATTCGTTTACGATGGCGAAGGTTGGGGATGTGATGACGTCCTTCACGCCCAGTTCCTCACAGATTGCCTTGATGAATGTTGTCTTGCCTGCGCCCATGTGGCCGTAGAAGGCAAAGATGGTGTTGTCGCCCATGGCTGCTACGAATTGCTTGGCAGCGGACGATATTTCTGAGAGAGAGGAGATTGTTATTGACATATTATTTACTATTTAGCTATTTACTATGTACTATTTATTTACTATTTTATATATTTACTATTTATTCGCAAGTTCCTATTTACAATTCGGCTATGGATTGATAAAAATAGTACATCGCCCCAATAGTACATAAATTGTAAATAGTAAATTTGTAAATTGTAAATGAAGGTTACTTTTTCCTTCCCTTCATCGTGATGAGTGGGATGAGCATTTCCTCCATGGATATACCGCCGTGCTGGAAGGTGTCCTTATAATACTGCACGTAGTAGTTGTAGTTGTTCGGGTAGGCGAAGAAATCGTTGCCGGTGGCGAACACGTAGCTCGTGGAGAGGTTCGGGGCCGGAAGCTGTGCCTTCTGTGGCTCCTTGATGACGAAGAGGTCTTTGCTGTTATAGGACAGGTTCTTGCCGAGCTTATAGCGCAGGTTGGTGTTGGTGTTGCGGTCGCCTACTATCTTCACCGGACGGTCGGCGCGTATGCTACCGTGGTCGGTGGTGAGGATGACGCGGTAGTCGGTCTGGGCAAGGGCGGTGAAGAGTTCGGAGAGTACCGAGTGCTTGAACCAACTGAGGGAGATGCTTCGGTATGCGCTCTCGTTGTTTGCAAGCTCGCGTACCATCTTTGACTCTGTACGTGCGTGGGATAGCATGTCGATGAAATTGATTACTACCACGTTGAGGTTGTTCTGCTGAAGCGACTTGAACTGTTGCATGAGTTTGTCGCCGCCGTTGGAATCGTTTATCTTATGATATGAGAACGAGTCGTGACGGCGATAGCGTTCTATCTGTGTCTTGATAAGCGGTGCCTCGTTGAGGTTCTTGCCCTCGTCCTCATCCTCGTCAACCCATAGGTCGGGGAACATCTTTGCTATCTGCTGTGGCATGAGACCGCTGAAGATTGCGTTACGCGCATACTGTGTGGCTGTTGGCAGGATGCTGGTGTATAGGTCTTCCTCTATGTCGAACATATCGCCTATCTCCTCAGCAAGCACGCGCCATTGATCGTAACGGAAGTTATCAATCACGATGAGGAACACCTTCTCGCCCTTGTCAAGTAGAGGGAATATCTTGGTCTTGAAGATGTCGGGAGACATTATTGGGTGTTTGATGTTGGATGATGGGTGTTGGGGTGGGGTAGGTGCAACCCAGTCCATGTAGTTCTTCTTTATGAACTTGGCGAAACCGAGGTTAGCCTCTTCCTTCTGCATCTTCAGCATCTCGGTCATAGAGGACTGTGTGGCAGATAACTCCAGTTCCCAACGCACAAGGAGTTTATACACCTCTTTCCAATCGTCGATGCTGCGGCAATCGGAAATCTTCATTGATATGTTCTGGAAGTTCTGCTGATAGCCGGTCTGTGTCACTTCGGTGACAATCTCACGGCTGTGTATGTTCTTCTTCAGGGAGAGGAGAATCTGCATAGGATTGACTGGCTTGATTAGGTAGTCGGCAATCTTTTTGCCGATAGCCTGATCCATGATGTCCTCCTCCTCGCTCTTTGTAACCATGACGACAGGAGTCTGCGGCTGTATGTCCTTGATGCGCTGGAGAGTTTCGAGTCCTGACATACCAGGCATCATCTCGTCGAGGAAGACGAGATCGAATGTCTGTTGCTGACATTGCTCAACGGCATCGAGTCCATTGCTCACCGTCACTACATCGTAGCCTTTCTTCTCAAGGAAGATGATATGGGCGCGGAGATGCTCAATCTCGTCGTCAACCCAAAGTAAATGTCCGTTTGTCATAGTAGCCTAACCAAGCCTTCCCAAAGGGAAGGATGTTTTATAGTACCATCCACCTAATGGCCGCGCTTGGAATTTTCGGTTTTAACTATTAATATTTTTCATTGCTTTTTCACCTATCCGTCGGTTCTCCTCCCTTGCCCCTTACGGGGAAAGGGTTGGGAAAAGGGGTCGCAGGGCGGGGGGGAGGCCGTTCTAGAACCCATCCAACTCATAGTATTCATCCTCAAGGAGCTTGGAGTCTTCCTTTTTGTCCTCTTCAAGAATGATATTCTCCTCCTGCTGAGGCTCTTCCGGCTTCTTGGCATCCTCAACTATGATGATTTCCTCCGTTGGGGCGTTATTAACCTCTGTGGTGGTCTCTTCAAGGATGAAGCCGTCCTCTGGTTGAGAAGGGGGCGTGTTCTCTTCCGCAGGAGCGATGATTAATTCCTCCTCTTGTTGAGGTTGCTCTTGGGCAGAGGCGGCAGGGATGTCAAGGGTGACCTCTGTATCCTCGGTTTGAGGCTGGGCAGAAGGAGCTTCCGTTGCAGGAATAGTGATTATCTCCTCCTCTTGCTGAGGCTGAACTGGTGCCTCTATTTCCGTAGGAACAGAGATCACATCCTCAAGCGGATTCTGGATTGGAACCTCATTATTAGGCACAGGGATTGTCTCTTCCAATGGATTCTGAACAGGAACTTCCTCGTTTGGAACGACAATGTCGGTCTCTGGTTGAGCCTGAACTGGTGTCTCTTCCGTCGGAACAGAGATAGGTTCTTCCATCTGAGGAATGATGGCATCATCCTGTGGCATATCCAATCCGAATGAGTTGTTAGTGCCATCCTCGCCCTCTTCATCCTCTGAGCCTGAAACAGGTGCTGCGCCATTAGGTGCAACGGTTTCGGAAGGCAGGGCTGGAGTTACGTCCACGCTCCTTCTGTTCAAGTCCTTCTCTATTTCCTTCTCATCGTAGTCAGGCTCATAGAGCATATAAGGATTATCAATCTGGAGAGGCTGGAAATGCTCTGTGTAGAAGGCATCGTAGTCGTTGTAGCTATACTGAGTGCCGAGCATAGGCAGATTCTCGTTGCTTATCACGACTGAGCGACTTCCCTTTGCAGCGTTCATCATGCCATCGTTCTTGTAAAGCACACGGGCATACTGCCGAGCCTCGTCGAATGAGCGGAAGCCAGTCACCATCATCTGATGAAGTCCTGCGGCATCGGCTATCTCTATGTTGAAGTTGCGAACCACGAAGTTCGTAAAATTGAACCTTGCCAACTGGAACAGCAACTTATTCTCGCTGATAGAGTCGGGATTATACACGAACATGAATGTGAAATCCGTATTCCTTTCATCGGAAAATCCCTTGGCATTCGTAGTGTCCCTATCTGCCATCACGGCTGTACGGCGATTCCATACATCGCTCATGCTGAAATTACCGCCCATAAGGGTGCGTCCCTGACGAACGCCATTGATGATCATACCTGCCAATTCGCTTACCTTACTCTGCGGATATGCCTTTACGAGTGTGTCGAGTCGGGCAAGACATCCGTCGGCATCGCCCTCGTTGAGCTGGCTAAGTCCGGAAATGAACAGGAACTTATCCCTGTTGTCGCCCATTGGGAAACGCTTGTCGGATATGCCAGAGTTCTTCTTTACCTCGTCAAAACGGTCATTCTGGAAAGCATCGTATGTGGCTGCATAGAGTGAATCCTCAATATGAGTGCCGTATTTCGCATTATCTTCGAAATATGGATCGGTAAGAATCGTAGTCCACTTTGAATCCTTGCACTCATTCTTCATCTTGTTGAGGAATGTCCGTGCCCTGAGATGATCGCCCTTGCGAGAGTAGAGCAAGAACATGTGGTAATACACCTCGTCCTTTGTCTGCGTATCAGGGAAATCCTTAAGCAGACGAATGAACGATTTCTCGGATAGGTTCAGATTGTCGAGCTTATCCTTGAAGATGACGCCTGAATGAAACAGACCGTCCTCTATCTGGGCATTACTCTCCTCAAGCTGCTCTGGTGTGAATGGAATCTGTGCCAGATAATACTCACGCTTATGAGGGTCGTTGGCTGCCGTGTCGAGACGTGCCTTCTGCTTTTCTGCCTTTTCCTCAACGGCTGCTATGGAGTCGCGCTGAGCCTCAGTAAGCTCTTGCTCTTCCGTTTCCTCGCTACCTATGTTTCCGACAACTGACTTATTGACACGCTGCCAGTTATCCACGTTGTCGCGCTTACCCCATGTGCGTGCAAAGGCCTGCTTTCCTTGCTGTACGGTCGTAGGATTGTAGAAATACCAAGTGGCATTCTGACGGTTGTTTCCTGTCGGGCGTTGAGGTGTTGTCTTGTTCTGCCTCTGCCCCGTATTGTTCTTTGCCTGTACCTCAGCCACCCTTGCCTCTGCCTCCTTGTCGCGCTCTTCCTTTTCCTTTTTCTTCAAGGCGGTAATCACACGGTCTATGGCGGCATTACGGTCTTTCTCACTCATCTTGGCAAGAAGCTGGAGAGAGTCCTGAAGCTCTACGGCATTGGTAAATGGCGTGAGTTCATCGAGTATCTTACTGCGCTCCGAAAGCTGCTTGTAGTCGTCGCGATCCTTGTCGAGAAGTCCGATAGCCTCACCATAGCAACGACCGGCATCGCCGTATTTCTCCTTTGCCCAGTACAGGTCGCCAAGATGCAGAAGCAGCACGCCTTTCTCTATTCCTGAGCGTGTAGCCTTCTTGTTTCCTGCCTCGTATGCGTAGATAGCCTGAGTGGTATCTTTCAGGGTGAGGTAGATGTTTCCGATAGCATAATACACCTGATCGAGATATTCCTTGTTGTTCTCGTCGGATGCCATACGTTTCAGGCGACTGATCATCTTTCTCGCCTGAGTTCCGTCTGCCAGAACCTCGGTCATGGCTATTCGGGCATTAAACTGCACCTCGTACGGAGGGTTCTGCCTTATCACTTTCTTGAAAGATTTGTAAGCCTCTTCCTTATGTCCGAGAGCAGCCTCTACCTGTCCGAGAAGATAGTATTCACGGGCACGCTGCTTTGAACGCATCTCATGCTTCACAACTTTTTGCAGATATTTTTCTGCTTTCTCAAGGTCGCCTATGTGCAGATAATAGTCGGCGTATGTATAATCCCATTCTTTCTGGGCGCGCCAGTCTATTGAGTCGCGCTGAGTATTACGGATTACATCCTCTGCATCGTATATCCAGTCCTGCTCTATGTAGCATTTGGCAAGCCATGCACGAGCCTTGCCATAGATAGCTGGCTGTGTCTTGTAGAGACGGCACATATAGGTAAATGTAGATGCTGCCTCGTCGAATGCTCCTTTATGGAACTGTGATCTTCCCATCAGCATCCATGCTCGCCACAGGAAAGGGTTATACTCTTTGCGGTTAAGCCATTCAATGTCCTTTTCGGTCTTCTTGCGAGACTTCTTCCATTCCGGACGAGCCGTGATGCTATGCAGCTTTATCGTCTTCTGGCATTTCTCTATGGCAGTCTCGTAGTTGCTCTTTCCTAGTTCCCTACTTGCCTTATTGCCCACGGTATAGAGAGGCAGCATCTCGGTATAGTTATCCTTGTTGCCGTTCTCTTTTTCCAGAGAGCCATCTATATAGGCAAGTGTGCCGTTATAGTACGTGTTGTATTTTGCCGTAAAAGCCTGCCACCAACGAGTCTGTGCCGTGTTCTTCTTGTTGGAGCAGGAGGTAAGGGAAAAGCAAATAAACAGACCCACCCCCAGCCCCTCCCATAAAGGGAGGGGAGTAGATAGTCTTTTCGCTATTGAGGTCAGTAGCGAAAGTATGTCGCATATTATAGTGCGTATGGATGGCAAAGGTGTTATGAATCCGTCTTATCCTTGTGATTAGAAGATTGTAATTACTCCCCTCCCTTTATGGGAGGGGTCTGGGGGGTGGGTCTGCTTATTTGGCTTTTACCTCCCATCCCGCCTTTTCCAAATCCTCCCAGAACTTTGGATAGCTCTTGCTAACCACCTCAGGATTATTGATTATAAGCCCAGGGAAGAGGATAGCGGCAGGGGCGAACGCCATTGCCATACGGTGATCCTCGTAAGTATCAATAGCAGGTTCTGCATCAGGCTCACAACGAGTGCCGTCCCATGAGAGAACACCCTCTTCTGAGTCATCGAGCACATAACCCAGTTTCTTCATCTCCTTCTTAAGAGCCGCTATGCGGTCGGTTTCCTTGATGCGGAGTGTCTGAAGACCAGAGAAGCGGAAAGGAATGCCCATTAATGCCGTGCAAACCACAAGAGTCTGGGCAAGATCAGGCTGATTTATAAAATCAAAGTCAAAGCGTGGCAGGGTGCATTTCCTTGCCGTGAGACTAACATTCGTTGGTACGAGCTTCTTTCTCGTGGCAAAGGCTGTCTTCACGCCAAGCACGCTGAACATATATCTAATGTCTGAATCTCCCTGACGAGAGCCGTCCATGAGTCCAGAAAGGGCAATCTCGGCATTATTGCCAGCAGCATTCATCAGAGCCGCCATCTCATACCAATAGCTTGATGCGCTCCAGTCGTTCTCTATGATGAAAGCGCGTTCCTTATATCCTCCTGCGTTTACGCGGATGGTAGAGCCATCAGTCCATTCCACGTCAGCACCGAACTCTTGCATTGTGCAGATTGTCATCTCTATGTAAGGACGGGAAATGATATCGCCTGTAAGACGTAGCGTAAGACCATTTGTAAGTCTTGGGCCTATCATCAGCAGAGCCGAGATATACTGTGAGGACACGTTGCCAGGTATTTCAAGCAGACCGCCAGCCAGTTTTTTCCCGCGGATTTTCAAAGGAGGAAAACCTTCTTCTTCTGCATATTCAATATCAGCACCGAGGTTGCGCAGGGCGTTTACGAGTACCTCGATAGGGCGATGCTTCATGCGGTCTGTGCCGGTTATGATATGCTCCTCACCCTCGGTAACGGAGAGTAGGGCTGTAGTGAAACGCATGGCAGTACCAGCCGCCTTGATGTTTATCTCATAAGGCATTTCTCGCAAGGCTGTCACCATAACATCAGTATCGTCACAGTCGCTTAGATTCTCAGGAGTTTCCTTGCTGCCTGAGAGGGCATTGATGACCAGAGCACGGTTGCTGATGCTTTTAGATGCAGGGAGATTTATTATACTGTCAATCGCCTTTGGGGCATATAGTCTATATTGCATATTTACTTTTGTTGTTTGCTTTTTACTAAGGTCTAAGGCTTTTGGCCTTCGACTCTTTTCTTTATTATTAAATATAACGCACGTAAAGGCGATTTATTGTAATGCTATTATACCCCTTTTCCTCATTACTCTATGTGGCTTGCGTTTGACGAATCCACGTTGTATTATATACGCTGACGATAACCTTTACTTATGCCGTTTCTTTGTCAATGAAACTAAGATCATCCTAACTAAGCCCGATGATAATACCATTATAATACCATAATATTACCATTATAATACCATAATAATACCATAAACTATGGTATTATTATGGTAATTTAATCGTATTTTAATTGTATCTTAATGGTAATTACATAGGAGCGACATTGGAATGAAAGGGAGAGAGAAAACAGGAAAAATGAAAAATACAGGTTTGTAAAATCTCATCTGCAAGACAGTCTCAAGCAGATATAATCAGTATTTTGGGATTTTTCACTTTGCATTTTCAACTTGATGCTATTCTTCATCGTTATTCTGTATAGGTATAGGCTTGTACGCCGGTATTATCTACCTGACTGGAAACAAGCAGACGTGCCTGGTGTTTCAGCTTGAAGAGTCTCATCGTTGGTTTTTGGTAATTTGTTTTCTTCATGTTCTTGTTATGAATTAAAGATTGTATGAAATGGGGTTTATAATAATTGTTCTTATATTTTATTGCCGCCTGTGCCTCTCATGGGTACAAAACATAATGCGGCTTCCCTTGCATTATTGCAAGGGAAGCCGCATATTATCGCGCCCGCGCGTGGCAGATTGTTGCGTAAACTATTGTAGGTGAGTACCTAAGAGAGTAGCAAAATATTTAAACGACCAAAATATTCGACCGTTTTCTGCTCTTACTTAACAAGGTTTATAATATGTCTCTCTGTGTGCGACATTAAGTGTCAAGATTTTAAAATGTAAGACTTCGGGTGAAAAGATACAAAAAAGTTGGAAATAACGTGCTAATTTTACGTAAAAATTACCAAAAAAGAGTGTATTTTGTCACTTATCCCCTCTTTTTTACAGAAAAAACAAGGGGAAATCGGTGAAAAAATGCGGAAATTCATGTGAGTTCGACGATTCCTTTATAGCAAGCTGCATACTGCTAAAACCGACTGCGCTTGTTTTCATCGAACTCACATTCCTTAGATAGAAAGGTGGGATAGCGTGATGTTACTTCCCTACTATTTTCAGGATGTTCTTTGCATCTTCATCGCCTTCCTTGGCTTTTTCCTTGATTTCTTTCAGTATCTCATCGCCATCCTTGGGGTTTTTGATTGCCTTGGAGAGCCATGTCTTTGCTTTCTGTGGGTCGGCTGTGGTGCCGTTACCTTTCATGTAGCATCTGCCTAAAGCATACTGAGCCTTGGCATAGTCTTGCTTTGCAGACTTGGTGTACCATTGGAAGGCTATGGTTTTGTCTTCTTTCACACCCTTGCCCTTGGCATAGCAGCGCCCCACACGATACTGCGCCTTTTTGTTGCCTTTGTCGGCTGCTGTTTTCAAGATAGGAAAAGCCTCATTGTATTTCTTTGCATCGTATAGTTCCTTACCTTTCTTGTATAGTTCCTTCGCATCCTGTGCATGGGCGGTGGTGAGGGTGAAGAGGGAGAGAAGGAGGATAAAGAAGAATCTCCCAAGCCCTCCAAGGGCGATTTTTTTAGATATTTTTTTCATAATGGATTTTACTATTTATTATTGGTTCTTTACTCAAGTTTCGCAAGCTCAACTTGTAAGGAGTTCGAGGAGTACATGGAGTTCAAGACGATACTTTGGGACGATAAAACTATCGTCTTGTACTCCTTTCACTCCTTAAACTTGCAAAAGTTGAATAAATTAATATGTGATTTTAACTTCTTTCTTCGTGATTGAAGATGATGACGGAGTGCCAACGACTGTGAGGCGGTCGGACGGGGTGTCTGACTCTATGCAGTTATCACAAGCCCAGCCCTTATCTACTTTGGCATAGAAAGAGCCTCCACTTACGGTTATGCCATTACCTTTGACAGCCTTTGGCTTAGAGTTGTCGTTGTCGCCTGATGTAATCGCGCTGAAAGTGCCACCGCTTATGGTTACAGAGCCGTCGCAGTTGAGCCCCTTGCCACCGTCTCCGCTACTAGTCATGGTGAGGGTACCGCCCGACATGGTGAAAGGATAATCGCACTTGATGCAAGCTGCACTACTGTAATCTGATTCCGCAGGCTCATAGACATCATCGCCTGTGGTGTTGATAGTGATGTTACCACCGCTTATCACTACTACGGAGTCGCATTTGATACCTCGTCCAGCCTCGCTTGATACATCAATGTCGAGTCTGCCATTGCTAATCCAGAGACCATCGTTCACCTTGATGCCGTTGCCTGATGTGCAGTTTACGTTGAGTGTAGTATTTTGGTTCATCACGATGTAGTCATCGCAAGCAATGGCGTGACGGCTGTTTCCTGTTACGTTGAGAGTGCCTGTGCCAAGGAAATAGATCTGTCCTTCGCTGAAGAGTGTACCTTTCTGGTCGTAAGCCTGTTCTGCGTATGTTGTGCCGTCTGTAATGGTGTTTGTTGTACCTGCAACTACCTCCATATAGAGGGACTTGCCGCATTGGTTGTTTATGGCAGGACCGTCAGCATTATGGATAGTCACGCCGTTTAGCTGGATTCCGTATTTCTTTTCTCTATAGACTAGCAGAGAACCGTCGGATGTAGAGCCGCTCAATATGAGCAAGAGTGAGTCGGTTTGGCTACCAGTGTTTACAATCACATCCGCCCCCTTTATCGTGACATAGTTTTTGTTGTCGCCAGTTACCGTAGCGGTATTTCCGCTATAAGTGATGTGGATGGTATTGACCGGATTGTCGGTGTATGCGCTGAAATCTGTGTCGTCGGATTGGCAGGAGGAGAAGAGAAAGGCTAAAAAAGAAAGGCCAACGAGGAGGCCTCTCCCCCCGCCCTCTCCCGTAGAGAGGGAGCCGGAATGCGAAAGGCACCCTGAAATTTTAGATAGTATATTATGTCGTTTTTTCATAAAATAATTTCCTTTTTTTTGTGATTTGTTTTTTGCGCTCCGGCTCCCTCCCTACGGGGGAGGGCGGGGGGAGAGGCCGCTTTAAAATTTAACCTTATATCCTACTCCTAAGTAGTGCATATCAGGTTCGTATTCGTCATCCTCTACGTTCTTCATGTTCTGATAACGATAGAAGATGTTGAAAGTATGGTTCTTCTTTACGTTGATGTCAGTACCAACTGTATAGCGAATTTTCTCGATAGCAAGGGCATTATAAAACTCTGCACTTGCGTATGGGGTAAAGAGTGCCTTTTTTTTGTCATATTCTACTTGAAGGCGTGAACGTAACTGGTTCTTGCCCTTTGCACCACGCGCCTTGTCCTCCCACCATGAGTTGTCGAAATCCCAGCGTGTTACGGTCTTTTCTGGACGGTAAGTGTATTGCCAGCGTTCACGAAGGGAGATGCGCAGATTGTTGCTAAACTTGTAAGTTCCTGTCATTGAGGCATGCATACGATGACGGATGCCCCAGTATGAAGGTCGCCAGTTGTTGTAGTTGCCATTGCTTTTTAGACTGATGTCCTCGTGGAAGTTCGTGTTAAGGAACGTGTAGCCTGCATCAGCTTTTATCCATTTATTGAACTTATAAGATGCACCAAGACCGATGCTCCAGCGATCCATGGTCTTGAAGTCATTGCGAGTGCGCAGTTCTGCCTCTGCTTCAATTGACAGTTTCTTGTCTAATTTCTTCTCGGCCTCAAGGGCGGCAACAAGTCCGCCCTCGCTCTGTGCAGTTGCCGTCAGGCTCATGAATGCCATGAAAGTAGCCGATATTATTCTATCAGATATTCGCATAGTCTGTGTTCTTAAGTTTAATCTTTTCGTTCAGATCCTTGTCAACGATGCCTTCATGCTGGTAGTAGATGCGTACAATAGCCATGTCGCGCAGGAAATCTATGGCTCCCACCTCGACTTTAATAATCTGCAAGCCGAGACGCTCTTCAAGGTCTGCGATGAGTTCCTGGCGACGCTCTGGCTTTACTAATTCTATGCGGTCGTATTGCACGAGCTTAGATGCGCTTACCTTGAGTGTGCGCTCGAACATAACGATAGCAGCTATTACGATAGTGTCTATTGCCATGAGTTCGATGATTGGCGTGCCGACCATCTTGCCGTTCTCGTCAACGCCCATAGAGTTTGCCATTGCATGGATGACAGACAAGCAAACTACTACGAAGAGATAGGTCATCTCTCGTACAGGCATGGTGTCAGTACGGTAGCGCATGATGCTGAAGATTCCGAAGAGTCCAAGACCTACGCCCATTGTCGCCTTGCCTCGATCCATGCCCATCATCAGATAGACGAGGAAGAATATCGCAACAGATATTATCATGAAGGTAAAGAAGAAGTCGCGGCGCTTGCTCTTCTTGTAGTAAAGGAACTTAACTATGATCCAGTTGATCAGGAAGCAGAGAAGAAATCTCAGCAGAGTGTCGGCAAAGCCAGCAGAAAATAGTTCTTGCATGTATAAAATTTTGATTCTGCCTCTCCCCTCGTCCTCTCCCATAGGGAGCTGGAGTACGAAAGACATGTTAGTTGTTAATTATTAGTTGTTAATTGTTTATTATCTTCCTTATTTCGATAAGTTTACGTTTAAAACGGTTGGTTGGTAGCTGTGGGTTTGTGAGAGCCGACCCCATACAGTATTTTGAGAATCCGTGTGGATGAATGCGAAGTTGTCGAAGCATATCCAGTACTGGAGAACTTACCAGACCGTCTCTTTTCAGTTCTATGATCACGAGGGCACCCATATCCATGTGCTTGTCGCTTTGCAGGTTGTGGAAGCTGAGGGCTGAGTCTATGGTTAGGCGTTCCGTTTTCCCTTTGTTTACTAATGTTATACGAGAGAAATGGTTATTGAGTGCAGGTTGCAGAGTGTCGGCTTCGTAGCGTAGGTGCTTGGAAAGAAATTCGTGTTTCTGTTTTTCGAGCACATCCATGTCAGTTACCTCGATACGCTTCTTCTTCGTGCGTCCGTGGTTGTTCTTTGTCTTAACCTCCATGAACTGCAATCCTGAGATGCAGTAGGTGCGAAAACGGATTTTCTGTCGGTTAGTATGTCCCCATTGATGTTGGTTGTACATGTCGAAAGCGCGGGTGTCGAAGTATGTAGTGTCATACTCCAGATTACGCTCTCCATCAATTTCCTGAATGTAATAGTCTTGCTGTGCCAGCTTTAATAGTTGGTACAGTTTTGTCCTGTTTGTCACGAACTTAGTGTCCGTTCGGTTCATTAGTTTCACCCCGCTCATCTGTTCTAAGGAGATAGGGGCAAAGGCAGAAAGAATATCTGTCATGACTTTTTATGTTTAGATTACAAATGCTGGATTGCAGATGCTTGTAGAGTTGAGGTTTTTTCTTTTTACACAATCATTCGTTTTTGCGACATTTCATTCATGTAGTGTCTTATGATTGTTTCTTATTAATTATAACGTAATAGATAATAGTTTATTGTAGGTTTAGATTGTAGTAAAAAGTCACCGCGATGTGTTTTCGCGGTGACTTTATTATTAGTTAACAGATTTAATAGACAAATGCCGAAAGTCATTAGCTTTTAGCAATTTATCTTTAACCTTTTTTTAGATAGCGAATGGGTTCTCACCTGGATAGAGCTGACCTGCTGGGAGAGGAGTGTTGATATCCTCAACGCCGAGCAGACGGAGAGCCTCGAAGAGAACCTTTCCACAATGATCGAATGCGTAAGCACCGTGGTGTGGGAAGCGCTTGCCAACGAGTACGTGACGATAGAAGCGTGCGAATCCTGGGATAGCGTGGATACCGATACCACCGAATGAGCATGGATCAACGTCAAGGAACTCACCCTGAGCGATGTAAGAAACGAGCTTAGAGTCAGAGTTAGACTGGATACGGAACATTGTTGACTTGCCTGGAGCAATCTGGCCCTCGAGAGTACCCTTTGTGATATCTGGACTCATGAGACGAGCCTGGATGAGCTGATACTTGATTTCGCAGCTCTTCATGCAAGAAGAACATGTGTTACCACAGTGGAAGCCCATGTAGAGGTCCTTGAGGTCAGCACCTGCGAGGTTTGCACCAGCAGGAATAACGTCAGCAGGAACTGAGTTGTTGATATCGAGGAGAGTAGCTGGCTTCTCTGTTGCGCACTCAGCCATGAACTCAGAGAGAGCACCGTAGAGGTCAACCTCACATGCTACAGGAATACCACGGCCTGTGAGGCGTGAGTTAACGTAGCAAGGCTCGAACTCGAAGATTGGCTGCCATGCTGGCCAGCACTTGTTAGCGAATACAGCGAACTTAGAGCCACCCTTGTTGTTGTCATACCAATCAAGGAGGGTAACCTCGAGCTGTGCCATCTTGTTGATGATCTCAGGATACTTGTTGCCCTTGCCAAGCTCTGCTTCCATATCCTTAGCAACAGCCTCAATCTCAGCCTGCTTACCTGCCTTGCTTGTAATCTCGTTGAATGCCTTATAGAGGTCAAGCTCAGAGTTCTCCTGAACCTCGATGCCGAGATCGTACATTGGCTGGATAGGAGCGTTACAAGCGAGGAAGTCCCAAGGACGTGGACCGAAGCCGATAACCTTGAGGTTCTTAACACCGATAACTACGCGAGCGATGTTGCGGAAATCAGCGAGTTCCTTAACGCCCTCCTCTGGAGTTACGTTTGGATACTCTGGGATATATACCTTGAGGCGACGGAGACCTACGTTGTAAGAGAAGTTGAGGACACCGCAGAGAGCGTCACCACGGTCATTAGCGAGGTTAGCCTTGCCTTCCTCCTTAGCAGCGATAACCATTGCAGGACCATCGAACTTCTGAACGAAGAGGGTTGTAGGACCCTCTGGACCGAAGTTGCCGAGGAACATACATACAGCGTTGATGCCGTTTGCCTTAGCCCAATCAAGAGCCTTGTAAGTGTCAACATCGTTCTCGATAACTACTGGGCAATCATATACTTCTGGAAGAGCTGCTTTCTTAACCTCTGCCATGAGGGCAGCGAGACGTGCCTTTGTAAGGGTTGCTGGGAAACAGTCGCGGCTAACGCCTACGATACCAAGCTTTACTACTGGTTGATTAATCATACTGTTTTTTTGTTGAATTTTTTTGTTATAAGTCGTTAATGTTTAATTATAGGCTAATAAAATCCCCCAACGGCAGTAAAGCCGAGGTTGGATGCAAAAGTACATATTTCCCGTGAAAAAACAAAACTTTTAGGGATTTTTTATGAAAAAAGTACAAAAAAAAATATTCTACAGACCTTTACTTAACTTTTTTTGCGAAAAACATACACGAAAGTTTTGTGGTTTCAGGAAAATTTTCTACTTTTGCAAACAGAGAAGTTGAGCGAATTACGAATTACGAATTGCAAATTACCATTTTACAAATGGCTAAGTAGCTCGTAATAGAAATAAGGTAATTCGTAATTCGTCATTTGTAATCAAATAACGTACTATGAAATGGTTAGCATATATACTTATTTTCCTGTTCATAGGTTTAGATATTAATGCGAAGCCAAAGAAGGTTGTGCGAGTTGGGTGGTACGAGTCCGCTTTTAACAGCACGGATCGCTTTGGGCGTCGTTCTGGCTATGCCTATGAATATCAACAGAAAATAGCAGCATACACGGGTTGGACATACGAATACGTGGAAGATAATTGGCTTGACCTCCTCGAAATGCTAGAGAGGGGAGAGATAGACATGCTTTCTGATGTGTCCTACACTCCAGAACGTGCCAAGAAAATGCTCTTCTCCAGCCAGCCTATGGGTTGTGAGGAATACTATATCCTTATAGATAACTCAAGTACCGTGGTAAATCCCGAAGATATCAACACGCTCAATGGCAAAAGGATAGGCATCAATTCAGGCAGCATCCAAGAATCAATATATGAGCAATGGGCAAAGGAAAACGGAATAAAGGCAGAGGTGGTGCATATTGACGGACAAGAGAGGGACTTTGCCGAATATCTGCTTAATGGCGAACTTGATGCAGTTGTGAGTGTATCTGCAATAGACCATAACCTTAATCATTGTATTCCGGTATCCATTATCGGTTCTTCTGATTTCTTCTTCGTAATCAACAAGGATCGTCAGGATCTGAAGAATGAACTTGACAATGCCATGAAGCAGATACTCCATAATAATATGTATTATAACCGTCTGCTCAGCGAGAAGTATATGGCAAACTCTGGCAGTTTCCGCACCCTCTCTGCAAGGGAGGCTGAATGGGTTAGGCATCATGGAGCTATAAGGGTGGGGTATCGTGAAGGCTATCTTCCTTTCTGTGGAACAAATATGGTGACCGGCGAGGTTGACGGACTCCTGAAGGATTTCATCTATGTTACTTCCAATGCCGTTAAGAATGCCGACATACGTTTTGAGGCAACGCCATATCCTACTACCGATGCCCTCGTTACTGCCTTGAAGAACAAAGAGGTAGATTGCATATTCCCTATATGCCTCGGCTTGTATGATGCAGAGAGGTTGGGCATATTATTGACCGATCCCGTGCTTGAGATTGAGGAACAGCTTGTCATAAGAAAATCTGATGCAGAGGACTTTGACATGACCATTCCCAAGCGCCTTGCCATAAATGCAAGTAATCCGAGTCATGGATCAATAGGTAAGGATCAGTTCCCGGAATGGGAACTTGTGCCTTGTGCTACTCCAGAAGAATGTATTCTTGCCGTGGCTAATGGCAAGGCTGACTGTATGCTTGTCAGCAACTATCGCTATGGAGTGATGCTGAGGATATTCGAGAATCATAATCTGGTATCAATGTCAACAGGAGCCACGATGAACCACATGTTTGCCGTGCTGCCTGAGAATTTCTACCTGTATTCCATCCTTGGTCGCCTTACAAACATGATGTCGTCTGCTGAGATTCACTCTTCGCTGACAAAGCATACACGTCTGGATTCACAGATCTCGTTTGGCGATTTCATAAGGGCGAACATTGGTATTGTACTTCTCTTCCTTGCCATTATCATAGCCGTCATAAGCATTCTGTTGGTTAAGAGCTTTACTTCCATGAAGAAGACGAAGCAGCTCAACAATGAACTTAAAACGCATCAGATGCAACTCTCCAATGCCTATGAGGATCAAAAAGACCACCTTGAGGAGATTTCTGCTCTCAACACCGAACTGGAATGGGCAAAGACGCAGGCTGAGGCTGCGAATAGTGCAAAGACCTCTTTCCTCTTCAATATGTCGCACGACATCCGCACTCCTATGAATGCTATCATCGGTTTCCGTGACCTGCTTGAGAAGCATATTGATGAGCCTGCTCGTCGTGCAGACTATCTCAGCAAGATCAAGGAGGCAAGTAAGGTGCTGCTTTCTATTATAAATAATGTGCTTGAGATGGCACGTATAGAGAAAGGTACGGTTGCTGTGGAGGAAGTGCCCTGGAATACCAAGAGTTTCAACGATACGCTTTTCTATGTATTCCACGAGATGATGGCAGCAAAGAATATTGAGTTCACACGAGAGATTGATGTTCAGCATATCAATGTGTATTGCGACCCTACAAAGCTGCGAGAGGTGTTCCTCAATATCCTGTCGAATGCCTATAAATATACCAATGCCGGTGGTAAGGTGCACATGGCACTTCGTGAGATTCCGTGTGACCGTGCGGGATGGGTACTCTATGAAACCACAGTCTCCGATACGGGAATGGGAATGTCCGAGGAGTTTCTTCCACAGATCTTTGATGAATTTTCTCGTGAGAACAACACCACGGCAAACAAGATTGAAGGTACAGGACTCGGTATGCCTATCGTGAAGCGTCTTGTGGAACTCATGGACGGAACAATCCGCGTGAAGAGTAAGAAGGGGATCGGGACAACCTTCGTCGTCACCTTGCCACATCGCATTGCGGACGAACAGGTTGAGGTCTTGCCTCCTCATGTAGAGGCTGATGAATCTCTCTTTGAAGGGAAGAGGATACTTCTTGCAGAGGATAACGACCTCAATGCCGAGATTGCACAGGAAATCCTCACATCTGTCGGCTTCTTGGTAGAGCGTGCAGAGGATGGAATTGTTTGCGTGGATAAGATCGTGGCTGCTGATGCAAACTATTATGATCTTATCCTTATGGATATCCAGATGCCGAATATGG
This sequence comes from uncultured Bacteroidales bacterium, assembly GCA_902801425.1. Taxonomy (GTDB): domain Bacteria; phylum Bacteroidota; class Bacteroidia; order Bacteroidales; family Bacteroidaceae; genus Prevotella. Next base: position 29,220 of record CADCIQ010000022.1, on the reverse strand, counting down.
ACGGCTATCATGCAACCGTGGCTATACGAGAACTAACCGACGAGGCAAAAGCCAATATTCCTATTCTCGCCATGACCGCTAATGCCTTTGAGGAAGACAAGCGCAAGGCATTCAATTCGGGTATGAATGGACACATTGCCAAGCCCATCGACGCATCTGAACTCTTCGGGGAACTCTCCAAAGTCCTTGCAAAGAAAGTTTCCTGAGAGACATTTGGGGATTTGCAGTCTTGAAGCTCGACGAGTTTTTAAGTTAAACGGATTTATTGTTAATTTAACTAACGAAACAATAAATCCGTTTCCTTATTTTTCATCGGCAATGGTAATGTCGTTCAGAGAGAAAGGGGAATCTGCAAGGCTTGCAAAACACATTTTTGGGGAAAGTGTCTTGCAAGTCTCGGAAAAGTTGTGTAATTTTGTAGCCGATAAATTATACGTGGGTAATGGCAAATAGTGCATTGATAGATAACGGAATACTTGATGTCTTCGGACCAGTAGAGGATACCACCACCGATATTATAAAGGTGGTGGGTGTAGGTGGTGGCGGATGTAATGCCGTCGGGAATATGTATCGTGAGGGGATGCAGAGCGTCACCTTTGCGGTGTGTAATACCGATAGCAAGAGTCTGTCGGTTAATCCTGTGCCTACAAAGATTATGCTCGGAAAGAGCGGACATGGTGCTGGTGCTGACCCGAAGAAAGGCAGAGAAGAGGCTGAGCAGAACATAGAGGAACTGAAACGGCTTTTCAGCGACCATACACAGATGGCGTTCATAGTATGCGCTATGGGCGGTGGTACTGGTACGGGGGCAGGTCCCTTGGTGGCTGGTATTGCCAAGGAGCAAGGGCTCTTGACCGTAGGTATCGTGACCCTTCCTTTCTATTTCGAGAAGCGTCCTAAGATTATCAAGGCTCTCAAGGGACTTGACGAGATGCGTGCCAATGTGGATGCCTTGCTTATTGTCAATAATGAGCAGATCTCGAAGGTGTTCAGCGATTCGCATATTCCTGTGGATGAAGCTCTTCGTAGGGCTGATGCCGTTATGGCGAATGCCGTGCGTAGTATCTCAGAACTCATAACGCTTAACGGAAAGATACAGACCGACTTCTCGGATGTGAAGACCACGATGAAGAATGGCGGTGGTGCTATTATGTCAATTGGTAGGGCAAGCGGAGAGCATCGTGTTCAGAATGCTGTTCTCAATGCCTTGCAATCGCCTTTGCTCTATGGCTCGGACATCAGTAAGGCGACACGCATTCTCTTTAATATCTACACCAGTTCGGAGCACGAGCTTTTTGTTGATGAGCTTGAGGAGATTGATGCCTTTATGGATGAACTTGATCCAAGCATCGATGTAATCTGGGGTATGGCTATTGATGACACTCTTGACGAGGATGCCAAGATTACCATTCTTGCCACAGGCTTTGAGAATGCCCTTCCTATCAGAAAGTATGATGATGATGTGTCTATGGACGAGATTATCAGTGAGATATATGGGAAGAGAAAGAAAAGAACGAGCCTGACACCTGCGACCCCTAACTCCAACCCTTCCCCCGTGGAGGGGGAAGAGGAAGATGTTACTAATGAAATCCCCAAGAAAGTACCTGAAGCCTTGGCAGTTCAGGAAAAGCCTGATAACTCCGAAAGTCATGAAACTCAGGGCTCCCCCGTTGTTGAATCGGCTTCCTCTCTACGGGGGAGGGCGGGGGGAGTGGCTAAAGACTCTCCTGAGAACCCCATTGACCCTTCACGAGCTTTTTTCAATAGGGTGAAGAACAGATTTCTGCAAGGTCTCTCATCTTTAACCAAGGAAGAAGATTAATGAGTATTACCGAAGGTTTCAGCTCGACGGCTGATAGGGAAAGTCAAATCACGGAGCAATTACGTGGTCTCTCGGAAGAACTGCGTCGGGCAGGGCGCTATGACCTCTTGCTCGATGCAATTACCGTGCCCGCTCTTCAGCAGTTGAATATTGAGGCTGCAAAGGAAAGGCTTAGTCCGCTTGAAATTACGAGCGACTATCGTTTTTTGTTGCCAAGATACGAGAAGGAAGTGAATCTCTCGCCTATCAATAAGGCTCTGTATATCTTCTTCCTGAATCACGAAGAGGGTATTGAATTCAAGAGACTGAGCGACTATCGTGATGAACTCATGGAACTCTATCGCCGGGTGGGCAATAGGGTGAGCGAAGACATCATCTGCGAGACAATAGACCGCCTCGTCAATCCGCTCGATAACTCCATAAATGAGAAATGTGCTCGTATAAAAAGCGCATTTGCCAAGTGTATGGATAGCTATCAGCTAAACTATTATGCCATTTCCAAACATTCCGTCCGTCAGGTGGAAGGTAGTAATCGCATCTGGTACGACAGAAGAAGGACAATCACGCTACCAAGAGAACTTGTGCAAATGGCATTATGATTTAGAAATCCACACACTCCGACTCCCTGCATCTAATTGGAGTTTCTATGCCATTAATCTTTTTTCGGGCAGGTTGCCATTTGGGCATTTCTCTTATAAGGCGTAAAGCCTCTTCTTCACATTCTTCCTTGATGTTGATGTTTCTTTCTATTTTAACGTCAGAAACAGAGCCGTCTTTCTCTACGGTGAATCCTACCCATATCACACGACCGCCTTTGCTTTTGTCTTTTTTGTTGTTTTCAGAAGCAGGAATGCGCCTATTCTTTTCTATATATTCATAGAATTTTTCGAATTTAGCAGAATAATTTGGCCATTTTTCATCATAATAGCATAAATATTTGTTGGGGAAAACATAATCATCAGGCATCAGACATGTCTTTGAAATTATTTGGCAGCCCTTTTCAGTCTTTATGTCTCTGTCAGGAAAATGTTTTTTCAGTTCTTTTTTCAGTTCAGGCGAAATCTTACCGTTAAGATAGATTTTGTCAATCTTCAAAGAGTCCATCCAGTCGGGTATTCTCAGCTCATCTGCGAAAAAAACATTAAGATAAGGTAGATATTTTATTTGCCTGAGTTCTTCTGGCACACAATTCTTGATATGTAGCTCATCGCTGTTTACGAGTTGTTCTTCAAATGTTGATTTGCAGCTCTCGCATACCATCCAGCCTATTCTTGGGCGCATAGTGTTGGCTTGGTAATCTACATCAACACCTACTAATCCTGCAATCATATCCATAGGTGTGCTGCTGATTGTATTACCAAGGTCATCAAGAACCTTATAGGTGAATGGAGCACTTGCAACGTTTGGAAGCATATCTTCTGTATTGTATGCAACCTTTTTGGGTGTGCGTCCGTTCTTGTCGAAAGGTATTAGTTTCAGAAACCATCCATCTACTTCCGTTGGAATATCAGGACTGCATCCTCCTCCTCCTCTAAATTCGTCAGGACGCAATTTCATCACAATATTCTGCCAGAAAGCCCTGTTTGCCTTGCCTTCTGCTGCTAATACAAACTCATTTAATATAGGTGTAAGATCATCTACCCACCATCCAAGGTCATATTTCCTCAGATTCTCGGTCTTCTCTATCACCTTCTTCCAATCTTCTGGAGTGCCTTCTATTGTGATCGACGGAATACCACAGGAAAATGTTAATACTTCAAAGTCAAAATATGCCTTTACAGAACTCATCAGAGTTATCTGTGATGCTATGCGCTCGGTCTTTCCTGTAGTGGAAAAGTCTGCCCTCATCATATTTGCAATATTTCCCTTTGTGTTCTCGGTTATCTGCTTGTCAAAGCCATCAAGAATCTCGTCCCATTTCACGTTAGGCGAATAAATATCCTCTTTGGTTTCTACGGTAAGAGTCATCTTTCCTTCGTGAGATACAATCCTGTCTCTCAGAGCCTCTGGATCCTGATTGACATACTGGCTGAATCCTTGACTTATAACCGTCCAGATGATGTCTGGTGATAGTATCAAGGAATAGTGATTAGCGTATGCTTGTACCAGACAATAGAAGAAAGCGGAATGACCGGGATAATACATATTGTCTTCTCCCCAGCTTGTAGCTATCACTTTACCAGTTTTCTCTTCATTTGCCCAGACGCTGGCAATTACGTCACCTTTAGTTGAGCTGAATTTTTCCTTTGGGGCGGGCAGATTTCCGTCCACCACAAACGTATGTGACATTTTCTGTGCCACAGAATTATTTGAGATACCTAATGTTATTACAGTTATTACAGCAAGGTATAGCAGTCTTTTGATTTTCATTACGTCTAATTTGAATTTTGATGCAAAGATATAAAAATATCATTATTTCCCCAATTTTTCTCGCATTTTTTTGTAAAAAAAGATAGAATGAGTTTATTTTCTGATTTTCATTAGGACAGCAAAGGCAAGACTTTTCCTTCGAAGATAATCCATCGATAATCCATCGATAGTCCATCGATAGTCCATCGTTTCGATGGAGCAGCGATGGAACTGTGATGGAACTGTGATGGAGCAACAACGGTAGATGAACTGTATGAAAACCTTTTATGCAAAGAAATAAAGATGCAGGGATAATAAACCTTTGCGGCTTCACGTTTTTAGAATAAAGCGGGAAAAAAATGGTTGAATGTTATAAATACAGCAAATGGCTATGGCTAAAAGTTTTGGCTGCTGTGTTCGGCTTGGCATATTGTGCGGAACAGGCGGTTAAGGTTTGGTCGGCTCGTGTGGATATTGATATGCTCGGACCAGAGGAGTATTCCACAAATATTGAGACTGTGGTCTATTTGCTTCTATCTGCTTGGTTCCTCAACTATATCATCGTCTGTATGCAACGGCAGAATGATTTCGTTGGTACGGATGGCAGATTTCTCGAAATAAACATACATAGGAATTTGCTCTTCCCCTTTTCCCGAAAATATGCCAAGATTGATATGCGGCAGGTTCAGGACTGTGAGGTTGCGAGACTGCACTTTCTGATGTTTATTCCCTATAATGGCATAAAGCTGAGGCTGAAGATCGGTGACGAATGGCATACTTTCGTGCTTGTTGGTCTCAATATGAGCGATAAGGAGCTTATGCTGATGATTCTGGGATGTGGTGTGCCAGGTGTCAAGAATAATACTGATCGTGAAATATCATGGCTTTATTATGTTGTCCCATGCGTTTTCCCGATTGCTTGTGGTATGGCAGATGTGTATTTTGATGAAACGCTAATGCTGTCGTTTGTCTGGATTCCGATATGTGTCTGGGTTATGCTGATGAGCGTTTATTGGCGTGACAGGCACAATATGGGACTTGCTTCCTCGTTCCTTATGGGGATTTTCCTTGGTGCTCTGACGAATCTCGCAATCCTGTTTGTGAACTATCATTTTGCTGATTGGGACGAGCCTGCTATTATGATGGAGCATACTATCAGAAATAGCTGGAGTGACTATTATCCGGCGAGTGGTATGGGGTATCGTAGAAAACCTGCTCAGAGAGACTATCATGTGTCTTTTACCACTATTGGCAGAAATGCGGAGAGAATGGTGCTGCTCATAAATGAGAAGCAATTCAAGAAGGCAAAGAATGCATCGACTATTATTTTGCCTATGCACAGAGGTTTGCTTGGCTATCCAGTTTTTGATGATGACGAGCTTGAGTTCAGAAATAGGATAAAGCCTCGTTATCGCTTCATGAATTTTGAAGGCGTTTGGCTGAAACGAAGGCATTGTGTTCGGTTTTTGCAGTACAATTAAGTGTTAATGTTCCCGTTTTATGGGGCGTTAATGGTTTTGTTTACGATATTCACATTTTGATTATGACTAAAGTATAAAGAAATGTCAGAATTATCAAAATTGTTATTGTTTACCCCTTTTGTCTATCGTCTTTAGTCTTTCGCTAAAAAAAATGCGTAAAAAAATTGCAGATATCAAATAAAATGTATATCTTTGCAGAGAAAATGAATTAACAATTAATAATTGACAATTAACATGCCTGTCGGAGTAGGCTGTTTGAGGTAAACTTTCTGCAAATACCCATGTTAATTGTTCATTTTTAATTTTTGATTTAAAGCATCGGGGTGTGGCGCAGTTGGTTAGCGTACGCGTCTGGGGGGCGTGTGGTCGGCAGTTCGAGTCTGCTCACCCCGACTATGAGGAAAAGAAGAAACAAGAGATTAGGCTTTGGGCTTGTAAATAGTGTCCTCGCTCTTGCTTTGGTAGTAGCCACTTTCGTGGTGACTCAGACAAGTGCCTTGCAGTATCTCAAGGGAAAACTCGCTGATGGTACTCAGAAGAGTATGATGGCTGCAATGGTAATACCAGGAAATGCAAGGAGTGGAGACATAAAGCCTTTGGTTACTCTCAAAAATGCTGTGAAAGGTCGAAAACATGGTCAGTTGCTTGTGAAGACGGGATATGTATCGTATTTCAACTATGATAGGAATAATCCTGACTGGGTGGCATGGGAACTGACATCGGCTGAAGCGCATGGCAGACTTGACCGCAAGGGCTATGAATTTGTTTCTGATAATGATTTGCCAATGGCGAATCGTGTTGCGTTCTATGATTACAAGGAGTCTGGCTATGACAGAGGTCATATGTGTCCGGCTGGCGACATGAAATGGAGTGCTGCTGCGATGCATGACTGTTTCTATATGTCGAATATCTGTCCGCAGGTGCCTGAACTCAACCATCGCTCATGGGAGCGCCTGGAGTCAGCCTGCAGAAGATGGGCTTCGAAGATGGGCAGTATATACATAGTGTGCGGTCCTATATATAAAAGGAAAACACCTGAATATATAGGTGTTGAACACAAGGTGGCTGTGCCTGATGCGTTCTTCAAGGTTGTGGTATGTCTGAAGGAGGGTAATGAGAAGGGTATAGCCTTCTACTACGAAAATACAGATGCAAATCAGCCTATGAGTAAGGCTTTGAGGAGCATCGACCAGATAGAGAAGATTACGAAACTCGACTTCTTCAGCGAATTGCCTGACAATGTGGAAAGCAAGATAGAGGCGATGGCTGATTTTGAATCTTTTGAAGGAAAAAAGAGATAAGAATGAAAAGACAAACCTAAAATTATTTTACTACTTATGAATGATCTATTGATATGGTTTCAGGGCTTAGAGCCCGCTGCGAAGGTCTTCTGGGGCTGCGCAATTATTTCGTCCACAATCTTTCTGATACAGGCTATCCTTACGATGATTGGTATGGACCACGATATTGACTTTGAAGTCGGCGATTTTGACGGTGACACAATGGATACTGGTGGAGCGGCAAGTCTGTTCTCTGTCCGTTCACTCGTTAATTTCTTCGTTGGGTTCGGTTGGGCAGGTGTCAGTTTTTATGGCGACATCACCAATAAGGCGGTGCTCTATTTCCTGGCTATCAGCGTTGGATGTCTGTTCTCCTATGCTACTATCTTCCTTATCAGGAAAATGAAGAAACTTGAGCATAATGGTGCTTATAAGATTGTGGACTGCGTGGGCAAGACTTGTGATGTGTATCTCCGCATTCCTGCTGCTGGCGAAGGAAAAGGCAAGGTGCAGATAAGCTTGAACGGAAGCATCCACGAGTTTGATGCCGTAAGCACAGGTGAGACTATCGCTACAGGTAAAAGAGTTAAGGTGGTGGCTGTGGAAGGAAATGTGCTGAAGGTGGAGTAAAGACCCCTTCCCGTCCTGCGGACACCCTTCCCCGTTAGGGGCAGGGGGCTGGCGCAGAAAGGAAGATAATTGGTTGAATTTGTAAAACATTAAATAAATATTTATTATCTAACTTAAATCAAGACTAAGACTCTGGCAATCCGTTCTGCGCTAGCCTCTTGCCCCTTACGGGGAAAGATGCCCGCAGGGCAGAAAGGGGTCGTAGGCCTCGCTTTAATAATATGGAAATGGCATTACCTATTGTTGGGATTGTAGTACTTGTAGTACTATTTGCAGCTGTAATTAATCGTTATCGTCGTTGTCCTTCGGATAAGATTCTCGTAATCTATGGTGGCAGCGGAAGTAAGAAATCGGCTAAGTGTGTTCATGGTGGCGGCGCGTTTGTGTGGCCTATCATCGAGGACTATGCATATCTGTCGCTGACTCCTATCAGCATTGATGCGAACCTGACAAATGCTTTGTCTCGTCAGAATATCCGTGTGGATGTGCCTTGTCGCTTCACCGTTGGTATCTCTACTGATGAGGAATGTATGACTGCTGCAGCCGAGCGTCTGCTTGGTCTTTCTGCACAGCAGATTCAGGAACTTGCTCGTGATATCCTCTTTGGTCAGTTGCGTCTGGTTATCGCAACAATGAGTATCGAGGAATTGAACTCTGACCGTGACAAGTTCCTTGAGGCAATTTCTGGCAACGTGGAGGTTGAATTGAAGAAGATAGGTCTCCGTCTCATCAACGTGAACGTAACCGATATCAATGATGAGTCTGGATATATCGAGGCTCTTGGTCAGGAGGCTGCTGCAAAGGCTATCAACGAGGCAAAGGTACGTGTGGCAGAGCAGGATAAGCTCGGTCAGACAGGTAAGGCAAAGGCAAACAACGAGGCTAAGGTGTCTGTGGCAGAGCAGGATAAGCTTGGTCTTATCGGTGAGGCTGAGGCACAAAAGGAAACACGTATCCGCACATCCGAGGCTAACGCAAAGGCTGTTGCCGGTGAGAATCAGGCAAAGGTTGAGATTGCGAACTCAGATGCAGAACGTCGTTCTGCCGAGGCTGAAGCACAGCGTAAGGCTGTTGCTGCCGAGAAAATAGCACAGGCTAAGGCTCTTGAGGAAGCTTATGCAGCTGAGCAGAAAGCCGAGGAAGCTCGTGCTGAGCGTGAACGTAGTACTCAGGCTGCCAACGTGCTCGTTGCGCAGGATATTGAGAAGAAGCGTATTGTCATCTCTGCTGAGGCAGAGGCTGAGCAGCGCCGTGTTACTGCAAAGGGTCAGGCTGATGCTCTTGCTATCAACGCCAAGGGTGAGGCTGACGCTGTCGCAATCAAGGCTCAGGGTGAAGCTGAGGCTATCAAGGTGAAGGCTCAGGGTGAGGCTGCAGCTATCTATGCTAAGATGGAGGCTCAGGCTAAGGGTCTTTATGAGCAACTCTCTAAGCAGGCACAGGGCTACGATAAGATGATTCAGGCTGCCGGCGGTGATGCTACAAAGGCTTATACTCTTCTCTTGTTAGAGAAACTCCCAGAACTCGTGAAGACTCAGGTTGAGGCTGTCAAGGGTATCAATATCGACAAGGTTACTGTTTGGGATTCAGGCACAAGTACTGACGGGAAAGGCTCTACTGCCAATTTTGTCAGCGGCTTGATGAAGTCAGTCCCTCCATTGCAGGATCTCTTCGATCAGGCAGGTATGTCTCTACCATCCTATCTCGGTAAGAAAGCTGAAGAGCAGAATGCTGAGGAACAGAAGGAAGATGAAGCTAAGGACGAATAGAATCGACTTTAGTTCGCGTAATATATTTCCCCAAGACCAGGTCGGGTCTTGGGGATTATTTTGCTTTTGCCTGTTTTCCTTGTTGAAATTGAATTTTAAATCGGTGTAGAAAACATTTGTTTTTTACAAAAAATATTATTATCTTTGCACTCGGAAATCAGAGACGTGTGCCAGCCTAAGGCTGACACACATTATTTCCTTCGTGCGAGTGCTTCGCTGTTGTCATCCGAAAACAATCCCGCTAAAGACTTAATCTGGTGGGAAGTGTGAAATTGTATATTGTAAATGGTAAATTGTAGTTCATTATTAAAGCGTTTCTGGCCGGACGTATTGGTGGTTGTATTGTTTGCAATCATCTCGTTCGCCTATTTTTTCCCTGCCGATACAGAGGGCAGGATTCTTTTCCGTCATGACTCGTCTGCGGGACGTGGATTGGGACAGGAGACATCTGAGTATTATGAGAAGACTGGTGAGAAATCACGTTGGACAGGCTCTGCGTTCTGCGGAATGCCAACCTATCAGAGTGCTCCTTCATACGAGTCTTCAACCACTTTGAACAATGTGATGAATGCATATCACTTGTGGTTGCCTGAGAATGTGTGGTATGTGTTTGCGTATCTTCTCGGCTTCTACATCCTCTTGCGCGCATTCGATTTCCGTTGGTATCTGGCTACGTTGGGTGCTGTGGTATGGGCTTTCTCAAGCTATTTCTTCATCATCATAGCAGCCGGACACATCTGGAAGGTGATGGCTCTTGCCTATCTGCCTCCTATGATTGCGGGCGTATTGCTGGCATATAAGGGAAAGTACTTGCAAGGATTGATAGTGACGGGCATCTTCTCTGCCTTTGAGGTGAATGCCAACCACGTGCAGATGACTTATTACTATCTCTTCATCATCGCATTCCTTATCATCGGCTTCCTTGTTGATGCCATTCGTCAGAAGAGGTATGTGCACTTTGTGAAGGCTACTGCTGTATGTGCCATAGGTGCTGCATTGGGTATAGGTGCGAATATCTCCAACCTCTACCACACATGGGAATATCAGAAGGAGAGTATGCGCGGTAAGAGTGAGTTGGTTAAGGCTGATACTGGTAATCAGACTTCTTCTGGCTTGGAGCGCGACTATATCACCCAATGGAGCTACGGCTTGAGCGAGACATGGACTCTGCTCGTGCCTAATACTAAGGGTGGTGCATCGGTGCCTCTTTATGAAAATGAGATTGCGCAGGAGAAGGCTAACCCAATGTACATCCAGATCTATCAGCAGATTGGGCAATATTGGGGTACTCAGCCAGGTACGAGTGGCCCTGTGTATGTAGGTGCTTTCGTGCTCCTTCTCTTCATCCTCGGATTGTTCATTGTCAATGGTAGTATAAAGTGGGCATTGCTTGCAGCTACCATACTGTCGGTATTACTTTCGTGGGGCAGAAACTTTATGCCGTTCACCGATTTCTTCATCGACTATGTGCCGATGTATGCCAAGTTCCGTACGGTGGCTTCTATCCTCGTCATTGCAGAGTTCACCATTCCGTTCCTTGCGATGCTTGCGCTGAAGAAATTCATAGAGGAGCCTGACTGTGTGAAGTGTAAGCGTTTCCCTAAACTCAACTTCCTGTATCTCTCACTCGGTCTGACAGGAGGCATAGCATTGCTATTTGCCCTTATGCCAACGCTCTTCTTTGATGAGTTCGTGAGTCCTGCCGAGCGCAATGCTCTGTCGCAGCTCCCTGCTGATCAGCTCAATCCGCTTCTTGCCAACTTGCGTGACATTCGCGTGGCTATATTCCAGTCAGACTGCTGGCGCAGTGTTTTTGTCATTCTCATAGGCTTTGCCGCCCTCTTCGTGTACAAGATGAAGAAGATGTCAGCAGGAATGATGGTTGCAATCATAACGGTGCTTTGTCTTGTGGATATGTGGCAGGTGAACAAGCGTTATCTCTATGACGATATGTTCGTAAGTAACACTATTCGCACCGCCCCACAAGAGATGACTGAGACTGATAAGTTGATTCTTGAGGACAAGGATCCAGACTATCGAGTGCTTAACTTTGCCAGCAATACGTTCAACGAGAATGAGACATCATACTTCCACAAGAGCATCGGTGGTTATCATGCAGCTAAGCTCCGTCGCTATCAGGAACTCGTAGAGAAATATATCTCACCAGAGATGCAGAAGGCAATGGGAGCTATTGTTGAGGCTCAGGGTGATATGCAGAAGGTGAATGGTGATTCTGTATATCCTATTCTGAATATGCTCAATGCCAAGTATTTCATCATGCCACTTCAGGGCGGTGCTACTACTCCTGTGATGAATCCGTATGCTATGGGGGCTGCTTGGATGGTTAGCGAGGTGAAGTATGTGGATAATGCTAATCAGGAACTTGATGCTATCGGTAGTGTCAACCTACATAATGTGGCTGTTTCTGATAAGCAATTCGAGAGCGTGCTTGGTAAGAGCGTGGCTCAGGATTCTACATCAATGGTTAAGATTACATCATACGCGCCAAATGAGCTGAGATATGACGTAAACTCAAAGAACGGTGGAGTAGTGGTATTCTCAGAGGTATATTACCCAGGATGGACAGCCACGGTTGACGGACAGCCAGTAGAGGTTGGTCGTGTGAACTATGTACTCCGTGCCATTAACATCAAGGGCGGTAGTCATAAGGTAGTGCTTGAGTTCCGTCCAAAGACTATCGACACAACCGAGGCTATTGCATATGGAAGTCTCGTGGCTTTGGTGATTGCAATCATCGTATCGCTCTTCCTCACCTATAGAAAGAAATCATAGTGATTTCCTCTTTTGAACCATTCTCGGTTCAAAATAAAAATATCCCCTTTCTGCTTTTGCGGAAAGGGGATGTTTCTTTTTGGTCAATTCTTATGCTGTGGCTTCCTGCATAATCTTGCTAAATCTCTTTGCCCAAGCCTCCCAACTCAACTTTTCTTGGAAGAGTTTAAGAGCTCCTTCGTGCAATGAAGGCAAACGGTTGTTCTTTATGTCTGAAAGGATTTGTTCGGCAAAGGCACTGGCAGGTGCTCCCGCTGGAAGTGCATATCCGTTAACTCCGTTTACTACATAGTCGCCTGTTCCGCCAGTCAGGTAAGTATAGCAGGGCATTCCCGCAGCGGCAGCCTCGGAATAGACTATGGCACCACACTCAGCTTTAGTTGGCAGTATCATAATATGTGAGTTTTCGTATAGACTCAGGTATTTGTCGTAGTCGTTGGCGCTATTCTTGTTGAGATAGCCAACGAAGTCAATGTAATCCTTGCCCTTGCAGATTTCTGGGCATTTCTTTGGACCTGCTACAATCAGTTGGGCATCAATGCCATTGCTCTTCAGAATCTCTACGGTCTCTACGGCTATTTTGCCTCCCTTGCGTTCCCAGTCTACACCAGAGAAAAAGATCCTGAACTGTCCTCCGTTGTATGCCTGTCCCTTTCTTATGTCTTTTGTATCGATGTTAGGACCGTACTCCAGAGAGTGGCACTTGTTGCTGTCGCAGTGGTAGTAATTGATAAGGCCATCGTTTGCCCAGTTTGACGAGCGGATGTTGACAAAGGCATTCTGTGCTGCCTTAGAATCCAATTCGATAGCCATATCCTTCGCTTTTTGTGGGACATTATGGGAATAGTAGTCGAACATATCTGGAACTGTATACCCCGAAATGTTGATGTATGGTTTGCCGTTCTTTGTGTAAATAGCTATTGGGGCACAAAGAGGGAAGCATAGATAGTCACATTCTTTCACTTCGGGACATTTGTCTATCTCCCGTGCGCATAATTTTACAAAGGGGCGGTAATAAAAATATGTCAAGCATATTTTCTTGTGGAAAATACGTATGGAAGCTATGATGAAATAATATAGCAGTTTAGTTGCTATATTTGTGTTGTATGGAATCCACTTTACTTCAAAGCCAGCCATTTCAATAGATTCCCTAAGTTTGTAAATCGTGCCGCTATAGGCTACCTTGTCGTGAAAAGGGTCTTCTTTTGAAACGTACCCTATTACCTTTTTTTTGTTCATTTTTGGTGTAATTGTTCTTTGATTAAACTCTTGTTATAGTATATTATTACATAAATTCACACCGATTCCTTTTAAGTCATCATTCTGAATGATGTGCAAAGGTAGTAATAAAATCTGACTTCCTCGCATCTTTTAGGCGTTTTTTTTCATTAAGCATTTATTTTTCCGACTGCATATTGGATAGATTGAGCAGACTGAGTTCAATGTATTTAGGAGTAAAGTGAAAATTATCTCTAAAGTTGTCGTTGTCTAAAAAAGTCGGAAAGAGATGGGATCCCTTAATTTATGGGGTGGCGACCATAAAGTGTAGTGAAAACGTGGTTTATAATGCTAAATCGTGGGTAGTAAATGGCTGATTGTACATAATTTTGCCCAAATATTTGCCCATCTCACAGAAAATGAGTAATTTTGCACCCCGAAAGAAAATATATATATTTTTTAGTTATGCAGGATATAAGAAACATCGCCGTGATAGCGCACGTTGACCACGGTAAGACAACGTTGGTCGATAAGATGATGCTGGCCGGAAAGTTGTTCCGTGAGGGTCAGAACAATTCTGACCAGGTACTTGACGCAAATGACCTTGAGAGAGAACGTGGAATTACGATTCTGTCAAAGAACGTATCAATTACTTGGAAGGGGACAAAAATCAATATTCTTGACACACCAGGACACTCGGACTTCGGTGGCGAGGTAGAGCGTGTGTTGAATATGGCAGATGGCTGTCTGCTGCTCGTTGATGCCTTCGAAGGACCTATGCCACAGACAAGATTCGTGCTTCAGAAGGCATTGCAGATGGGCTTGAAACCTATCGTTGTTGTTAATAAGGTGGATAAGCCAAACTGTCGTCCAGAGGAAGTGTATGAGATGGTGTTCGATCTTATGTTCTCGCTCAATGCTACTGAGGATCAGCTCGACTTCCCTGTTGTCTATGGTTCTGCAAAGAATGGTTGGATGGCAGAGGACTATAATGTTCCAACTGACAATATCGACTATCTGCTCGATAAGATCGTTGAGGTTATACCTGCTCCTGAGCACCTTGAGGGTACTCCTCAGATGCTTATCACATCGCTTGACTATTCTAACTATACTGGTCGTATCGCCGTTGGTCGTGTTCATCGTGGTGAGCTGAAGGAAGGTCAGAACGTGACTATAGCACATCGTGACGGCACTTTCGAGAAGACAAAGATCAAGGAGCTTCACGTGTTCGACGGTATGGGACACGCAAAGGTGGATAGCGTGCAGAGTGGTGATATCTGTGCTATAATTGGTCTTGAGAAGTTCGAGATTGGTGATACCATCTGTGACTTCGAAAATCCAGAGGCAATGACACCTATTGCTATTGATGAGCCTACAATGTCAATGCTCTTCACTATCAACGATTCTCCTTTCTTCGGTAAGGAAGGTAAATTCGTTACCTCACGCCATATCAACGATCGCTTGCAGAAGGAACTTGAGAAGAACCTCGCCCTTCGTGTTCGTCCTTTCGAGGACTCTACGGATAAGTGGGTAGTCAGTGGACGTGGTGTGCTTCATCTCTCTGTGCTTATTGAGACAATGCGTCGTGAGGGCTACGAGCTTCAGGTTGGTCAGCCTACCGTTATATATAAGGAGATAGACGGTGTGAAGTGTGAGCCTATAGAGGAACTCACAATCAACGTGCCAGAGGATTTCTCAAGTAAGATGATAGATATGGTTACCCGTCGTAAGGGTGAGATGACATCTATGGAGAGTCAGGGCGGTCGCGTGAACATTGAGTTCGACATTCCTTCACGCGGTATCATGGGACTCCGTACCAACGTACTTACAGCTTCACAGGGTGAGGCTATCATGGCACATCGTTTCAAGGAGTATCAGCCATTCAAGGGCGAGATTATCCGCCGTACTAACGGTAGTATGATTGCGCTTGAGACAGGTACAGCATTCGCTTATTCTATTGACAAGCTTCAGGATCGTGGTAAGTTCTTCATCGATCCAGGTGAGGAAGTATATGCTGGTCAGGTGGTTGGTGAGCACATCCATGAGATTGACCTCGTGATCAATGTTACGAAGGCAAAGCAGCTCACCAATGTTCGTGCTTCTGGTACTGATGATAAGGCTCGCATCATCCCTCGCACAGTTCTCTCTCTTGAGGAATGTCTTGAATATATCAAGGAGGACGAGATGGTTGAGGTTACTCCTCAGTCAATGCGTATCCGCAAGATTATCCTTGATCATAACGAGAGGAAGAAGGCAAGTAAAGGATAAGACCCACCCCCTTACCCCTCCCACAAAGGGAGGGGAGTAGAATGTACTTCAAATCAAAGGGGCAGGGTGATGTTATCACATAAAAAATACCAATCCGATTTTAAAAGAATCAGATTGGTATTTTTATATTGCCTTTATAGGTCACATTAGCGAAAAAAAACAAATCACTCCCCTCCCTTTATGGGAGGGGTAAGGGGGAGGGCCTTTTTAACACAACTTCACCTTCCTTATATCCTGCTCCTTATCGCAGTAGTGACAACGGACGGTACCTGCAAGCTTATCCACTACTGTAAAGTAAGTGGCCATAGGCTCGTTGTTCGTAATGCACTTAGGGTTGTTGCACTTCACAATTCCGTGAAGCTCATTAGGAGTCTCAACGGTCTTCTTCTCCACAACCTCATAATCCTTGATGATGCTCAGCACTACCTTTGGAGCTACTACGGAGAGTCGTGACACTTCCTCGTCAGAGAAGAACTTGTCGGAAACCTTTATGATTCCTTTCTTGCCCACTTTTTCTGATGGGAAGTTGTAACCTATTGTCACAGGCTCGGTGAGCTTATGCAACTCAAGGAGCGATGCCACCTGATAAGTTTTCTCAGATGGAATATGGTCAATAACGGTGCCGTTTTCAATGGCGGCAACCAAACGTTCTTTCTTGTTCATATAAAAAGGACCCCTTTCTGCCCTGCGGGCATCTTTCCCCGTAAAGGGGCAAGAGGCTAACGCAGAATAGCCATTCGGGTTATTATTTAGGATTAATATTGACTTAGAATTCATCCTTCCCTTCTGCGGACATCCCTGCCCCTTTATCGGGAAGGAATGTCCGCAGGACAGGGGGGGAGGGTCTTCTAATTTATTATCGTCTTATCATTTCTGATGTCATCCAACGTAATTCCGAGACAATGGCAGAAGATAGCCTCACGAGCATAGAGACCATTACCAGCCTGCTGAATGTAGTATGCGTGTGGATCGTCATCCACATCGTATGCAATCTCGTTGACGCGAGGCAGCGGATGAAGAATCTTCATGTTGGCCTTGGTGAGCTTGAGCATATCACGGTGAAGGATATATACGTTCTTCACGCGCTCATATTCCATAAGGTCAGAGAAACGCTCCTTCTGTACGCGCGTCATATATATAATGTCAGCGTCGGAAATAACCTGCTCGTTGAACTCTGTATGCTCCACATACTTGATGCCGTGCTCGTGGCAATACATCTTATACTCCTGTGGCATTGCGAGTTCATCCGGGGCTACGAAATGGAATGTAGGGTTGAAATGACGCATAGCCGTGATGAGCGAATGAACTGTACGTCCATACTTCAGGTCGCCCACGAGGTATATGTTCAGATTGTCGAGAGTGCCCTGAGTCTTGTAGATAGAATACAGGTCGAGCAGACATTGTGAAGGGTGCATGTGAGCACCGTCGCCAGCGTTGATGATAGGGATAGGAGCCACCTCGGAAGCATATTGTGCTGCTCCTTCTATATAATGGCGCATGGCTATCACATCGGCATAGTTAGAAACCATAAGGATGGTGTCCTTCAGTGTCTCGCCCTTTGTGGCACTTGTCACCTTGGCATCAGAGAAACCGATGACACGAGCGCCCAGACGGTTGGCCGCTGTTTCGAATGAAAGACGTGTGCGTGTGGAAGGCTCGAAGAATAGTGTTGCCACCACACGACCTTTGAGCAGCTCTCTGTTAGGATGCTTCTCGAACTCTTGTGCCATACTTATCAAGTGCAATCGTAACAAAATTATGTTTTTCCATCTCCAAAATTGTCATTTTTGGTTTTCGGATGCGAAGTTAATCATAATTTTTCAAAAATCGTGCTATTTTCCAAAGAATTATTGTATTTTTGCATTCAAATATCGAAAATGATGCGCAAAAAAATAATTTACACACTTTGGGTAGTGCTTGTGTTGGGAATTATCTCCACGGCAATTACCTTCACCGCCATCTGGAATGGATGGATTGGTTACATGCCTGATATGGAGGCATTGCAGAATCCTATTGACAAATATGCCTCTCAGATTATTAGTGAAGACGGCAAGACGCTCGGCACCTGGAGCCGCAGTAGTGACAATCGTATTCAGACACACTACAAGGACATTTCGCCTAATGTAATACAGGCTCTCGTCGCTACTGAGGATGCGCGTTTCTACGAGCATTCGGGTATTGATTTCATCTCTCTTTCTCGTGCCATCGTGAAGCGTGGTATCTTCGGGCAGGAGAGTGCCGGAGGTGGTAGTACCATTACCCAGCAGCTTGCCAAGCAGCTCTATACTGAGAAGGCACACTCTACTCTTGAGCGTGTCATGCAGAAGCCGATAGAGTGGGTTATAGCCATAAAACTTGAGCGTAACTTTACCAAGGAGGAGATCATTGCTATGTACCTCAACAAGTTCGACTTCCTCCATAATGCCGTGGGTATCAAGACCGCTGCCCACACATATTTCAGCAAGGGCACAAGAGACCTCTCCGTCACGGAGGCGGCACTTCTCGTTGGTCTTTGCAAGAACCCTTCTTATTTCAATCCTGTGCGCCATGAGAATCGCTGTTTTGAGCGTCGTAACGTGGTGCTCTCCCAGATGCGTAAGGAAGGCTATCTCACAGATGCCGACTATGAGAAGTATTCAAAGGAACCTATCAAACTCAATTTCCAGCGTACAGACCATAAGGAAGGCTCGGCAACTTATCTGCGTGAGTATCTGCGCAAATATATGACTGCAACGAAGCCAGTCCGCTCTGAGTATCAGTCTTGGCAGAAGGTGCAGTTTGTTATTGACTCTATTGCCTGGGAACAGGACCCTCTCTATGGCTGGTGTAATAAGAACAAGAACAAGGACGGTCGTAACTATGACATCTATGAGGATGGCCTGAAGATATATACCACCGTAAACTCTCGTATGCAGCAATATGCCGAGGATGCTGTCTATGCCCATGTAGCAAAGTATCTGCAACCTGCATTCGATAAGGAGAACAGTCGCAAAAAGAATGCACCATTCTCTACACAGCTCACGAAGAAGGAAATTGATAATATTCTCAATCGCTCTATTACTCAGAGTGACCGCTATCGTGGTATGAAGAAAGAGGGATATTCTGACGAGGAAATCCGCAAGTCGTTCAATGTTCCTGTGGAGATGACAATTTTCTCTTACAAAGGTGAGATTGATACAACCATGACGCCTCTCGACTCTATCCGCTATTATAAGTCATTCCTGCGCTCTGGCTTTATGAGCATGGATCCTAAGACCGGACAGGTGAAGGCTTATGTGGGAGGATTGAACTATGCACATTTCCAGTATGACATGGCTTCTAACGGTCGCCGTCAGGTGGGTTCAACTATGAAGCCTCTGCTCTATTCACTTGCTATGGAGAACGGTTTCTCTCCTTGCGACGAGGCTCCTAACTCTCAGCAGACCTATATGGTTAACGGGCAGCCTTGGACACCTCGTAACAGCAACACAAAGCGTGCAGGCGAGATGGTAACTCTCAAGTGGGGATTGGCACAGTCAAGCAACTGGGTAAGCGCATATCTCATGAGCCAGCTCGACCCGCAACAGTTCGTTTCTCTGCTTCGTCAGTATGGTATCAACAACCCAGAGATAGTTCCGTCGATGGCACTTTGTCTCGGTCCTTGTGATATTACCGTAGCGGAAATGGTTAGCGCATATACAGCCTTTGCCAATCGAGGAATACGTTGTGCCCCAATGCTCGTAAGCCGTATTGAGGATAACGAAGGAAATGTGGTGGCGCGTTTCGAGCCTCGTGTAACTGAGGTTATCTCTGAGGAAAGCTCATACAAGATGCTTGCCCTTCTGCAAGGTGTTATTGATGGCGGTACTGGTGGACGCTTGCGTTTCAAGTATGGCATCAAGGCTCAGATGGGTGGTAAGACAGGTACTACCAACCGCAATTCTGATGCGTGGTTCATGGCAGTTACGCCTAATCTCGTAAGCGGCTGTTGGGTAGGTGGTGAGGATCGTGACATCCACTTCGACAATATGTTCTACGGACAGGGTGCCTCTATGGCGCTCCCTATCTATGCTTATTATATACAAAAGGTATATAAGGACGAGTCCCTTCCATATTCAGAGAATGACACCTTTGATGTTCCTCACGGATATGATGCCTGTGCATCATCGGGAGGAAAAGAAGATACAGGTCCAAGCGTAGAGGATGTGTTTGAATAAAAAAGAATGGCGTGATACTGCACAAAATCGGTATCATTACTGCGCCAGCTATCAGATAAATCAGAAAAATCCGTTTCCTTTATTATTATACGATAAAATTACACGGAAATCCGTTTCGTCGAAAATTCATCGAATTCACGTTAAATTATTCATTAAAACAATCAAAAGCAGGAATTTTTGCATATTTACTTAATACGCGTTTTACTTCTTTGAAAAATACAGGTAAATACTCCTTTGCATATTCGCTTTTCGCAGAATTAAGCAGAATTTGCTCATATTGAGAAAGATTTGTATCGCATAGAGTTCTATGCAATTCATCTGCAATTATCTCGGCATATTTATTGGCAACGTCTTGATGCTTACTAAAATATTCCAAGGCATAATCTGTATTCTCGTTAACGTATTTGATACAATATTCTCCAAGAATATATGCAACAACTTCATCTGCTGTACTTACGATTTCATTTAAGACATAGAAGTGAAGCATTTTTTTGTTGCCTTCTGTTGAAGAACATAATGTGTCTATTATTGCTTCTGAAGTATCGTTGTGAGATATTTTCATCTCATGCAAATATAGTTTCATGATGTTTTTGTCAACGTCAATAGACTTGATGATTTCTGATCTTGAGTTTTCATCAAGGTCGTCCCAGTATTGATATTCACCTGCGTTAGCGATACTGCTGCAAAATACTAAAACTAATCCTAATAGCAATTTTTTTATCTCTATTCTTGTCTTCATTGTTTAATTTTATTGTTGATTTACTTATTATATGCACCTTTAAACTAATCGTATGTTTTATTCCGTAAGTTTGGACATAACTCATTTTGAAGACAAAGGTAAACAAAAAATCTGATATCGCCAAGGAAATAAGGGAAATGTTGTTGGGAGAATTCTCATGCACAAGAAACATCGAGGAAGCAAAACCTATTTAGGTTCGTTCTTCCTCCTATGTTAATACCATATAAATACCATAAAGATACCATTATATTACCATTAAATTACCATACTTTATGGTATTATTATGGTATTATAATGGTAATATAATGGTATTATAATGGTATTATCATCGAGCTTACTTGGGAGGAACAGGGGAGGAGCATAGGAGAGTTATGAGAGGAAGAACGAACCTGAAGCATGGAAAATCCCCTTCTTCCTGCGTTAAAAACAAAATATCAAAAGTCAGGAAAAATGAAATTTTAGGGTATAAGAAAATCCATTTGGTCGGTTGGAAATGTTATTTAACGTGAATTCGACGATTTTTCTTTTGCTGTCGCATAACATTAATTAGGACATTAATGAACATTAATTGTGACATTAATTAGCCTTACGGCTTAGACTCTCATCAATTTTTGTCCAAATTAATGTTTTAATTCCAGTCTTAATTAATGTTTTCAAAACAAAGCGCAAGCGTTTTTTTATTTTCGTCGAACTCACTATTTACGAAAAAAACACTCTTAATAATCCCCCCAAAACGCGATTTTAACCTAAAAAAACAACCTAGAAATAAATGACAGACGAAACACAGACCCCCAACGACAATTATGACTATGAAAAACAATTATGCATTTCAAGTTTCGCATTATCAAAATAGCCTCTGCAAATAGTTCATGAGACTCTCATATTAAGTTGTTACTTAGTCTGAGCCTTGACTTACAGCCTTGTCTCCATATAACAGAACACCCATATCTCCCGAATGAGAGATATGGGTGAAAAACTTTCATCTCACTTTTTCTTGCTTTCCTTATATTTCAGCCAATCTTCTTCTGTTTTCCACATCCATTTCCTATCTTTGATGAACTTTTCTCGCGGACGAATAATATTTGTGCAAGGGACGAAGTGCCAATTTATGAATCCAGTTTCACTCACAAAACGGTTACATTCTAAAGTACATGAATCCTTTATTACAAACTCATACTTTTCATAACTCGTACTAATATGCAACAAATCCGCCCAACGATACATGTCACAATACACAGTATCATTACGCACCTCATAAACTCCCATCATGCCATACCATTGCTTTGGATATATTTTTTCCCTATACACACTCTTATCAAAATCAACAATGCCATTATCCATAACAAAACGAAGACCCAATTCTGCACATACTCCATCCGGGTAAAAAACAAAAGCCATACTTCCATGAACGGAATCTGATTCTATTTCTTCTTTCGTATATGCTATATATGCTCCATCAACACGGAAAAGTCCTTGGTGTGCATTCTTTTCCCCATAGGTTAGATGATTGTCAGCATGTCTTTCCAACCAATTGCCAACAACAGTATGGCAACTGCAAAGTATGAACGAGGAAAATAATGCAACAATTGTTTTTATATTTTTCATAAAACTAATATTTAATCATATTGTGTTTATAACAGTTTCCTGCCATATACACAATATGTTTATTTCGTATGTTCGGATATTGTTCATTTCGGGAACAAAGGTAAACAAAAAAAGTCAATATCACGAAGAAAAACAGGAAAAGTTTGTGTTTTTTATGTTGAAAAAAAGTGCAAGTGTCATAGGCCTGCCTCTGTTTTGAAATGGAGGAGGATTAATGGTTTTGAACCTTTGAATAAGGAATAATATTATATCGGTTGGGCGTTGGAAATGTTATTTACGAAAAACCACTCTTAATAATCCCCCCCAAACGCGATTTTAACCTAAAAACAACCCAGAAATAAATGACAGACGAAACACATACACCCAACGACAATTATGACTATGAAAAACAATTATGCATTTCAAGTTTCGCATTATCAAAATAGCTTCCGCAAATAGTTCATGAGACTCTCATATTAAGTTATTACTTAGTCTGAGCCTTGACTTACAGCCTTGTCTCCATATAACAGAACACCCATATCTCCCGAATGAGAGATATGGGTGAAAAACTTTCAACTCACTTTTTCTTGCTTTCCTTATATTTCAGCCAATCTTCTTTTGTTTTCCACATCCATTTTCTATCCTTTATTAATTTTGCACGTGGATAAACAATATTGGTGCAGGGAACAAAGTGGAAATTATAATCACCATTTCTATCATGCATTCTATTACTTTCCAATGTGCAAGAATCTTTTATTGCGAATTTATACCCCCAACATTCAGAACTTATATGTAACAAATCCATCCAACGATACATTTCACAATACACAGTATCTTTCCGAATCTCATAAACCCCAACCATTCCAGGCCACTTTTGGGGATACAATATATCTTCTAATGTATTTCCAAATGACAGACTATTACCAAAGTCTATTCTACCATTATCTCTTTTAGCTTTATCAAAGCCAAATTCTGCACATATCCCATCTGGATAAAAAACATAACCTCCAACACATGTGGAATCCATTCTTTCAACAGAGCCACAAATATAGCACCCATCAACACGGAAAAGTCCTTGATGTGCATTCTCTTCCCCAAAGGTAAGATGATTATCGGCATACCTCTCCAACCAATTGCCTACTACTGTATGGCAACTGCACAACAAGAACAAAGATAATAATGCAACAATCGTTTTTATATTTTTCATAAAACTAATATTTAATCATATTGTGTTTATAACAGTTTCCTGCCATATACACAATATGTTTATTTCGTATGTTCGGATATTGCTCATTTCGGGAACAAAGGTAAACAAAAAAAGTCAATATCACGAAGAAAAACAGGAAAAGTTTGTGTTTTTTATGTTGAAAAAAAAGTGCAAGTGTCATAGGCCTGCCTCTGTTTTGAAATGGAGGAGGATTAATGGTTTTGAACCTTTGAATATGGAATAATATTATATCGGTTGGGCGTTGGAAATGTTATTTACGAAAAACCACTCTTAATAATCCTAAAAAAACGCGTGTAAGCCTTTGTCATGTAAAAAAAAAGTTGTATATTTGCAGTCCAAAAAATAATGCAAAACGCGTCAGAGACGCTAAAAACCGCCAAAAACGCGGTTTTGACGTAAAAAATATCAACCAAAAATAAATGACAGACGAAACACAGACTTTTGATCGTGATAGAATTATCAAGATCAACATCGAGGAAGAGATGAAGTCTTCGTATATCGACTACTCTATGTCGGTTATCGTGGCACGTGCCCTTCCTGATGTCCGTGACGGATTCAAGCCGGTTCACCGACGCATCCTCTACGGTATGCTCGGCATCGGCAATACAAGTACGAGCCCTTACAAGAAATGTGCCCGCGTGGTAGGTGAGGTGCTCGGTAAATATCACCCACATGGTGACTCTTCTGTGTATGGTGCCCTCGTGCGTCTTGCACAGGACTGGAATATGCGCTATACGCTTGTTGACGGTCAGGGTAACTTCGGTTCAGTAGATGGTGACTCTGCTGCTGCCATGCGTTACACCGAGTGTCGCCTTAGCAAGATGGGTGAGCACATCATGGATGACCTCGAGAAGGATACCGTTGATATGGCTAACAACTTCGACGATACCCTCACTGAGCCTACCGTGATGCCTACAAAGATTCCTAACCTGCTGGTAAATGGCGGTAACGGTATCGCTGTAGGTATGGCTACTAATATCCCTACCCATAACCTTGGTGAGGTTATTGATGGTTGCTGTGCATATATCGACAATCCTGACATAGATACCGATGGATTGATGCAGTATATCAAGGCTCCAGACTTCCCAACTGGTGCCTATATCTATGGTATTCAGGGCGTTAAGGATGCATACGAGACAGGTCGTGGCCGTATCGTTATCCGTGCAAAGGCAGAAATCGAGTCTGATGACTCTCACGATAAGATTGTCGTTACCGAGATTCCTTACGGCGTAAACAAGCAGCAGCTCATCGAGTATATTGCAGAGCTTGTAAAGGAAGGCAAGATTGACGGTATCTCTAACGTGAACGATGAGACTGGTCGTCAGGGTATGCGTATCGTCGTTGACGTGAAGCGTGATGCGAATGCTAACGTGGTGATGAACAAGCTCTTCAAGATGACAAATCTCCAGAGCTCATTCTCCGTAAACTGCATCGCACTCGTTAAGGGGCGTCCACGCCTCCTCACGCTAAAGCAATGTGTGAAGTACTTCGTGGAGCATCGTCATGACGTAACCATCCGTCGTACCAAGTTCGATAAGAAGAAGGCTGAGGCACGCGCTCATATCCTTGAGGGCTTGATCATTGCCGTTGACAATATTGATGAGGTTGTTAAGATTATCCGCGCTTCAAAGAGTCCTTCTGATGCACAGCGTGCTTTGGAGGAGCGTTTCAATATCGACGAACTCCAGTCAAAGGCTATCGTTGATATGCGTCTCTCACAGCTCACAGGTCTGCGTGTTGAGGAACTTCATGCTGAATATGAGGAACTTGAGAAACTCATCGCTTACTTGCAGCAGATTCTCGATGATCCAGAGCTTTGCAAGAAGGTGATGAAGGACGAACTCTTGGAGGTTAAGGAGAAGTATGGCGATGAGCGTCGTACAGAGATCAAATATACATCGGAGGAATTCAACCCAGAGGACTTCTATGCAAACGATGCTATGGCTATCACCATCAGCCATCTCGGCTATATCAAGCGTACATTGCTCGACGAGTACAAGCAGCAGTCAAAGGGCGGTGTAGGTTCACGCGGTTCACGTACTCGTGAGTCAGACTTTACAGAGTTCCTCTATGCTGCCGATGCTCACGATATGCTTCTGTTCTTCACCCGTCAGGGACGTGTTCACTGGCTCAAGTGCTACGAGATTCCAGAGGGTGCCAAGGATTCTAAGGGACGTGCCATTCAGAACCTCTTGCAGCTTGAGGCTGGCGATTCTGTTAATGCCGTTCTCGCTATCAAGAGCCAGAAATTCGTTGACGAGCAGTTCCTCCAGACACATAATGTGGTATTCGCAACAAAGAGCGGTGTTGTCAAGAAGACACGCCTTGCCGACTACTCACACCCACGCTCAAAGGGCGTTATAGCTATCAATATCAACGAGGGCGACGAGGTTGTAAACGTAATGCTCACCAACGGTACTGACGAGCTTATCCTCGCAAGCCGTAACGGTCGAGCAGTTCGTTTCAACGAGTCAACAATCCGCACAATGGGTCGTGTATCTACTGGTGTTCGTGGTATGAACCTCGATCTTGAGAATAATCCTGATAACTACGTGGTTGGTATGATTGTAGTCAACGATCCTGACAACGATACCGTAATGGTAGTCAGCGACAAGGGCTATGGTAAGCGTACAAAGGTAGAGGATTACCGTGTTACCAACCGTGGTACTAAGGGTGTCAAGACTCTCAACATCACCGATAAGACTGGTGAACTCCTCGCTATCGAAAACGTACAGGACGATGAGGATCTCATGATCATCAACAAGTCTGGTATCACTATCCGCTTCGCCGTTGCTGGTTGTCGTGTAATGAGTCGTGGCACACAGGGTGTCAAGCTCATTGACCTCAAGAAGAAGAACGACTACATCGCAAGCGTCTGCAAGGTTATGCACGTTGACGAGGATCCGGAAGAGTTCGACGATGCAGAGGAAGTAGATTCTCAGGATGCAGAAGGAACAGCTGAAGAGTAAAGAAAGACCTCACCCCCAGCCCTGTGGATAGTAAAGTCTGCATAAAGGGGATGGGGTTAAAAAATAAAGAATAAATAATAACAGCTAAAAACTAAAAATTAACAAGCCATACCCTCTATAACGATAAAGGCTATCTATTCCCCTCCCTTTATGGGATGTGGTATGGGGGTGGGTCAAAATTCAACAATTATGAAGAAATTTATTTTCACCGCACTTGTAGCAGCATTTGCTACAACTTCATTTGCTCAGGATATAGTAAAGCAGATGAAAGGAAAGTCTTACGCAGAGGCAACAGCTACTCTGAATGGTGCTCTCTCTGGTCTTTCTGCTGAGCAGAAGGCTAAGGGTTACAACCAACTCGTTGAGATTCTTGACAAAGAGACAAACGAGGCATTCAACGCTATTACACTCGCTAATATGAACAAGACTAAGGTTGAGTATGAAAAATACCTTCCTATCGTTAATTCCCTCAATGAAGCCGTGAAGTGTGACGAGTTCGACAACCAGCCGAACGATAAGGGAAAGGTTGCTCCTAAGTTCCGTAAGAAGAACGCAGATCGTCTTGCTAACCTTCGTACTGTTCTTATCAATGCTGCTAATGAGACAACTGATCCTGACAAGAAGCTCGTCCTTGCAAATGCTTACATCAACTCTTCTGAAAGCCCACTCTTCGCTGAGGCCCTCAAGGCTGGTGATCCATACATTGGCTATGCTCAGTTCTTTGCTGCTGCTGCATACTATAATAAGGAGGACTGGAACAAGGCTGCTAACTATGCAGAGAAGGCTCTCAAGTGTGATGATGTAAAGGAGAATGCAGAGCAGTATCTCGTTTCTGCACTCACAAAGAACCTCAAGACAAAGTCTGATACAATCGCATATCTCAAGAAACTCAACGAGATCAATGCTGAGAAGTATATGGCTCAGATTGCTTCTCTCTACAACCAGATTGGCGAGAAGCAGCTTTCAGATAAGATCCTCAACGATGCTATCGCAGCTAACCCAAACAACAAGATGGCTTACGCTATCAAGGGTGAGAATGCAATGAATGATCGTAACTGGGATGAGGCTATCAAGAACTTCAAGAAGACTGTAGAGATTGATCCAGCTTTCACGGCTGTATGGTTCAACCTCGGTGTTTGTGCAAGCTCTAAGGGCTTCGACCTCAACGAGAAGCTCAGCAACAACGGTAAGATTTCCGTTGAGGATGATGCCAAGGTTAAGGAAGTTCTCAAGGAGGCTGTGGTTTACTATGAGAAGGTTCGTCAGCTTGATCCAAACCGTGAGACTATTTCTAACTGGCCTTATCAGCTCCGTATGATCTACAACGCTCTCGGTGAGACCGAAAAGGCTGCTGAGATCTCTAAGATGCTTGGTGAGTAATTTAGAGGAAAGTAGAAAGAATAAAAGAAATCGGCATTCGTCATATTGATGAATGCCGATTTTGTTATTATCTATACGCAGAAAATGTTTACTTCTGTATTATAAGCAAGATATTCTTCCAATGTTCTTGTTGTAAATAACGTGAGTTACCTCCCTTTGTTTTCTCTATTGTGTACGATGGAGGTGTTCCAAAATCCTCTTTTTGATGCTATATACGCAGTCTTACGCCCAATATTGCTTACGATAGAGTCTGCATGAATCAAAGTTTGTCAATCTCTTCCTCGGTCAATCCAGTTGCTTGCATGACGGACATTTTCGGGAGTCCCATTGCAAGAAGATTTCGAGCAATATCATAGCGTCCTTTCTTCTCGCCTTCCGCCAGTCCTTCTGCACGTCCTTCTGCACGTCCTTCCGCCAGTCCTTCTGCACGACCTTTCTTTTCCCCCTCAGCAAGCCCCTCAGCAAGCCCTTCTGCTCGTCCTTCCGCATGCCCTTCCGCATGCCCCTGACGGAAATAGCCCTTCATGAGAGTTCTTTCACTAACTATCTCGTCCCAGAACTTGTCGTATGCCATGCGCTGGGCATCGGTATATGCCGACTGCTCTACAATTCCAACCGCCTTGCTGATGTATTTATTCTCCATCATCTCCGCTGGAATCTCCTTCGTCTGCTCATTTATCTCTGTCAGGAAGCGCAGCCAGAGCACCATCATCTTCTTATCGCTCACGCTTGACGGACGGAACTTTGGCAACTCAAGGAATATGGTCTCAAAGCCCTTTATCGTATTCTCCGGATGCTCTATGTTAGCCGGTACATAGCGATGATAGAACTCATCCTTCAGATTAGGGAAGGCAATATCATTAATGATGCTGACACAATACACCTGACGCAGTTCGTCATATCCATCCCCTTTCTCAAGCGGACGGACATACGCCTTTGATGTGTTGAAGAGTGCACGCTGAAGGAAATCCTCCGTCCAGTACATCTGCATTTCCACGATAAACTGACGGTTGTGATTATCCGTACAACGAACATCCACAATCGAGTATTTCTTAGCAGGATTCTCAGGAACCATCTCAGGCGAGAGGTATTCCAGAGACTCAATCTCAGTACCTTCTTTCAAAGGAAGCACGGCATTGAGAAAACTCTGGAGCAGGTCTTTCTGCTCTCCGAACACCTTCTTGAAGGTCAGGTCTGCTTTCGGGTCAAGATATTTTGCCATAATGTTAAAAGTCTAAAGTCCAATGTCAAAGGTAAAAAGCCCTTCGCTTGCAAAGATAATGTTTTTTTCTTTCTTCTCCAAAGAAAACTGCTGTTTTTTTTATTTTGCCCGAGAAGTGCCTCACATATTCTTCCCTTGTTCCTTTTATATAACAAATACTGATTATCAGAGAGTTACGAATTTGTTATATAAAAGCATATCCACCATCAAACAGAACCTTGTCAATCTTGCCGTTCCTCATGACAAGTCTGCCACCGAGGAGGTAATCTACGGTTTCTGTACAATTAATTTC
>CADCIQ010000021.1 GCA_902801425.1 uncultured Bacteroidales bacterium | reverse complement strand
CACAGAGACTAAGCTCTGGGACGCGGTGAACCGTGTGGGCTTCTCTGCCGTTGATTCCGTGCTTGGGCATAGCGAGAGCAACTTCGTGGGTGCGTTCGGTTGGGTTCACACTCGCAAGGCTGACGGCAAGACTCTTGTATCTTCCCAGTCCCTCGTTTCTGCCAACGACACGCTCCTTGCTGAGTATCAGGGCGACATGGCTTACAGCCTTGCGAAGTCAAGCTTCGGTGCAAGCGTGGAGGCATTCCTCGTGCCTGACGCAGAGAGCACAGGCGCAAGCGGTGGCTCTGGTGGTGGTGGCAATGACCCACTCAATGGTGGCGGTAATGATTCACTCTAACCGTAATCCTTTTCCATAACTGCGAACTTGTCGGAAACTCCGACAAGTTCGCTTAGATCTTTTAGCCTATGAAAACAAAAATTGCACTCGCAAGTTTCATTTGCGCTATCGGGTTTGGTGTTGCAGGGTTGTGTATTCCACCAATGGGAGTGATTGACAGCAGCGTTCTAATCTTTGTGGCTCAGTTGCTTACGCTTACGGCTACATTCTTAGGTATTGACAATTACGTAAATCTTATAAGGAGAAAGTAGTATGACACAGGATAACAAAAACAAGTGGTCGGTAATTATCAATATTGCCCTCACGACATTAACCGCAGTTCTTTCTGCACTCGGTTTCAATATAGGATGATTCCGTTTTCTCAGGTTGAAGTAAAGTTGATAAGTGGTTTGAATTCTTGATTCATTTTCAATTAAAAAACGCTCTTTGTCGTGAGACAAGGAGCGTTTTTTCATAAATGGTTCAATGGTTCAATAGTTCAATATTTTTTAGTAATACCTATTACCCATTATTTGCAAAATCCCTACCCAATCCCATAGGGAGGGAGTCGTAAGGTGAAAAGCATGTTAATTGTTAATTGCTAATTAACGTGAGTTCGACGAATTTACCAAACACAAAAGAAAAGATTTTTCCTGGATTTTTTTCAAAAGATTATCTCCAGATTTCTGAAGGAGCTTGCGACTGAAATTCCCTTGTATAGATTTTAAAATCCAATCTGAAAATCATGAAAAAATCTATTCTAAAATATTGTGAGGAATAAAAAAATCATTTCGCTCGTTCCTCGCTCAGAAGGTTTAGCTCGGCGGCCGAAGGGAAAGCCAAATCCTGAGAAAATCTGAAATTAAAATCTGGGTGAAAATCAGAATAATACAAATTCATCGATTTCACGTTAATTATTAATTGGAACTATGAAAAAGAATAGCGTAGATACTAATACCAATCTTTTTGAATCGCCTGTTGTTGCGTATCTCTCGATAAAGAACACCTCGTATGCCTTCTTGCCAAGCGGCAGAATCTTTAGCTGTAGGATAATATTTTGTGATATTATTGTAGATGACATTTAGGTTTGCTGTGCCTCCGTTATCTTCCATTACTTTTGCAATTGCTTCAACCTTTGTCATGTTATATTTATCTATAAAAATTGGTACGAATTCAGCTTTTTAAAGCATCTATCTTATGCAAGATTTCGTTAGGTCTTTCTGCCCATTGAATTACATTGAGTGGTTTTTGTCCCATATAGTCAATGTATTCACATATCAGTTGATAATGCTGGGTAGCAAAGACCGTACTGATATTGTGGGCACCGTCAAAGCATATCGGTTCATGGTGAGCTATACGGTTACGAAACTCACGAATATGAGTAAGGTCTTTATAGATATCAGATTGATTCTTTCCCTTCGCCTTGTTAGGGAATATCCGAAGAAGCGTCTTGCCACCTCTCTTATACCTTTTCTTTGAGAAAAGCTTTGTCCAGAAACCCATAGTAAGCGATGCCACCATTTTGTCGTTATTGTATATACCGCGACGTCTGTATCCTGCCTCAGTATGCCTTATTTCATCCTTGTTATATTCCAGCAATTTTCCTTCGTCTGCCTGATTGATTATCCAGTCAGGATCTGAATAGTATGCAGAATAATGTTCATTGATGGCATTTCTCAACATAACCTCAAAAAGATTCAATACCCCATAGAACCTCTGACACAATCTGATATTGTAACGATACAGTTGCATCGTCTTCTGCCTGTTACCAGCACAAGCATTCAGATATTTGCGCATTCTGGGCACCGAATATAGTTTCTGGCTCGTTTTAAAGTCCATTTCTCATTAAATTATCTAAAATAATTACTCATTTTCTTGCTTATTTCACATTTTTTGCTTACCTTTGCAGCGTAACACCCCGTTGTCCCTGCCGAAAGGCATACTGCGGGGTTAGTGTTTTATATACCTTCACAAAAAGAAGGGTTCGATGTATCGGCCACGGAAGCGCGGGATATACCACATGATGTTGGGTATCTCCTTAGACTTGCCACCTCTATATTTTATCATTGGTTTCATATTTGTATATTGTTTGCTACAAGTTGTTAATCAGCTCAAATTGTATTTCCACACAATTTGCTGATATAATTATTTATTTTTATTGGATAGCCACATCGAATGCAAAGGTAGGGATTTTTCTTTGCATCTCAAAATAATCTCCCATATTTTTCGCATTACAATCGTTTTTTTTCATCAATATTTCTTACAAAAAAAATGTTTCGGTATACACAGTATACATAGTATACATATTTTTTTAGTAATACCCTATCTCATTCCATTTTTCCGTTTATTTATTAAAAATGATGAAAAAAGCGCAATTTTTAAAATATTATAACGTGTTTTCGGCATATATTTGAGATTTTTCTATTAAATTTGCACGTGAATATAAAAATTACATCAAAATAAACAGGATTTAACACGGAGTTTATACTCCGAACTACATATATGGCTAAAAAGAAAGAAACCGCAAAAAAGAAGACTTCATTCAGCGAGGCTATCGGTGTGCCTTCATTCGTGAATAGCGAGAAGACTAACTTCACCGTCGGCATTCTGCTTCTATTCATATCCGTCATAATGGTTATCTCTTTCATCTCATTCTTCTCTACAGGACAGAATGACCAGAGCATAATACAGCACCCTCTCGCTGGCGACCTTAGAAATGAGGATATGGCTTTCTCCAACACTTGTGGCTCGATTGGTGCATATATAGCATATTTCTTCATCACATGTTGTTTCGGCTTCCCAGCCTTCCTGATTCCGTTGTTCCTCATCTTCACTTCGCTCAAACTGATGGGGGCGTACAAGGTGAGCCTCGTGAAATGGTTCTTCGGATGTATGCTCGCTATGATATGGAGCAGCGTGGCATGCGCAAAGTTCATCAACCCACTACTCTCCGGTCAGGTGTATAATGCCGGAGGTGGACACGGTGATTACGTTAGCCGCTATCTGGAGGCAATAACAGGAACTCCTGGACTTACCGGCATCCTTATCGTTACAGCCATCATTTTCTTCACTTTCGTTTCTTCCGAGACAATCACTTTCGTTAGAAAGGCGATGAATCCGATTGGCTATATCTCAAAAAGGGTGAAGTTCAACGTGAACGAGAAAAATACCGTGGAGGAGGCAACTGGAAACATCGTTGCTCCTGCTACTCCTATCATCACCACTCAGCCTCCTATCGACGAGTTGCTAAACATTCCTGAGAAAGAAACCGATCAGGTGGATGCTGAGCCTGAGAATGATGAGCCTTCAAACACCATAGACCTCACGGACGAGGACGTAAGCAACGTGGCTACTCCATCAGCAAAGGCTGGCGACGACCCAGAGTTTACCGTTGTTGAGGGCTTCAAGGAGGAAAAGGCAACAGGCACGAGCCTCACCACGGAGGAGATTCTTTCAACTCCTATCAATCCTCGTGAGCCATACACGAAATATACATTCCCAGGTCTTGACCTGCTGAAAAAGTACGAGGACAATCAGGACTATACCACGAAGGAAGAACTTCTTGCCAACAAGAAGCGCATCATTGAGGTGCTCAACTCCTTTGGCGTGCAGATACGAGAGATTACGGCAACCGTTGGTCCTACCATCACCCTCTACGAGATTACTCCTGCGGAGGGTGTGCGTATATCCAAGATCCGTAACCTTGAGGATGATATTGCTCTCTCGCTCTCAGCTCTCGGAATACGTATCATCGCCCCAATACCGGGCAAGGGTACTATCGGTATCGAGGTGCCTAACGCTCATGCCTCTATCGTAAGCATGGAGTCAATACTCAACTCACGCAAGTTCCAAGAGACAAAGATGGATCTCCCGCTTGCCTTGGGTAAGACTATCACAAACGAGGTATTCATGGTTGACCTCGCCAAGATTCCTCACCTTCTCGTGGCAGGTGCTACAGGTCAGGGTAAGTCTGTAGGTCTGAATGCCATGATTGCATCCCTGCTCTTCAAGAAGCACCCTAACGAGCTGAAAATCGTGCTTGTCGATCCAAAGAAGGTTGAGTTCTCTATCTACAACCCTATCGCAAATGCCTTCATGGCTCAGGTGCCTGATGTAGATGAAGAGCCAATCATTACCGACGTAACGAAGGTGGTGCGCACGCTGAAGGGTCTCTGTACGCTGATGGATCATCGCTATGACCTGCTCAAGCTCGCTGGTGTGCGTAACATCAAGGAATACAACGAGAAGTTCGTGAACCATCGTCTGCGCTCTGTGGATGAAGATGGTAATCCTCTGCACGAATATATGCCATACATCGTGGTGATCATCGATGAGTTTGGCGATCTTATCATGACAGCAGGTAAGGAAGTGGAGCTTCCTATCGCACGTATCGCACAGCTTGCTCGTGCCGTAGGTATTCACATGATTATCGCGACACAGCGTCCTACGACGAATATCATCACAGGTACCATCAAGGCTAACTTCCCTGGTCGTGTGGCTTTCCGCGTAGGTTCTATGATTGATTCACGCACCATCCTCGACCGTCCGGGTGCAAATCAGCTTATCGGTAAGGGTGATATGCTCTATCTGAACGGAAACGAGCCTGTACGTGTTCAATGTGCATTCCTCGATACTCCAGAGGTGGAGGCTATCGCAACGCATATCAACGAACAGGAGAAGGCTGGTCTCACACCTCAGTATCCTATGGATCTCCCTGAGCCTATGGAAGAAGGTGGTGACGGTGGTGACGGCGGAGCTGTCGATACAGGTTCATGGGATCCTCTCTTCGTTCAGGCTGCCCATGCCATCGTGAACACACAGATTGGTTCTACATCCATGATCCAGCGTCAGTTCTCTATCGGCTACAATCGTGCCGGTCGCCTTATGGATCAGTTGGAGAAGGCTGGAGTCGTAGGTCCTGCACATGGCTCAAAGCCTCGTGAGGTTCTCTTCGCCGATGAACAGGCATTGGATAACAGAATATCCTCACTAAGAGGGAAAGCCTAACCAAGCCTTCCCCAAGGGAAGGTTGTTTAATACAATCTCTCGCTAATGGTGTTAGATAAAAAACAAAAATGTTAAACGATATCTGAATTAAAACGTCATTATAATAAAAACATTATTAACATAATAATAGAATAAATATGAAAAAGCAAATAAACGTCAATACTATAAAACATCCTTCCCTTGGGGAAGGCTTGGTTAGGCTCTTTACACTTATAGTTCTGATGGCTGTAGCAGTCATCACCTCAACAGCAGCAAACAATTCGTCTTCTGCCGCTAAGAAAACTCTTGACAAGGCAGCAGCGAAATTCAACATTAAAAGCGGAACAACCGCAAACTTTACCATTACAGGTGACAAGATCAAGCAGAGCGGAACTATCTCGATCAAGGGTAATATGTTCCACGCTACTACTCCAAACGCCATAGTATGGTACAACGGAAAGACTCAATGGACTTACCTCAAGAAGAATGACGAGGTGAACGTGTCAAATCCTAATGCCGCTAAGCAGGCGAGCATGAACCCATACACATTCCTTACCTTATATAAAAAGGGATATGACCTGGAGCTTCTGCAAACCGCAAGCGGTAATCAGGTGCATCTGAAGGCACAGAACCAGAAGTCAAGCATAAAGGAGGCTTTCATCCTTGTTGATGCAAACTCGAACATCAAGGAGGTGAAGATGCGTCAGTCTTCTGGCTGGGTTACGATTTCTGTATCTAACGTGAAGTCCTCTAACCTTCCAGACGCGATATTCACATTTAATGCCAAGGACTATCCAAAGGCAGAGGTTATTGATCTGAGATAGAAGCCCCCCCCTGCCCCTCCCATAAAGGGAGGGGAGTAGTTAGTTTTTGTAATCAAAACTTAGTAAT
This sequence comes from uncultured Bacteroidales bacterium, assembly GCA_902801425.1. GTDB lineage: Bacteria > Bacteroidota > Bacteroidia > Bacteroidales > Bacteroidaceae > Prevotella. The sequence continues at coordinate 31,372 of CADCIQ010000021.1, read as the reverse complement.
TGGTATTTATGTATAAAACATTTCGAAATATAAAGAACCTCATCAGCGAGAAAAGACATCAGTTCTCTCTTGCCTTATTTCTTTTCGCCCTTCCTCTCTCTGCTCAGGTTTCAAACATAAGCATAGACTCAAAAGGACATATATGTGCAACTGACGGAGGCTCAATATGGTGTGCAAATGATCCTGCATCATTATGGATATCAATAGCACCTCCTATGGACGGGAAATGTACATGGATAAACTATATTGCGCCTAAGACTCTCGCAGCATGCGTAGAGAAGGACGGCGAAGGTCGTGTATATATATCAACAAACAACGGCAAGACATGGAAGGCAAAGAAGATAGCCAAGAAGTCTTGCTCTGCCGCATTCTATTCAGACGAGTGCGGATTATGGGTTTCGTTCTCAGACATGGACATCCTTCATTCAATGGATGAAGGAAGGACATGGAAGACTGTACACGCAACTGGCATTCCTTCTGCCCATATCACGGACATCTGTATGCTGAATCAGAAAGAAGGTCTCTTCGGCGTTTCAAACAATAAGATTCTGCGCACAACGGACGGGGGAAAGACATTCCAGAATGTTGAGACTCCTTTTGATCAGGCACAACGCTCTAACAGCGCAATAGCAAATGCGCCTGTGGATCAGATTATGCGCATAGGTCGTTTCTATATAGCGAAGCAAGGTGGCATGTTCGGAAAGTATTACATAACAAGCTATGATAACATCAGCTGGCAACTAATGCCCGATGTGACATACGCTTCCATTACCGAAGCAGGTACACTAATGACCGTTTCTTCTGACAATTCGGTTCAGGAATACGATGACAAGCTTAATCGTTCATGGAAGAAATATCTCACAAACGACAAGGACTTCCACCATACATCATCAATCTGCGTAGATATAAACTATGCCTACGTGAGCTTTGACGATAAGATATGGCGTACAGACGGAGATTCTGTAACCGTGTTCACCCCGACAGATATTGACGGTAAACATCTCACCCCCCTTGCGCTTGATACCGTAATTGCAGAGCCAGAACAAAAACCGATAGTGAAGCGTAGCGATGAATGTGAGAATGCCGTAAAATTATTCCTGAAGGGTGACTATATCAACGCTTTCCCTTTGCTCGAAGCACAATCATCAATTGATGACAACGAGATTCTTGAGGATCTTGCCTATTGCTATGAGGAAGGAAAGGGAACGGAGCAGGACTACGGTAAGGCTATTCAGTTGCTTGCCCGTGCAGCCAACAATGGTTCTGACTATGCCCTACTCAGCATGGGCTACTATTATATGAACGGATGGGGTGTGCAGAAAGATACTGTTCGCGCCCTTGCACTCTGGGATCGTGCAGCCGATCATGGATATGACTTCGCAAATCAGAACCTATCCAATCACTATGCCTTCGAAGGCAATTTCACTAAGGCAATCAAATACCTAAGTAAATCCATCGCCCTTGGAAACAAGGAGTCTATGTATAAATATGCCATGTTCTCAATGGAGGGAATGGGCATGAAGAAAGACTCAATACAGGGTATGAGCTACCTCAGGAAAGCAGCCAACCTCGGTATGCCTGAGGCTATGACATACATAGGTGATGCGTATCTCTCAGGACGCATCCTTCCAAAGAACAATCTTCTTGGTGTTGCCTATATAGAAAAGGCAATAGAAAATGGTGATGTATATGCAAAGAAGTTCCTTGCCCGTTGCTATATCAAGGGCGAGGCAACGGATCGTGACAACAAAACGGGATTCAGACTTCTGAAGGAAGCCGCAGATGCAGGTGACACGGAGGCGTATAACGGAGTGGCTACTTGCCTGATAGAAGGTGTCGGTACCCTACCCGACCCTGATATGGCTATCCACTATCTGAAACTTGCCGAAGCTTCTGGCGACACTTCTGCTACGCTCAGGATCAAGGATGTGCAGAATATGATAGTAAGAAGTCAGTCTCAAAAAAACAAATAAGGTAAATGGAAGAAAAGAGTGAATCGACTTACAAACTGACAATAACTAACCTAAAACTAAAACATTAATAAATGTCGAATAAAACTATTCTAACTACATCATTACTCGCGCTGTCGCTATGCGCCAACGCGCAGTTTAATATGCTGTTCACTTCCGATTCCGACCTACCGAATAGCTTGGTTAATAAGGTAGAGGAAGACAAAAATGGCATGATATGGGTTGCTACCGAGGACGGACTATGCCGATACAACGGTTCAAGGTTCGTCACTTATCGTAACATACCTAATAATCCTCGTTCCCTAAGTCATAACTTCATCCGTACCGTCTGTGCCGATTCCGTAGGAAATGTGGTGATAGGTACCATCGGCGGCGTACAGGTATATAACATCCATACGGATGATTTCTCGCCACGCATTTCCGCAAAAGAGATAGGTGTGGCTATGGGTAACGTAAACGTAATTCTGAGACTTGCCGATGGGGAATTCTTCATCGGTGGTATAGATCCATTCACGCTTCACATAAATTCAAAAGGTGAAATTTCCGTGAAGAGAAACGCATTCACGGGAAAGACTCATGATGTACACCGAAGTGCAAGGACTCCCGACGGAAAGATATGGGTGTCAAGACAGGCTGAAGGCGTGATGTATGCCGACAAGGACGGAAAGATTCACAATGTGAGGAACTATGACGGGAGCGAGTACAATTTCTCAAGTCTGTGCGTAGGACATGACGGCAAGCTATATGCCGGAGATGTAGAGTCTGGTCTTTATTTCTATAATGCCAGAACAAAGCATTTCGATTTGGTTCATGGTACGGAAGGAATCATTAAGATCCGTGACATGAAGGCTATTCCAAATTCTGACAACATGTGCATAGCAACTGACGGTAACGGCGTTATGTTCTTCAATATACGCTCACATCAGTTCGTTCCTTCACATAGGTTCGATGATCCCTTCGTGGATATATCATCACAAAAGGCGCACTCTCTCTATGTGAGCAAGCATGGTGATATATGGATGGCGCTATATCAGAAAGGTGTGTTCATGGCATCACACAGCTCTGCTCCTTTCGGGTATATAGGTCGTCGTTCTCAGAAATATGACCTTATTGGCGACCGTTGCGTAACCTCTATCATAGAGACAAAGGATAGGAAACTATGGATAAGCACAGATAATGGCGGACTCTATGGCATAACTCCCGATTTTCAGAATTTCGCAAAATTCCGTGTAGGAACAGGTCCAGAAGATCTGCCACCAACTATTCAGGGACTATTCTGCGATTCCCAAGGCAGACTATGGTTTGGCTCTTATAACCGAGGTTGCGGTATCGTAAACACCACCACAGGTAAAGCCATAAACATTCCAATAGAAGGCCTACCAGGAAGAAAGACAAGCGTTTATGGCTATGCAGAGGACAAGCGTGGCACAATCTGGGCAGCAACAATGGGACAAGGCATTTTCCGCTATGATGCCTCACGCAATATCATGACGTTCTACACCTATAGTGATGGAACGCGATGGACAAACTCCATATTCTACGACTCTAACACCGACAGAATATACACAGGAACATACGATGGCATAGTATGGTTCAAGCCTAACGATGCAAAGAAAACCATGCATCGCATGGGTGAATCTGAAATTATCTATAGCATTACCCGTCTCAACAATAACACACTCGGCTTTGCTACTTCAAAAGGCGTCACGTTGCTTGATACCAACAATGACAAGCTCCGTACGATAACAAAGGAGAACGGACTGCCCAACAGTTCTATATATGCCGTGCAGATGGGTAACGACGGGCATCTTTGGCTAAGCACAAGTACCGGACTCATCCGTTTCAATCTCAAGGACAACACAAGCGAGACCTTCACAGCTCGCGATGGCCTTCAGGGAAATGAGTTCTACAAGAATGCAAGTCTCCGTTCTTATGACGGTCGTCTGTGGTTCGGTGGTATCAACGGTATCACATTCTTCTATCCTAACCGCATAGGCGAAAGGAGCACGAAATGCACAACCCGCGTAGTTGCCCTTCGCGCCAACGAGCGATACATTGGTCCTAATCAGTCAATGGGGTATGAACTTGAACCTGAGGACAATACCTTTACCGTTGAGTTTGCTGCCTTACCTCTCTATATGACCCACCGAATTGCATACAGCTACAAGCTCGATAACGGCAACTGGGAAACACTCCCTATGCCACAGAACCGAGTTGTATTCAATGGTGTTTCAAGTGGTAGTCATGTACTCTATACAAAGACCATTATTGACGGTCACGAATCAGAGATAACAGAAACCCCAATCCATATAGCATACCCTTGGTATCTAAGATGGTGGGCTTTGTTCATCTGGCTGGTTATATTCGCATGCGTTGTATATATGACCCTTATTGAGATAAGGCGTCGTCGCAAACTGCATCGCAGTATTCGCGAACATCAGCGTGAAGAAGAGGCAAAGGAACAGAAACTACAGTTCTTCATGAATATCGTTCATGACCTGCGTACTCCTATCACTTTGATTTCTACTCCATTACAGAAACTCCTCTCTACCGACCATGATGAGGAGCGTCAACGCTTGTATGGAACTATGAGCCGTAATGTTGACCGTCTGCTTCGCCTTACAGATCAGATTATGGATCTTCGTAAGATTGACCGCGGAAAGATGGAACTCACCTGCACGGATGTTGCACTCAGCCCATTCGTAAAGGGTGTTGTTTCATATACCGAAGATATTGCGCAAAGTCGTCGTCAGACCCTTACGTTCACAGATAAGACCAACGGTCACATCAACGTAATGCTTGATACTGACTGCTTCGAGAAGATTCTCCTCAACCTTCTGAGCAACGCTCTGAAATATACTCCAGAGAATGGTAGCGTGACCGTAAGCATAGACCTTGAACCAAAGACAGACCTCAAGGCTGGTAGCGATGTCAACCTCATTCTCGATGTTGTTGATACAGGTATCGGTATTCCTGACGAAGAGAAGCGCAACATCTTTACCCGATTCTATCAGGTCCGTACCAACGGAAAATTCGTAAAGGGTACAGGTATCGGCCTCAACCTCGTAAAGGCACTCGTTGAGCTACACAAGGGAACAATAAGCGTTTGCGACAATCCTGCCGGCAAGGGTACTAAATTCACAGTTGTACTTCCTCTCAAGACAGGATCAACGGAAATGGCTACGGGTGAGCTGCTGCCACAGGAAGGTTCTGAAAGCATCATCGCTGAACCAAGCTCAAACGGCGAGCGCAATATGCTCAAGTCCCGTAAGACCGTTCTGATTGTTGACGATGACGACGAAATTCGCTCATTCCTCTGCGAGGAAATGGCATTAATATATAATGTAATCGACTGTGCTGACGGCAAGACCGCATATCAGACTCTCAACAAGGAGCGTGTCGATATTGTCGTAAGTGATATTATGATGCCAGAGATTGACGGTATAGAATTGTGTCGCCTCATTCGTCAGAATGTGCGTATCAGTCACTTGCCTATCATTCTGCTTACGGCAAAGGGAACTGACCGTGACCGCATCGAAGGACTTCAGGCTACTGCCGATGCATACGTAACAAAGCCATTCAATCTTGCCTTGCTCCAGACACTCATCAGCAACCTTCTGCTGCGTCAGGAAAAACTTCGCAACACGTTCAAGGGCAACGAATTACCAACAGATCAGATCACTACGCCTGAGATCCTTTCTGCAGATGAGAAACTGCTCGAACGCTTGGTGAAGTGTATCAACGACAATCTGGATAATCCAGACCTCACCTCTGAATATCTCGCTTCTGAGGTAGGACTAAGCCGAGTACATCTCTATCGAAAGCTCAAGGAACTTACCAACCAGTCGGCAACGAACTATATCCGTAACATCCGACTCACAAAGGCAGCAGAACTCCTTCGCCAGAAGAAATGCTCAATCTCTGAGGTTGCATATCTCGTTGGCTATCGTACACCAAACCATTTCTCTACGGCATTCAAGGAATTGTATGGTGTTTCACCATCAGAATATGTAAAGGAACAATAGCTTCCTATACCCTATAAACAAGGGGATTTTTATGTCAAAAGTAATCATTACATATATCACTTGCGTGGCATTGCTACTATTCTTCTTCGGATATGTAGCAATGCCAATGCTGCAATATGCAGAGGGGTGGAAAACATTCTATTACGATAGCGACTATTTTTCCATGATGCTATCGTCATACGGAGTATCTGGATGTATCAAGGCTTTTTTTCTTCAGTTCTTTGCGCATCCTTGGCAAGGAATAGCAGTAATGACGCTTTTGATGATACAGTTCATGGCTATTGTCAATTGCATTCTGCTACGCTTTAAGAAGAATTTCTCCGTATGTATCGTAAGTGCAATAATCTGTCTTGTTTCCACTATTTCTATTACGAGTTGGCTGGGTAGCATAAGCCCACGCTACCTTCTCGGATTTGGTAGTGAAAGTGAAAAGAAACAGGTGGTATATATGCGTCTGAGCAACTATACTCGCCATCAGCAATGGGATGACATCATAGCCCTATGTAACGAGAACACACCTGTAATAAACCTTCTGCATCAGAATTGCCTGAATATGGCCCTTGCAGAAAAAGAACTTCTTGGCGATAAACTCCTTGACCAACCATTACATGACATCACAAGCATATATGTCAATAATATTCAGAATGCAGAGGTCGCAGGCTTGCTGAGCGATGTGTATTTCTCTTTCGGACACATAGCGCAAAGCCAACGCTATGCCTTTGAGACAAACGAGAAAATGTACAACCTATCACCTCGTATGCTTCAGAGACTTGTAGAAACCAATCTCATATTTGGTCAAAAGGAAGTTGCTGACAAGTATCTGCTGATTCTTTCAAAAAGCCTTTATTATAAGGACTGGAAACCTTCAGAAAAATTGATTGCCGGGAAAAGGAAATGCATCTTTGACGACAATCGTTTTTCTGGCATAAAAGGATTGGACGACGACCTTCTGCACATAGCCAGAAACACTCGTGGCACTCGTCAATGTAAGGTGACATTACAATACCTCGGCTCACTCTATATCCTTGCCGGATATGACAGTCTGTTCGTGAAAATGGCAGACGAATTCAGCGGTTCAGAGGATTTATCCAAGCCAATGCCAAAATATTTCCAGAGTTATTACAATCTTCTGACAAAGAAATAATGAAGCCAACATATTACATACCAGCACTTTGCATGCTAATTACTTCCTGTTCTCTAAAACAGGAAGACGCTACACCACTCCATGTCAAGGCTCAGATTTATCCTGACTTTAGTGAGGTAACTATGCCGTGCAATATCGCTCCTCCTACATTCGCATTATGCGATTCTCTCAATAATCTGTCAGATCTTCAGGCTATATTCAAGTCAAAGACCAACGAGATAATAGTAGGATGCGACAACGAGAACGACTTCTGCATTTCTCCCGACGACTGGCATTCCCTTACCGAAGCATCTGGTATTATTTCCGTCACAATACAAGGATATGACGGCAACAAATGGGTTGAATATGATCCATTTAACATCACAATTTCAGCAGATTCCATAGACTCATACCTCTCTTATCGTCTTATAGAACCAGGTTACGAGGTATGGAATGAGATGGGTATCTATCAACGAAATCTTGAGACATACGACGAGGAGGCAATCCTCACAAATAAGGCTAATAATGGTGGTTGCATGAACTGCCATTCCTTCTGCAATCGTAATGCTTCTACTATGTCGCTACACCTTCGTCGGAATAACGGAGGTACATATATCGTTAAAAACGGCAAGACAGATAAGCTCTCCCCCTCCCCATCATTTGCATATCCTTCATGGCATCCAGGAGGCAGATACATAGCCTATTCACAGAATGACATAAAGCAGATGTTCCATACCACAGACCGTAATCGTATTGAGGTATTCGATTACCGCTCAGATGTTATCGTATATGATACAGAATCTGGAGATGTTCTCACTTGTCCTCAGCTTCATTCTCCCCATGCCTTCGAAACATTCCCTTCATGGAGCGCCGATGGAAAATCACTCTATTACTGTTCTGCTGATAGTGTAGATATTCCAGCCGAATATGATAAGGCTCACTATTCTCTTTGCAGAATATCATTTGATGAATCCACAGGCAAGTTCGGTGAAAAGACAGACACTCTTTACAATGCTCGTATACTTGGTGGAAGCATCTCATTTCCAAGAGAATCCCCTGATGGCAAATGGCTAATGTACACCCATCACGGATATGGAAATTTCTCTATATGGCATAAGGACGCAGATTTATGGATGCAGCCAACCACAGCATTACATCCTGTAGCCGAAAAAGACATCATTAAACTTGAATCTCCACGTTCCGACAGCTATCATTCATGGAACAGCACAGGCAAATGGGTAATCTTCAGTTCCCGAAGGAATGATGGTCTCTACACTCGTCCTTACATCATGCATTGGGATGGCAAGACTTTCACCAAGCCTTGCCCTATACCTCAAGCAACTGCCAGCCACGACAAGAAACTCCTAAAGTCATATAACATACCAGAGTTTACGACCAATGCCTTCACGGCAAAGGAATCTCTAAAAGATGCCATAAGATAACGTGTGTAGTATACTGAATAATTGGAATAACAAGGTTTCTGCGATTTTAGGCACGTTCACAACACATTATTTGCATTTTTCTTGGCTATGACAAAATAATTCTGTACCTTTGCACGCAAATAATTAATTTGTAATTTATAATTCGTAATCCGACAAATGTATTACGTAGAAAAGACTATGGAGATTTCCGGAAGTCATTACCTCCGACTCTCCCACGAAAGTAAATGCGAGGCTCTACACGGCCATAACTGGATAATCAAGGTGTATTGTAAGGCACGCGAGCTTAACGAAGACGGTATGGTGGTGGACTTTACCGAAATAAAGCGACTCGTACACGGAAAGCTAGACCATCAGGATCTGAACGCCGTACTTCCTTTCAATCCTTCTGCCGAGAATATCGCACATTGGATTGTAGAGACCGTGCCAAACTGCTATAAGGCCTCCGTACAGGAAAGTTCTGGCAACGTTGCCATCTACGAGAAAGACGAGGACTGACACAATGTCAGTTCTCGTTTTCTTTATTACATTAATATATAATATGCGACAACTTTTTGTCAGTTAGTGTCACGATACCAATTTCAATAATCAATTATCAATTAATGTTGGCACACCCTTTGTTATAAAGATACCGTAAAGCCTCTGGCTATCCGCCCAAACGGAAAAACCGAGGCAGGATTAATTAACAAGAATAATAACAGAAATAAAAAAAATAAATCATTATGGGAAAGATTATTGGTATCGACCTTGGCACAACAAACTCTTGTGTCGCAGTATTTGAAGGCAATGAGCCTGTAGTAATTGCTAACTCTGAGGGTAAGCGTACAACACCTTCTGTGATTGGCTTCGTTAAGGATGGTGAGCGTAAGGTAGGTGATCCTGCAAAGCGTCAGGCTATCACAAACCCAACTAACACAATCTTCTCTATCAAGCGTTTCATGGGTGAGACCTACGACCAGAGCGCAAAGGAGGCAACACGTGTTCCTTATAAGGTAGTTAACGAGAACGGTTATCCACGTGTTGACATCGACGGACGTAAGTATACTCCACAGGAGATTTCAGCTATGATTCTTCAGAAGATGAAGAAGACTGCAGAGGACTATCTCGGACAGGAGGTTACTGACGCAGTTATCACAGTTCCTGCTTACTTCTCTGACTCTCAGCGTCAGGCTACTAAGGAGGCTGGTCAGATTGCAGGTCTCAACGTTCAGCGTATCGTAAACGAGCCAACTGCAGCAGCACTTGCTTATGGTGTTGACAAGGCTAACAAGGATATGAAGATTGCAGTATTCGACCTCGGTGGCGGTACTTTCGATATCTCAATCCTCGAGTTTGGTGGTGGCGTATTTGAGGTACTCTCTACTAATGGTGACACACACCTTGGTGGTGACGACTTCGACCAGGTTATCATCGACTGGCTTGCTAACGGCTTCAAGGCTGATGAGGGCATCGACCTCACAAAGGATCCTATGGCTATGCAGCGCCTCAAGGAGGCTGCTGAGAAGGCTAAGATTGAGCTCTCTTCTTCAACTTCTACAGAAATCAACCTTCCATACATCTCAGCAGAGGGTGGTGTTCCTAAGCACCTTGTAAAGACTCTCACACGTTCACAGTTCGAGCAGCTCGCACATGGTCTTATCCAGGCTTGTCTCGTTCCTTGTCAGAACGCTATGCGTGATGCTGGTCTCTCTACATCAGAGATCGACGAGGTTATCCTCGTAGGTGGTTCAAGCCGTATCCCAGCTGTTCAGGAGCTCGTTAAGAACTATTTCGGCAAGGAGCCATCAAAGGGTGTAAACCCAGACGAGGTTGTAGCTGTAGGTGCTTCTATCCAGGGTGCTATCCTCAACAAGGAGTCAGGTGTAGGCGACATCGTTCTCCTCGACGTAACTCCTCTTACCCTCGGTATCGAGACTATGGGTGGCGTAATGACAAAGCTTATCGACGCTAACTCTACCATCCCTTGCAAGAAGTCTGAGACATTCTCAACAGCAGTCGACAACCAGACAGCCGTAACAATCCACGTACTCCAGGGTGAGCGCCCAATGGCTGCCCAGAACAAGTCAATCGGTCAGTTCAACCTCGAGGGCATCGCACCAGCACGTCGTGGTGTTCCACAGATAGAGGTAACATTCGATATCGACGCAAACGGTATCCTCAACGTATCTGCAAAGGATAAGGCAACAGGTAAGGAGCAGAAGATTCGTATCGAGGCTTCATCTGGTCTTTCAGAGGACGAGATCAACCGTATGAAGGCAGAGGCAGAGGCAAATGCCGAGGCTGATAAGAAGGAACGCGAGAAGATTGACAAGCTCAACCAGGCAGACTCTATGATCTTCCAGACCGAGAACATGCTCAAGGAGCAGGGCGACAAGCTCCCAGCAGACGTTAAGTCTGAGATGGAGGCTGCTATCCAGAAGCTGAAGGACGCACACAAGGCTCAGGACATCGCAGCTATCGATACAGCTATCGCAGAGCTCAACGCAGTTGCTCAGAAGATGTATCAGGCAGGCGCACAGCCAGGTGCTCAGCCAGGTCCTGACATGAACGGCGGCGGCTTCAACGGCGGCGCACAGGCAGGCGGTCAGTCATCACAGAACGGCCCAGACGTTCAGGATGCAGACTTCGAGGAGGTGAAGTAAGCTTGATAAGCAAACAATAAACAAACATATGAAATCCGTGTAACTCACGTAGTTACACGGATTTTTCTTTGTGTTAATTTTTGTCATTCTTGGCTTGTTTTCGGATTTTTATCGTAATTTTGCACCAAATCGTTCACGCGATACTTTGGTCGGTGAAGTTCAACAAAAGACAAATACACCTTATTTTATAGATATATGGCACAAGCAAAATACGAGATTCGAAGGAAATGCCCTATCTGTGGTGCGGTGTTCCAAATTCGCACCATTGATGCAGTATATTGTTCGAAGCAATGTTCCGATGTTGCTTACAAGAGGAAGAAAGACAGAGAGGCAAAAGAAGCCAAGTACGAAGAGTTGGCAAAAGAGATTCCTGACATACGAGAATATCTTTCGGTTCAGGAGGCTGTTGCCGTTTATTGTGTTGAACGAGACACATTGTATCGTGAGATTCGTAAGGGTAAGATTCCATCTGTCAATCTTGGAACAAAGCAACTGAGATTAAATCGTGCAGACCTTGAACAGCGTTATCCAAGAAGAAAGAAGGTAAGGAAGGCTGCCAAGAAGCCTATACCAAAAACATACAACATGGAACCAGAGAATTGCTATACCATAGGAGAAATCTCGAAGAAGTATAGGATTCATGATTCATCCGTATGGGCGCACATCCGCAAGTTCTCCATCCCTACCCGACAGATAGGTAACTATGTGTACGCTCCAAAATCAGAAATCGACAAACTCTACAAATCCATCAAACTATGAAGACTCCTATGAAGCGCACGGTATTCAAGGTAATACTCCGCAAATCTGAATACAAAGAGCAGTGGTCATTGCTCATTGAAAGTTTTCCTGTCTTTGAGCCTGGCAAGGATAAGCCTCTCCGCAAGCATGAACCACTTGGGCGGTTTATAACTACTCCTATCTTTGATAAGAATAGTTCTGGTAGGACATTGGCCGATGGCAAAGCCTACTATCGCCCCAAGCGTGATGCCAATGGAATCATCCTGTGCCGTTCAAAAAAGGACCAAGAGGCATGCATCTTTGCTGATAAGGTTCGTGACCTTCGCCAGCACGAATACGATAATCAGTCTTTGTACACAGACTCGGAGGCAGAACAAGCAGCACAAAACGAAAGGTCAAAGTGCGACTTTATCAAGTACTTTGAAGAGTTAAAGGACAAACGTCACAAGAACAGTTCCAAGTCCATTCAAGTCAATTGGAATCGTGAACTTGCACTTCTGAAGTTATATACAGATGGGAAGCCACTTCTATTTGGTAGCATAGACCTGAATCTCATCGAAGACTACAAGGATTACCTTATCAATGCGCCCCAAGGAGGCAGTAAGACAGGAACCATATCAGCCAATACCGCCTCGACCTATTTCTCGATATTCAAGGCAGGTATTCATCAAGCCTTCATCGATGGCTACTTGACCATCGACCTTGCAGCCAAAGTTAAGAACATATACTACGAGGAAAGCCAGCGCGAGTATCTGACATTGGAGGAACTCAACCAACTGGCAGCAACACCATGCGATAGCGAAATTCTCAAAAGAGCAGCCTTGTTTTCTGCATTGACAGGATTGCGCCATAGTGACATCAAACAGCTAAAGTGGCGCGATATTGTGAAAGATAAGGAACATTACCAGCTCCATTTTACCCAACAGAAAACCAAGGGTGTAGAGTATATGCCAATTTCTGATCAGGCATATTCCTTGTGTGGCGAACGAGGCGATGCAGACCGACTTGTCTTTGAAGGGCTACAAGACCCATCATGGATTAATCGACCTGTGAAACGATGGATAGAAGCATCTGGTATCACCAAGCACATCACCTTCCACTGTTTTCGCCATACCTATGCTACACTACAGCTTACCAATGGCACAGACATCTATACAGTAAGCAAAATGCTTGGTCATAAAAAGGTAACAACAACTCAAATCTATGCCAAGATAGTTGACGCAAAGAAGAATGCTGCCGCTGATGCCATCCAGATCAACCTCTCTGACGACATGATAGGAACTCCCATCGACTCCAAGAAAGAATAGTTCGTATTCCACTACCATAGGTCTAAACATACAGTAACTTTTACGTTGTTCACATCCATAGCCATTCACATTCATGTGTGAGTGGCTTTCTTCATATTTGCCCATTTGTTGCCGATTTCCATTATGACAAGGATATGATACCAATCATAACGATGCCATAACGAAATTATTTTTCATATCTTTTGCTTTTATTATTGCTGATAATCAGTATGATACAAAGAAGATAGGGTTATGATAAGCATGTTCCTTTTATGCCCTGAATCATGCCCAAATCACCATTCCTTTTTACGATACTTTTGCAGTCGCTTTCTTGCAAAAGAGAGTGACTGTAGCATAAGCTGCAGCCAACTTAAACACACATTTTTTATGCGTACAGAAGTACCCACATTCGATGCAATGCCACAGATGATGGCTAACATCCTTGAGAAGTTGGAGGCGCTTGAACAAAAGTTCGACGCTCTGCAGTCAAACAACAATGTAGAGGCTGATGCCTGGTTCTCGCTGCAAGACCTATGCAACTACCTCCCTAACCATCCTGCCGAACAGACAGTTTACGGTTGGACGAGTAATCGCACCATTCCCTTCCACAAGAATGGGAAAAGCATCATCTTCCGCAAGTCGGAGATTGATGCATGGCTCATGCAGACCTCTCGCAAGTCAGTCAATGACATTTACGATGAAGCATGTGCGTATGTAGCCAATAATCCCAAAGGCAGAAAGGAGGTGACACGCAACCATGTATAACCACCTTTCTATCTATGAGGAGTTTTTCGGAGTTAAAGAGGGAGAACTGCTGTCTTTTTCCTTTTTCCGAAAACCCATCCGCAACACGGAGCCATTGCGCTGCATCGGCATTCCTGACATCTACCGCTACATCGTTGGCCCGTATGCAAAGAAGCAAACAGAAATGTTGCGCTCCATTACGGGCAAAGACCAGGCACGCAAGTACAAAGCTGAGAATTTCGACTTCTGCACATTCTCTGGTATCTTTCATACTCGAAACAAGGACGGCCTGTTGCAGCAATCCGATCTGCTTTGCATCGACTTCGACCATGTGGACGACATTTCTTCGTTGCATGAAAAATTGCTCAATGACCCTTGCTTTGAGACCGAACTACTCTTTCGTTCACCTTCGGGCGATGGGCTGAAATGGATTATTCAGGTATTCCGCAAAGGATGGGAGCAAAGCCGTTTCTTCAATGCAGTGCTCAACTATCTCGTAGCAAATGGCTATCCTGAGCCCGACAAATCTGGCAGTGATGTTTCTCGCTCCTGTTTCATTCCACATGACCCAGAAGCTTATATTAACCCTAAGTACAACAACGTTAAAGATGAAAACTTTTTCACCAGAAGAATGGGAGAATGTCCCTTCTAACACAGCGAACAGCAATACAAGCAATACACCGTCTGCATACTCCAACACAAGCGAAGACACCCGAGCCAAGGTAGAGCGTGTCCTTTCTCTTATTGAACAAAAGGGAATAGATATTACAAATGGCTATGACAACTGGCTGAAAGTCGGGTTTGCTCTTACAAGTGAATTCCAAGAGGCAGGAAGGGGATTCTTTCACCGTGTCAGTCGGCAAAACCCCGAGTATAAGGCAAGTGATACAGACAAACAATACAATAAATGTCTGTCTGCACATGGGGATGGCGTATCAATCGCCACATTTTTTCAGATGGCGAAAGATGCTGGTATTGACATTTCCAATCCCATAGAAAACCAAAAGTCATCCGTTGGAACTTTGGATATTTGGACTTACGGTTCTGACAACCAAATGTCCAAAAAACCAAATATCCAGCCTATCGAAGTGGACTCCAAATGGATTTTGGATGAAGAATCCCTTCCACATTTCCCTGCCTTCATATACGACATGCTTCCACCTTTCCTAAAGGAAGTGTTGGGCAACTGTATCTCAGAAGATGACCGAGACATGATGCTGATGGGCACGTTGACTTGCATCTCAGCCACACTTCACAATGTGGTCGGTGAGTACAATCACGATGGTTGGCACCCTATGCTATACTTCTTTGTTATGGCCGATGCCGGTATGGGCAAAGGCTCGCTGAAATATTGTCGCGAGATTGTGGCTCCCATCCATAACGAACTGCGTGAAGCTTCCGAGCAGTTGATGAAACAATATAAGGAGAGTAAAAGCGAGTCCAAGTCTGGCGAGAAAGATACTTCCAATGTCAATGAAGCTCCACACCGTCGCACACTCTTCATTCCTACCAACAGTAGTGCTGCATCCGTCATACAGCAGTTGGACAACAACGGAGGTGTCGGTCTGATATTCGATACGGAATGTGACACGCTGAGTGCCATACTGAAATCGGAGTATGGTGACTATAGCACCATCATCCGCAAGAGCTATCATCATGAGCCTATCGACCTGAGCCGTAGGAAGGACGATGAATATCGTGTCATTGAGAGACCGATGCTTGCCATCTGTCTTTCTGGAACGCCTGGACAGCTCTACACTTTGACACCTCAGGCTGAGGATGGCACCTTCTCACGTATCACCTGTTATCACATGCCATTCAAGGCAGATTTCTGTGATGTCCTTGTCGAGAGTGTCAACAACAATTCTGACAACTTCACTTTGCGAGAGAGGTTCTTCCAGTTGGGTAAGCTATACAAGCAACGCCGCGAGTCATTCTTCCGTGGTGGTAGTTACCGTATTGTCATCCCTCAAGAATACTGCAAGGTATTCAATGAGCATTTCAGACAGATGAATCAAGAGGTGGTCGATGACATCTCGCATGATATGCAGAGTGTGGTACGCCGTTTGGCCTTCACCGTGTTTCGCATTATGATGGTGCTGACCTCTATCAGGTTCATGGACGAAATCTCCAATCCTTCTGCAATGACTCCAAAGGATGGTAGTAGAATCGTAATACGATGCAGTAGGGATGATTTCTACATCGCCATGGCGATAGGTGATGTTCTCATCTACCATACAGTCTATTGCTATGCCCATCTGCCACAAAGCAAGGTTGCTACTAATGGGCAGGGCGAGATTATCACGAAGAAGAGCAAAATGGAACAGTTGTTAGCTGCACTGCCAGACAAATTTGACAGAGAGATCTATCGGGCTGTGTCCATGAAACATGGCTATCCCGTAAGCACTACTGCCAAGTGGATCAATGACTACGTCCGTCAAGGTCGTCTGGAACATTCCAGTCAAAACTGCTATCGGAAATTGTAACAATGGAGATGTCCCGTCCTGCGTGGTGTGACGGACTTTTATAAAAGTCCTAAACATAATAGGGACTTTTAGATTCACTGGCTATCGCCGCTCACTTAAAAAGTCCTCCTATTATGCTCAGGCACCGCCCGAGACCTGGCATCCTCCACTTACAGACATTATAACAATGTATAACCCTTAAGCAAAAGTTATCAATGGAAACGAATAAACCACGCGCCTCTATCCATGTTGGTGCAGACAAGAAATCTTTCTCTGCCCAAATGGGCAACGAGGCAGAGCGCAGAGGCTGGGACGAGAGACGCTACCAGTCAAAGAATGTTGAGACTGAGAAGAATAATCACTACAACTTCTCACGCAAGTACCTCAACTTTGAAGTCATCAAAGGATGCAAGGTCGTGCCTCTTGGTTCCAATCCTATTTCACTTCATCAACGCCTCCAGCAGCGTCACGATGAACTGGGCTTTAAACCTTACATGGATGCAAAGCATCCCAACCAAGTTGCTCAGAACAGTCCGAACGGATTGGTGAATATCATTTTCGGTGGCGACCACGAAGTGATGAAGAAACTTGCCTTTGGCGAACAACAGATAGACACCTCTGCCCCATACGCTGACAATAGCAGTATCAAACTGATGCCAGCTATCTACGAATGGGCAAAGGATACGTATCAGTTCTGTTGCCGTATGTGGGGCGAGGACAACATCATTGGCTTCGACGTGCATTGTGATGAGACTGGTGTTCATGCTCATGTATTGACCGTTCCTGTAGAGCAAGTCAAGAAGCGTGGACGCATCGGCAGTCAGTATGTCAACAAGGACAATCCCGACAAGGTCCTGTCAACGAAAGAGTGGAAGGCCTTGCCCAAGGAGGAACGCAGCAACTACATCAAGACGGAGTCAACAAAAGGTGTGGTAGAGCGTGTATCGTATGCTAAGGTATGGGGTGAGAGAGCAAAGGAAAAGTCCCAATATCTATCTGACCTCCACACAAAATACTATAATGAGGTAGGCAAGAAGTATGGTTTGGAACGAGGCATCCCATATCATGAACTCTCCGAAGAAGAGAAACGGGAACGCAGACACAAGAGCAAGGTTGTGTTGGAAGCTGAACGTAAGGCGAAACAGGCTATAGCAGAGGCAGAGAAGCTGAAAGCAGAGATTGAAGCAGAAGCGTCTATTGCTACCTTGCAGAAAGAGAAAGCCCAAAAGGAATTGAATTCAGCCAAATCAGGTTTCCTCGCCAAAATCTTCCAGCCAGGCAAGTACAAGAAGGAGGAAACTGCAAAGCTCAAAGAGTCTTATGATGCTGGTGTCAAGGAAACCATTGGCAACTTCATCAAAGCATCGGGATTGAAATGGAAGAGTGAACCAACTGCAGAAATCTTGGGACAACAATTCCGTATGTCATGGGACACGAACAAGAACCTTTCCAATGAGTTGAAGAGCAAGGAAGGAACCATCTCATCAAAGGATGTTGAAATCCGAGGACTTCGTGCTAAAGTAACCACTCTCACAGAAGAAGTGAATGGACTCAAATACCGCTTGACACTCATCGATGAGAACGCTGTAGAGCGATTGCGTAACGCAAAGAATGCCGAAATTGCTCGTGCTGACAAGGCTGAGAGTGAACTGCACTCGCTTCGTTCAACTTACCAGAACCTCCTGGGAAAATGGAATGCCCTTTGGAAAGAACCAGAGTACAACGAGGCAGCAAGGAAGGTAAAGGAGCGCAAAGAGCGCGAGGCTCGACTTGCCGAAGAGAAACAAGACCGATACCAGAACATTCTCAATCGTTTCATCGCAGAAGGGCGTGCTATCCTCAGAGCATTCGCCCTTTCAAATAGAACGAACTTCAACGACAAAGAGGCTGCATCCATCTATTACGGTATCATGGCTGTTGCCCATAAGATGGAATTGAGCCTTGGTGCAAAGGAGGGTATTACCTCGGCTGTTAACAACTTCCTTAGTGGTATGTCATGGCGAGACTGCTCAAAATTCAATGAAGAGTGCGTCACTAGCTGGACACATCTGTTTGCAGAACGGGATGTGACCTACAAACCATCTGTCATAGACAACTTTATCTCTTTCGTTGATTATATGTCATGTAGTGCAGAAACCTACACTTCACTTGGTGGCTCCAATGGCTGTGCTGACCAACTTACAAATTGGGATGGTACGAAGAAACTTGGACTGGAATCTGTAACAAAGAAGAAAGGACAATCTTATTGAGGCACACAAAGCAATAAAGTTGAGAGCGATTTGCAACAAATTGTACCTGCAAGTCGCTCTCAATGGTTAAAATGCAACAAAAAACAAAGATTCTTAGGTGCTTTTGTTTGTGTTCCGAATTTTATGACTATCTTTGTAGTCAAAATTTGACAATTACACAGATGAATAATCACTAATGACAACTATATGAGCAAAGCCGCTAGAAATATATTAACCTTGAATCATGATGAAGCGATGGACTTCTTCATGAAATCTGAGCAATATCATGGATTTGAACTACCGGAGTACTTTTCGTTTGATGAAGTTCTGAAATATGTCCGTGAGAAGGTTAGGACCATTCCTTATGAAGAATGCCTAAAAGAAGGTGTTTCTCCAGACTCTCTCTCAGATGTTAATCTTGATATCTTGCTCAACAAGGATGGACGCTATGCCGTTCGTCCTATCATCCTAGCCAATCCTTTCCTCTACTACTTCCTTGTGCGAGAGGTTTGTTGCGAAAGCAACTGGCAAGTAATAAAAGATTTGTTTGAGAAGTTCAATGTCCCTCATATCACATCTTGTGCAATTCCAGTCATCCCTAACGAGAAAGAGCCATTCCATAAGGCAACGACTATCAACAATTGGTGGAATAGTATGGAGCAACGTTCCATTGAATTGTCATTGGAATATCGTTATATGTTTGTGACGGATATCACAAACTGCTATGGTTCTGTCAATCCACAGACTTTCGATTGGGCATTCACTCTCAAAGACACAACCATTGCAACAGGTATCCAAAGCCCAATCGCTCAAAACATACAGAAATTCCTTCGTGCTTTACAGCAAGGTCGCAACATTGGTATTCCGCAAGGTAGTGCGATCTTTGACTTTGTGGGTGAGGTAATCCTTGGCTATTCTGATCTTCTGTTGCACGAATCATTGCAAGCCAAAGCCAAGGAATATGAGGGACAAGGAAAGACCTTCCCTGATTACGAGATTATCCGCTATCGTGACGATTACCGTATTTTCTGTAGCAATCGTGAGGCACTCGAAGACATCTCATACATCTTGCAGCAGGTTCTGGAGCGATTGAATTTTCGCATGAATAGCCAGAAGACAAAGATAAGCGACAGCATTGTGACTGATGCTGTCAAGTCTGACAAGCTGGCTTACATCTACAACACTCCTATCTTCAACAAGAAAGGCGTTGATTTCGATAGCTACGAAAAGCATTTACTCTTTATCTTAATGTTTGCTCGTCAATATTCAGATAGTGGTTCAATAAAGACAATGCTGTCAGATATTGATAAACGCCTAGAAGAATGGCTCCATCCGCAAGATAAGAAAAAGGAAACAGAAAGTATATTATGGGGTGATGTTGATTTAAGCGATGATGGTCATCTTGTAAAAACAGATCGAAAGAAAGCGCAGGAACCATATTACATTCCCGGAGGAAGTGTTCGCGCTATGTCTGCCATCTGTATTCAGATTGCTCTTGAAAATGTCGGTTGTGCCCATTATGCACTCCGAATTATCAGTCGCATGATTGACTCGCTTAAGGATATGTCAGAAAAGCAATCCATCATCGATCTCGTCTATAACAAACTCTGTAATCAGCCCAACTCTGACTACAATCAACTTTGGCTTCAGAATATGACCTATACACAAGACAAGAAGAATGGAACATCACCATATTCACTTCGTCTCTGTAAATTGGTAATGGGAAATATTGAAGAACCATTATGGAATAATGGATGGATAAGGGCTGAATTTGTCCAAAATATGCCAATAGAGTCTATCGTAAACAAAGAAACCTTGAAGAAGGTAACTCCTGTGATTACGTTTAGGGAGACGAGGAGATATAATGAAATAGAATACTAGCCTTCCACTCGTCATCAATGACCGACAAAGAACGACATAACACCCTTGTTCGATATAAATCAAAACAATCAAAAAAAACACTGACATTCTAAATCTTGTGATATTATGGCAAAGAGTATAGACTCAATTCTACTAAATGCACTCAAAGAAATATATTATTCCTTCGAGCATATCAACATACCTGGAAAAAGTGAAGGATGGATCCGACTATCAGACGTAGGCTTATTATTATCTCAAAAAAATATTAAGCCTTATGAATATGGAGTCTCTAAATTACGACCATTAATTGAGCTCACAAATGCATATGAAATATATGCAGATGAGTCTAAGTCCATTCCTGTGTACTACATAAGACTCAAAAGGAATTCGTCTATTCCAACATATTCAAAGGCAAGTCCCAAAAACAATTCAAAGGAAGGGCCTACTCAAAAATCAGAGAAATTGTCTGAGAATACTACTGAAGATCTATATAAACAACCTGTTGTAGGTAAATATTACAGGGACTTAATTGAGGAGGAAGAATTTGGATGGCCAGAAGTAGTAGGCTTCTACGAGATAAATGATAAAGGCCAGTATCAAATATCAGATATTAGAGACGCACTGTTTCATGAGCACAAATATCCTTCAATCAATGGAGACGAAGAAAACCGTGAAATAATCATCGCTTTAGATGGTCCTTTAAATCATTTAAGAACAAATACATATTACAAGTTCAACTGGAAGGTCACTATATCAGACAACGAAAGAGGTTATGTGTTAGATATTGATAAATCTAAAACTGTAAAGCCTATAGATCCTCATGAGCTAACAGACAATCTTCACAAACTTTGGGATGATCGTGCTCATGGTTCTGCAATGAACACCGCTATGGAAACCATCAGTTCAGAACTGATGGCTAGCAGCGATGGCACTTTCATATATGAGCTACTTCAAAATGCCAATGATTATCCGATTAAAGATCCCGAAGGAAATAGTATTCCTGTTGAAGTAGAATTTCATATGACAGACAAGTGTTTGATATGTCGTCATTCTGGTTCTCAATTCACGCCAAGAGACGTTGCCAGCATTTGCAGCATCGGCAATGGAAGCAAAACCAAAAACAAAAATGCAATCGGTTATAAAGGTATTGGATTCAAAACAGTATTCCATGCCCACGATTGGGTATATGTTAGAACCGGCGCATATATGTTCCGTTTTGACAAGAACCATGAAAAGGAAGGCCGTCCATTCCAAATAATGCCTGTGTGGACAACTATACCTGAATTAATGGGTATTGACAGCTCTATCGCAGAGATTATTAAGAATGGATATCAGCACTTCAATGTTCAGACCGTCATGATGCCGAGAAAATATGACTATCTATATGGCATGGACAAGAACCAGGACTCAGAGAAAAGCCATGAATATGTGCTTCGTGACATGTTCAAGGATATTAGAGATATCATATTCATCCCTAACATAAAGTCTGTAAAAGTTTTCTTCCCTGGAGAGGAACCCATAATTTGTGCAAAGGGAGAATCACTGAACTGGACAATTTCTGAATTCTACAAACATATTCTAGATGAAGAAACTGAAAGAAAGGTTATTGTGTCAGAGTGTAATAATCACCCAGAAAGGAGAATACCGCCTAAGTATAAAACCTTCACAGACACCTATGTCTCCTTTGCTGCTAAGAGGAATGGTAATGTGATAGAAGCCGTTAAAGATGCCACAGTAAACTGTTATCTTCCAACCAAAGCTGAATTTGGATTCCCATTTCTTATGAACACCGACATGGTGCCTTCTGGAGACAGAAGCCAATTGAAAACTGACGTTCAATTCAACAAATTATTCGCAAAGATTGCAGGACAGCAATTTGTTAAGTGGTTAAGACATTTATTGACAGAGGGATTCACCCCTGAATCAGTCTTTAACCTAATACCTGATTTTGAGAAAGCAAAATCAGGAGTTGGTAAATCATATGCAATGTTTATTGATGAATTTGAAGCCGGTTTCAAAGAGAATTTGGGTTTAATCCCTATCATTCCTGTTGAAGGAAATGACGATCTACAACTACCTTGCAATGTGATTAGAGATGTGACTGGTTTTTCTACCAAGAAGATTCTGGATCAGCTTCAGTTTAGGTCTTTAACCAATAATTTGGACAAATATCTTCCTCTTGAATGTATTAGTTCTAATCCGAAACTTGCCAAGATTCTCAAGGATGACAGCAAGTGCGCTGTATTCAAAGAAGAGGATCTTCAAGATTTGTTTAAGAACAGCGTATTCCTAGAAGAATTAGCAAAGCCACAAACGAACACAAAGGTAATTGAGTTTATTTTGGATTATCCATACAAAAACAATTACCTTACAAAGGCTCTGTTTATCAACCAGAATACATCAAAACTGTGCCCTGCTTCATCTTTGTTCTTCGACATTGATGAAGACAGATTGTTATTGACTGCTTTTGAAAACCAATTATCATTCTTGGCACCAGGAACAAGAAAGGCATTGGAAACTGACAGTTCAGAAGGTTGCAACTATCTTGATAAAATCAAAGTGTTCTCTTGGGCTGATTATAAAGCCTATTCTTCTGTGATTAAACCTTTATTTGAGACTTCTTCAGAAAAGGACAATAATCTTACTCTCCTAAAAGTAGAAGACACTAATCTCAAAATGTTTAAGTTCATTGTTAAACATGGCATAAACGCACAGATTGTAAAGAGTTTCCCGATTATTCTTGCCGACAATCAGTGGGGACTTCTATCCGACATCTGTTTCTTCTACAATAAAGACGCTGTAACAATCCAGTCTCAGAAATGGGTCGATACCAGTTGGTATTCAGTCCTATCTGATAAATACATACCTATACCTGAGCAAGAGAAGAAAAAGGCAATAGAACTATTCGGGAAATACAATGTAATTGATTTTTCGAAAAAGAACCTATATGACAAAGTAATTAAGGGACAGGCCGCTCATATTGAAGCTATTAATCTAAAGACAAAGGATTTAGCCGCTAATGCAGAACTTCTGCATTTCCTCTATTCAATTAAGGATGAGAAAGAAATAGGAACATTCAATCATTTCTCTCTACCTATATGCAATGATGATAATACTATATCTTGCAAAACAGGAAAAGACAATATTATTTTTATGTCTGACCTTTCCTCGAATCAGATTTCTTCATTACTAAAGAAGGATTGGATTAATGAGGATTGGGCTTTCAATCTTGATCCAAAATGTAACGAAGCCTTATCAATCTATGGGGCCGAGAATGCCGCAAAATTTTTGAAGGAAAAATTCTCAATCAAGGATGCAACTATAGGTAATTTCTGCAAGCATGTGGTGATAAAGAACCTTAAGGACATAATAACCAGTATTTCTCCTTTATACAAACCGCAGGAAGAGACTGAAGAAATCACCAACAAAAGAGAAATCATTAAGCAGAACAACCTTGATTTCTTCAAGTTCATCTGTGACAACTATTCGTATATATTCGCAGAAGGCACTAACCCATTCCATGCAACTGGTTACCCTTTTGTAACGTGTAATTCATCAGAAATTACAAGCAAACCAAACAAATACTATAGACATTCTGTTCAAGCGAAAGACGCAGCTTGTCAAGACTGGATGCCGGAAGGTATTGTTGGGGTCATATCTGATTCCTATGATTCATATGCTAAGGATAAAACATTTGAAAAGCCGATATTTGTTGCTTTGAAAGCAACCGAGTTCAGTTATTCTTCTTTCTTAAAAGAAGATGTAGCTAGTAACAAGAGAGCTATTACAGAGCACATGAGCACCATTGACTTGAACATATCATTCCACAATTATTTCAAGGCAAATAGGGATAACTTCTCCAAGGAAGAACAAGCCATTATCAAAAGTTTCCCTGTCTATGTTATGGGTGAAAACGGTGCTGTGATGTCTATGACAAGTACTGGACATCACATCAATAATTCCGAAGTTGAAGGGCTCATTAAAGCCGGATTTGCTCAGGCAAGCTCAATGGATATCATCCCTGCAGCATACTTTAGTGAAAAGAAAGATGATAAAGAATACTGGATTGACATTCTTGGAAATATAGACTACACATTCAAAGAAATAGTTGATTGGATTACCACAAAAGGGAAAGAGAATGTCCGCCAGAAGACTTCAGAACATCAAGCAAACATATCTTTCTGGCGTATAATCAAAGGTATACCAGGAACATCAAATAAAGATAATCAGAAACATTTGTCATCCTTACGTGTATTCCCATTATATAGTAAACACATAAAGGACAACGAGTGCAAGTTAAATGTATTAAGCACAGATCTATCTTGTTATGTATCTGACAATTATTTTGTCGGATCTGGTGGTATTGAGTATATGCTTAGCGAATATGTCAAGGAAGCATATACGGTACAAGGAGACTATCTTGAGAATACAGAAGACGATACTATAATCTCCTGGAAGAAGTTTTGGGAGTCAGCAGGATTCTTATCTAGCAATGAGGAATTGATAATGAATACAATCATTCCTAATCTAGACAAGCCGGAGAACATTAACACGAAAGTACCTGTCCTGTTATATCAAAATAAGGACATTATTGAAAAATATCTGGCAGATACATCGAATCCTGATGTCGTTAACAAATTAAAGAATGACCTTAACAAGATTCATGTTGAATCTAATGGTGGCCTCGTGCCAATCTCAAGCATCGTATTCATTCAACAAAATGAAATTGCACCATTTGAAGAACCAATGCCATATCTTCCACTGTTGTCACAAATTAAAGACTATGGAGAGGATCAGGTTCGTTTCTATAAGAGCATTGGTGAAAGAGCCGGTAGCAAAGTGATAGCTGATAAAGAATCCTGGCTATTAGCAAAATTATTACAGTTCTCTAACCAACAGCATTTAGCAGAGACACTATCATCCGCCGAAAATGCAGAAACAACCAAACCTGAAATATCAGAAGACGTTCACTACTTATTCATAAAAGATATCGCTGCATGGTGGAATCATACTAATTCCTTTCTGTATTCATCTTATGTAAAGGGTATAAAGTTGTATAACAGTAAGGGTGTTTTATGTTCCGCAAACACACTCACTGAAGGATCTGCCTATTCTCCATATTGTGATTTTCAGTCATGTGGCATTGAAAGTCTTGATTACATCTCTGACAAATACTCACAATTCAAAGGTATCCTAGCTTTACTTGGAGATATGGGTATACATCATCTGTTCCAGAAGGAGGATATTGCACTCCTCGACAATCAACGTTTTGCCACATACTTCTGGAACTCCTATTTATCTGACTCACGAAGTAGAGAGAGCGTTTCATCTATGATAGAAGAAGGGCTTTTCAAAAATGCCGCATGTGTACCAACCAAAAATGGTGTAAAGACCGCAGAGAGCTTATACAATACATTTGATGGGAATGGCAAAGAAAATCTTTCTTCATATGTGAACCAATTGGAGAAAGGATGCGAATATAGGGCATTTGGCATTTATGAATCTTTCAAAGATCAACAGAATGAGTCAATAGAGTATCCAAATCCGATAAGAGACTTGGATTTCCTTGGTAAACTATCAAAAGACCATTGCTTTGAATATCTGCTTAATTCAAAAGTAGATAATACAGCCAAAAGAAGATACGTTTTGTCGCTACTTCTTGAATACCATACAGCAAAAGAAATAACTGAAGATGATTTGCAAACATATCATAAATCATCATCTGCTAATTGGTTGAATGGTAAGAAAGAATCTGCTCATATCAATACATTGTACGCTATAGGACGTCGACCTGAAGATAAGTTCTTCCTTCGACATTTCGGTAATGATTCTCTTGTAATAAGCAATGATACTATATCAGATGATGATAATGCATTTGATACAATATGTCAGAATATTCTCCAGATCAAAATACTCCACGGAGGAGATAACAGCGATTTTGAGACTATTCCATCTGCAGATAAAACAATAGAATCTGAGCGCATCAGGCAAATTCTTACGCAAAAGAGCTTGCTTCTTTCAACTATCATTAATGCACCGGAAGGAGAGTCATGGTATGAGGCATATACTAATTATCTCACAATTATCGCCGATTTAAATTTCGTACGTTGTGGAGATATCACAATTACATGTAAAGAAGAGAACTCCCTTTACAGAAAGAATGTAGATGATTTCTATTATGACGATTCAACGAAAACCTTTTATTATCTGAATGACTGGCAGGACAAATTTATATTTGCGCCAATGTCCAAAACCTTGATAGAGGTCATGGATATACCAGGTAAAGATGATGAAAGGACAATCATGAGAATACTAAATAAGGATCTCAGTACATCCGAGATTATTAGGATGGTAAAGGAGTATTGCGCTTCATTCTTTGAAGATGAGAAATTCTTGGAATTATTAGGCATCGCTTATCCTCGTGTTAAAGATCATTTGAATTTAGGCCCTTCGCAAAAACAAGTGGAAAATGAGCCACAGAAACTAGTAGGTTTTTCACGAGAGAGAGAAGAACTGAGTAGAGAATCAGAAAAACAAATAGATTGTGGCAATGATTATCCTGAGACTGAGGATCTGCATTCCAATGAAGAAGAGTTGTCAACTACAGATACTTCAAGAAACGATCAATCAAGAACAAATGAAGGCAATCAAGAGTCTGACAAAGAAGAAATATCAGAATTACCGGAATCTGGTTTGAATCAAATCGAGAAAAAGGAAGACAAGATACAATCTGTTGGAAATGGAGAATCTAAACAAGATTTAAACAACGAACCTTCTGCATCTGGAATATCAGAAGAGGATACTTCTCTTTACGGCGATCAAGAAGATTACGAAGAAATCGATCCGGATGATTCATATTATGAAGTTTCGAATGACAATGATTCAAATATCAATAGAGGCAATTTAACTGAAAAGCAAAGACCTCCAAAACCGTCTTCAAAAGAAGGGGTTGAAAGCATGCGTTCATATGGTTCACCTGCTTTGGAATTGGAGTCTCTTGATCCAACCGAAGAAGAAATTGATATTCTATCCCAATATGGAATTACTCCGGAAATGATAGCAGACACGAATTATCTGGCTAAGTTACGTCTATATCAGAACCTGAAAGAAGACTTGAATGAAGACCCAGAAGAAACTCTTGAAGAGTTCATCAAAAATGGAGATAGTGTTTCTGATCACAAGTTGAAAGGTGACAAATACATTCATGCATGCAGCGCCGCTAAAGGAGTTATGTATATATCACCTAAAGTATGGAAGAAAATACTCTCCGACAAGTGGATAATATGTGTATACTTGGACGGACGTGCCAAGAACTTCGCTTACATCAAGACAAAGGAGGAGTTCCTTAAACTTGTCAAGAAAGATGATGTAGTCATCAAAATGACAGGCGATGAAAAAGTTGATGTAGTAAATGCTCTATACTCTGACTTGCTGAAAGATGTCAGAGGAACAGCATATACACTAATTAGAGTCGCAGCTAAAACTAACATAGACGCAGTATTTGCTAATTATGTCGGTGCAATGGCAGATAAGAATGAAGATGTACTAAACCCTGAAGAATATTAATATGAATACAAAAGTCCTTGATAATTATAAATCTTTTTTTGCTGATCAGGTAAAAGAAGAGATAGAAGAGCAGAAAACAATAAACAGATCGCTCATTCCCCAGTTATTTAAAAAGTTTGATGAGCTGTCTCTAGCATATGTCGACCGAATTCAACAAGAGACTGGACTTGTTATCTTAAAGTGTCCAAGAAACATGGCACCGAGATTAAAAGTTCAAAAAGCATTGGTTGTCATCAAAAAAAATGCATTCAATGAGCTTGGGACACGCCCAACTGAATGGATTTGTAAATGGGAAGACTTTTGCAAAAATGCAACCTTCCATTCTCCAGAATCTTCTGTAACCCCGATGTACTACGTGCAAGGTAAGGAAAGCAGTTATGATTATGTCGCTTGCGCCGGTATCAGTTCTTCTTTATATGACTTATTCGTAAAGACCACATCAGAAGGAAAATCTCTAAGTGTTCTAATATATAATCCATTCCCTCCAGTGGACTATTACAAGAACATGAGCAACTATATGGACCTTTTCTCTTCTAACGAAGAACTATATCTGGAGCCAAAGATTAGGTATGAAGATTGGCATCCAGAAGAACTTGCTTTTGACTCAAGCAACCCAGATGGTATTTCTGATACCATATTGACAACTCTTGATGAAAAGGGATGTTGTATCATGCAAGGTCCTCCTGGAAGCGGTAAGAGTTACACAATTGCAAAAATAATAGCGAAGTATTTGGAAGAAGGAAAGACTGTTTGTGCAACAACCATGGCAAACAAAGGTCTCATTGAGCTCATAAAGCAGAAACCTTTGCAGCACTATCCATCATTGGGAAAAGTCAGCAAAACCAATCTTTCAATCGATGAAAAGAAACAAATAAGTGGTATTCATGCTGCAACTCCAGACCTACAGGTTCCACCTGGAGAATTGTTATGTGCCACTAATTACGTTCTTTCCAAAGTCTATAGTAAAGAGAAAATCTCTTTATATGGAGGTACACCAAATTATGACTTGATTGTCATTGAAGAAGCATCTCAGGCTTTCCTTACCTCAATAGCTGCATTCAAACAGCTAGGAACGAAATGTCTGATAGTAGGTGACCCTATGCAGTTACCACCAATAGTCAAGCTTAATAATCCTATTTATAACTCATGGAACGTCAACACTCAAATAGAAGGATTAAAGACATATGCATTAGGTTCTGATATTAAGTCATTTAGGATTGTTTCAACATTTCGTTTGACTGACAAATCAGCTGCTTTGACCAAGACATTCTACAGTAACCGATTCTTCTCAGTAAAAGATGAATATAAGGACTACTCTTCTGCAGGCAGTCCTCTATTCCCTAATGATGGAGGTGTCTTATATTACTGTACAAATGATCTTCGTAACGGAGAATATTCTGAGAGTGCGGACAACATCATTCGTTTCATAGTTGAAACTATGGAGAAACACTTTCCGGAAAGGAAATTGGCTATAATCTCCCCTTTCAAGAACTCTGTGAAAGAACTACAGAGGCTATATGCCACTTCGGGTAAAGATATAGACATCACAATAGAAACAATTGATAGAATCCAAGGTATAACAGTGGACTATGCCATTGTATACATCCCTGGAAGAAATCCAGGCTTTGCCTTAGAAGATAGGAGATTCAACGTTGCCACTAGTAGATCTGAAAGCACCACAATCATCATATCAGATGCCCCTGTCTCTGATTTTCATTCTACTTCACCTACTGTAATTCAATTCATCAACAAATGCGACAGCATAAAAGACATCGCTCACGTTGAACAAAGACATCAAGAAATTGTCCGTGTAGAAAAAGAGGAACAAACAATATCAACACCAGAACCTTCCACAGGAGGGCTGAAGATTGTGGGTAAGATTGATCTTTCAAAATTCGAAAGGTCAAAGAAAGAACTTAAATCTGACAAAAAGAATTATTACATTATTGACACTAATGTGTTTGTAAGATGCCCAGATATTATTGGTAAGATTGATAAAAAATATCCAATAATTCTTTCGGCTAAGGTTGCTGACGAACTCGATAAGATGAAGATAAAGTTAGATGAACAGGGAAAGCAGAATGCAGAAAAGGCATTACGAAACCTTAACAAAGAAGAATCCAGAGAACTCATATATGAGCTTGCTGATGTTTCTCTATTACCAGATGACTATGACAAGAGGTCTCCAGACAACATGATACTTTCTGTAGCCTTAAAATACAAGGATGATAATCCAATTATGCTTACTTCTGACAATGGGTTACAACTTAAGTCAAAAATACTGGGCATTTCAACAATATCATTAAAGAACTTCTTGAAGCGATAAGTTACATCAATTTTTGAACTCGGACTACATCAATACCTGCTCTGCGAGTACCCACAAGAGAATGCTCGGTGTGAGTTCTAGAATTATATAATTTGAAAATTCATATAACATAATAATACAATAGCATATGGAACTGGCAATAAACATAGAAAACCTGCTGAACAAGCAGAAGATAGAATCCAGCAGGATTGAGTTTAAAAAGAAACATTAATTATATGATCGGAAATATTGACATACTGGTAAAGGAACTCTGCAAACTCCCCAAGGAAGTTGGGTGGGTTGAGTTCAAGCATAACAATTGCGAGCCGAATATGATTGGCGAGGATATTAGTGCCCTTGCCAATACCGCTACATTGAACGACCGCGACTATGCTTATATGATATGGGGCGTGGATGACACTACCCACGAGATAATTGGCACAAAGGTGCGGTTACAGATGGAAAAGAAAGGCGAGCAGGAGTTAGAGAATTGGCTTCGCTATATGCTCTCCAAGAATGCGGATTTTGAATACTATGATGCTGAGATTGATGGCAAGCATGTTGAACTGATTCGTATTCATAAGGCTCTAAATGAGCCAGTAAGCTTCCAGAAGGTTGACTACATACGGAGTGGTAGCTACACGAAGAAGTTGCATGAGTTCCCCGTGTTCCTAGCTCAGCTATGGGACAAATTGCGCCATGCCCAGTTTGAGGATGTATGCGTCAAGACTGACCAAAGATATGAGGACATCATCAGACTGCTTCAGGTGGATGCCTATTTTACCCTGCTGAAAATACCCCAGCCAGCAGAAAAGGATGCTGTAGCACATTATCTGAACGAGGATGGCATCATCCAGAAGCAGGATAATGGGCTATATTCTAGGTAACGATATACCTGTTGTCGTAGATTACCAAATGTAAGTTCATACCATAAAACAAGCACTTCATACCAAACTAACTGATTTTCTGGTATATACCGTG
>CADCIQ010000020.1 GCA_902801425.1 uncultured Bacteroidales bacterium | reverse complement strand
TCTTCCCAAAGAAGCCTACGATAAGAGTGCAGACTGTTGACTGTTCTAATGATGGACAGACTACTTTATTCTAAAGTAAATTCGTCGAACTCACGTTAAATTAATGTATATTCTTCAATTTACTTAGCATATTTTTGAATGAATTCTTCGGCTTCTTTTTTTGTCCATGGATAAGGAACATTTTCATTAGTAATGGGATCAAATATTGTTTGGTAATGAAAACCATTATCAATCAACATCTTAACTATTTCCCATTGAGTGGAGTCACATTTGAGAGGAGCCTTGAACTTTTCGTTTAGGAGAAACATAAGTGATGAACACTCGGGACAAATCTTTTTCTCCTGAAACTTTGTAAAATCAGTCCCTGCACTATAGCACTTATGACAATGTAAACATACATATTTGTGCCCCATAAATTACTATCTACTCTTCCCAAACAAACACTGCTCCGTTTCTTCTTCCTGGATCTGCGCCCTTATAATCCATAGAGTAAGGACTGCCTGTGGTTGGGGATTTACCAACGTAGGTGTGTGTGCGCATAGACATAAGCATAAACTCCTTGTTGAGATAGTCCTGCCACATAAATACTTCTGCCTTTGACTCATCCTTTGTGAGACGCACATCGCCAGGCAATCCCATACCTGATACAAAGACATACCTACCATCAGAGCATTGCAATATAACCTTGCCATTTCCCTTGTCTATAACCTTGAACTTGGTTAATGCCGACTGATCCTTTGCATCTGTATCATACAGTAATCCGTGAGGCTGAGCTATCATCGGCTTTCCCGTTGCAAGGTTGATAATGCGGATTTCCTTACCCAATGGGATATTACCAGAACGATCAGCATCAAGTTCCTCACAGGAGAAGTTATCAAACTCCGCAATTCCACCATTCACCTTGTTCTTGTTGAATGCAAAGAGAGAGACGCGAGAGCCTTGGAAAGTACATAACTGATATGAAAGTTTCATCTTATGCCCTACCTGCTTGAAATTCACGCCATCACCCGAAACGGCATAGTGCATTATGTTATTATCCCAATCGCCTACCATTTGCAGATACAGGTGATCCATCTTGCCATTACCACCAATTATGTTCAAGGCATCATAGTCAATAGTGTCATTACTCAACTGCTCGAAGCAACGCAGTTTCACGTTCTTTCCTTCCTTCACAACACCAAGCCACGAACAAGGCACGTTTATATTGCCTATTCCAGCCACATCACCGTCTTTCAACTTATTAGTGAACAATTCCACGGTATATACGCTTCTCGGACCAACAACGCGCTGTGTGAGACTATTCCTTGCCCACATTAGCTGGTCGGCTGGCATTGTCTGTAATTGCAATCTGCCACCCTTTATAGCCCATTTAGTATCATCAGGATTGTGGTTCCATTGCCAAACCCTGCCAAGCTTCTTGCCGTTGAAATCCTCATCACGCTTGTATGCAACGTATGGCTTTATATTCTCTGTTCCCGGAATATCAGGCTTTAGCCAAGTGCGGGGCGCACGACCAAGGTTTCCTTCCAAACCAAGCATTGGCCAACCATCCTTCCATGTAATAGGAGCAAGGGTAACGGTACGGCCAACAGAATGAAAATCCATCATAAGAAGGGCATACCAATCGCCTTTCTGAGTCTGCACAATACCTCCCTGATGAATATTGGTACAAGCCGTTGCATCCTTATCCTCTGCACCTATCTTGAACTTTGTTCCGTCAGGCACAATCCTGCCTTTCCATTCCGTCAACCCTACTGCGTGATAGCCGAAGGTTTCATCAGCAGAAATTACACATTGCTCATAAGGTCCCCAGATACTCTTAGATCGAGAGCAAAGAGTACGCCCATTAGGCTTATAGTCAGTTGAAATAAGATAGTACATTCCATTCATCTTATACATGTGATGCCCTTCGCCAACAGCGGAACCTTCAGGAATGATAACCCTATCTGTACCATCCACAGGACCGCTCATATCTGGCTTTAATTCCGTACAATGCACTTCTCCATATCCGTGAATAGCATATATCTTACCATCATCATCAAAGAGCACGCTGAGGTCATATATCTTTCCCTGCATATTATGATGCACCCAAGGACCGTGGATATCCTTTGAGGTATAGCATTGCAAGCCCTTACCATTAATGTTAGAATAGAGATAGAACTGTCCATTAGCATATCTTATACAAGGTGCCCAGATACCCTGACCATATATCTCCTTACCATTTTTCAAAGAGAAGGCATCATCATTGAAGTCAAAGCGGTCAAAGCAATATGATATGTTCTCCCAGTTCACGAGATCCTTTGAATGCAGAATAACCAATCCAGGCACAGAGTGCATGGTAGTTCCTGCAAGATAGTAGTCATCACCCACACGAATGATGTCAGGATCAGAAAACTCATCATAGAGTAGGGGATTGGTGTAGGTACCATTACCATTATCCGCTGTCCAGCTCTTAGGAGTTATCGACACTTCCTGAGCATTTATCCACAGGGCAGAAAACAAAGATAGTGAAAGACTCACAAACTTTTTCATATATTGAGGGTTTTATAGTTTTAGTGGTTAAAGTTTATTTGAATGCAAAATTACAAATAAACATTGACAATAACGAAGAAAATCTACATTTTCCCCTACTTATCCACAGATTGTGGATAAACTATATGGAAAAGTATATGTAAAACCCGTTTATAACACGTTGAAATGCCGTGTAAAGGTAGTGGAAACATAGTTGATATAAAACTAATAACTTGCCACTTATACACATCCCTCATATATCCACAAGTGGGATAGTGGATAATCCACAGGTTATAAAAGCATAATAAACGTGTTGTCCATACACTTATTATTTTTTCATCTCTCTGATAATGAGTGTTCAACATACAATATCCACATTTCCACACCCCTTTCTTATTATCTATTCTTTATTTTTTCTAATTAAATTCTTTTATAAAAGATAAAAGGAAAGAATAATAAAGAGGTTGTGACTTGTGGATGCGTTTATATTGAATTCATCTAACTCATGATAAATATAAAGATAGAGTAGGGAGAAATCACTTCCTCCCTACCCCGAGAAACAACACACTTACTTACACCTATTATCTGGAATATTTCTTTCCATTACTGATATAAACATTTTTTCAAAATATGAGCCTCATGGATACAATGATCATTCATGCTGTAATTAAACAGCTGAACAGTCTTTGCATAATTCGCTTTTCGTAGCTGAATCTAAAGGAGCACAACTGCCCCGTCTGCCATTGTCTGGCATATTAATTAACAGATATGGTCTATGTGCTGTCATCAGACAAAGTCCGATTAATCTCCGTATCGGGCGCACCCAGGGAGAACATGCTTTTGTATAATGAATAAAAGTATTTTTGTATGTCGATTGTTTTTGGAAATAAATGTTCGTGGCTGACTCCCAAGCCACGATGATATTGTTTCTCTTTTGTTTTATCTCACATAATGTGAAACCGGGGAGAACTAACCATACATTGATATAACCATAATTATTAGTTGCAATTATTATTTTTTTAAATGGAAATAAATGTAAGACTACGATTTTCTTTATGCGAGAGTGGATTTCTCCACATTATTACCTTTTATTTTGTTATCTGTTTGCAAAAATAGTTAAAATGTGTAGAACTACCAAATTTTTTTCGAACTTTTTTACATTTTTCTTCATTTTTCCTGTATTTTGCACAGACACACACGGATTTTTAACACAAAAAGCACATAAATCGCATAAGTTATTAGTATTAATGTATTTATGACACTTAATAGTATGTGGGTTGGATGAATTCGTCTAATTGTACGTTACAATAACATTGCTTGTTATATAAAAAGATATATGGGACTTATCTTTCTCTCGCTTGTACCCGACAAGCAGAACCAATCAACGGACTCACGTTAATCTTTAAACAAATAGGGTTCTGCTTTGCTTTCAAACATTAATTATGACGTTAATTAAGACGTTAATTTGGACAAAAATTGATGAGAGTTTAAGCCGTAAGGCTAGTTAATGTCACAATTAATGTTTCATTAATGTCCTATATTAATGTTATGCGACAGCAAAAGCTAATTCGTCGAACTCACGTTATTTATTTTGTTTTTTTTCTTTATTGCTTCTTAGGATTCTCCATTTTCCTTTCGCTTTTCCTTCTATGATAATACCATTATAATACCATTATATTACCATAATAATACCATAATATTACCATAGTTAATGGTATTTTAATGGTAATATAATGGTATTATAATGGTATTTATATGGTAATTACTTAGGAGCTACAACGGAGAATCTTCGGGGCTTGAGCCTATGTACTTCCTTATGACTCAATCCACATACATAAACTTTTCCATGTTTTCTTTGGAGGTTTAAGGATTTTGACTTTTTCTACTGAGAAATTTGGAGAAATCAGAAATATTGATTACTTTTGCAACTGAACAATAAAAAGTATAGTTATGTGTGCATTACAAAAACAATATGATTTCTTCAAAAGAAACATGTCTTCCCTGCTTGAAGACTATGATGGCAAGTATCTTGTCATTCCAGAATCTCTTGAAGTAAAAGCCTTTGATACAATTTCTGAGGCTTATGTATATGGTGCAAAAACATACGGTTTAGGTAGATTCCTACTTCAAGAATGTAATGACAATGCCGATAAGGTTCAGATTATTTCAAACTTAGGACTTGGATTGGCATGAAGAAATGTATATTACATTGAACTCAAACAATATAGCTGTATGGAAAATAAAATTCTCGCTATCATAATATTATTCTTGTGTATAATAACAAAGTCTCATGCACAAAGTGCAACAGACAGTATGGATATTGCGCCTATAAATGAGGAATACAAAATAGGGGATAAGATACATATTAATTACAAAAACTATAGTTGCAAACATTTGTTTGTAAAGGTTGCTTTGGAGCGTATGAAAGATGATGGCACTTGGTATTGTTTGCTTGATGATATTTTCAGAACATATAAGCGAGAGAAATCCCTAATTGATAATAGTATGGAAATATTACCAGTCTATAAGGGAGAAATGCCATCGAACACAATAAATGGTATAAAAGAGTCAAGAACAGATATATGGCAAATTTATGACTTTCTATGTGAGAAAGGACAAAAGAAAAAATATCGCTTAAAATATTCTATAAGTTTAGATTCTTTATATTTTACTCCTATCCAAAGCCAAAAAACATTACCCATTACTATCAAGTATTCAAGACCTTTCAGCATCGAGTAGAGATAGGGGTACTATTGGATTTTTTAACAAAAAGTTAAAAAGATAATTATGACTAACATCTATTTCCCTGACCAAGAGATAACATTTAACGAACTGTATTTTGTCTGCTATATGATAGAGCGTACAGCCAGAGCCATAAAGCAGAGGAATAACTATGTTGTCGGAAAAATGGGTAAGGATGGTCTTGCTCGTCAGCTTTCGATAGCAGAAACTAACCATTGTCTTAATCCTAATGAGGTTGTTGATGCTTGGAAGGATGAATATGGACTTGAGCAAGGCAATGTGGATGTTACTAAGGTAGATGCTCGTTTCACGGATAAGGTGCCATCAGAGACGCAGATGGGTAAGGTTTATGCACGACTTATAAGTTCTGTGACACAAGATGATGAATTGGTTGAGAGCATTCAGAAAGTATATGCCTCACCTATATGTGATGCCATAGACAATTACAATTCAAGTGCTTACTATGAGCCAAGCTATGTACAGACAAGGGCTTTCTTGAATAATCAGTTTTAGGATTTTGTCTAAAATTTTGAATAAAATAAATTTTCTGAGCTAAATTTTCTGGTTATCGTCGTTATTTTTCTTGAAAGACACTAAGCAACGTGAGCTGCATTTATGAAAACGCTAAATAGTTGTTTTACACCAAAATATTACGAACATTTAGTGTAAAATCATCCGAAAAGAACAAAAAAAGTAAAATTTCACGATTGTTTTTTACAATCTGTTGGATAATTGTGGAAAAATCATTAATTTTGCAACCTGATAACGTGTAAATAGGTATATTAGTAGTATAAATAATAAGAAAAAATGAAACTTTGGTCTAAGGGCTTTGAGATTAACAAGGAGATTGAGCGTTTTACGGTTGGTCGTGATCGCGAGATGGATCTCTATCTTGCAAAATATGATGTAATGGGTAGTATGGCGCATATCACCATGCTGAATTCCATAGGACTTATTGCTGATGATGAACTGCCAGTTCTGCTCAAGGAACTGCGTAAGATATACGCTATATGCGAAAAGGGTGAGTTTGTTATTGAGGATGACATTGAGGATGTTCACTCTCAGGTAGAACTTATGCTTACTCGCGCTCTGGGCGATATGGGTAAGAAGATTCACTCTGGTCGTTCACGTAATGATCAGGTGCTTGTTGACCTCAAGCTCTTCACTCGTGCAGCCTTGCGTGAGGTGGTAGAAGGCACAAAGACCCTCTTTGACGAGCTTATTGCAAAGTCAGAGCAGTATAAGAACGTGCTTATGCCTGGTTATACCCATCTTCAGATTGCTATGCCAAGCAGTTTCGGACTTTGGTTTGGTGCGTACGCAGAATCTCTTACCGATGATATGCTGTACCTCCAGTCTGCATATAAGATGACAAACCGCAACCCTCTCGGTTCTGCTGCTGGCTATGGTTCAAGTTTCCCATTGAATCGCCAGATGACCACAGACCTTCTCGGTTTTGACACAATGAACTATAACGTGGTGTATGCACAGATGGGTCGTGGAAAACTGGAGAGAAACGTGGCATTCTCTATTGCCGGACTTGCAGGTACTCTTGCCAAGCTGGCATTCGATGCTTGTATGTTCAACTCACAGAACTTCCAGTTCGTGAAGCTTCCAAAGGAGTGTACCACAGGTTCAAGCATCATGCCTCATA
Source organism: uncultured Bacteroidales bacterium (assembly GCA_902801425.1). Lineage (GTDB taxonomy): Bacteria > Bacteroidota > Bacteroidia > Bacteroidales > Bacteroidaceae > Prevotella. The sequence goes on along the minus strand of CADCIQ010000020.1, from coordinate 42,727 downwards.
AGAAGAACCCAGACGTGTTTGAGCTTATCCGTGCGAAGAGCAACAAACTCCAGTCACTTCCTACTCAGGTTACTCTTATTCAGAATAACCTGCCTTGCGGTTACTTCCGTGACCTGCAGATCATCAAGGAGGTATTCCTTCCTGCATTTGACGAACTGAAGGATTGTCTCAACATGACAGCCTATATTATCAATAAGATAGAGGTTCGTGAGGATATTCTCGACAACCCAATGTATGATCCAATCTTCTCTGTAGAGGAGGTGAACAGACTTGCCGTTGAGGGTATGCCATTCCGTGATGCCTATAAGAAGGTAGGTCTGGATATTGAGGCTGGTAAGTTCACTCCAAACAAGAACATACACCACACTCATGAGGGTAGTATAGGTAATCTCTGCAATGACCGTATTCAGGCTCTTATGCAGAGCATTCTCGACGGTTTCCACTTCGAGAAAGTGGAAGAGGCGGAGAAGAAGTTGCTAGGATAAGAAAGCGGCCCCTCACCCGTCCTACGGACACCCTCTCCCCAAGGGGCGAGGGAAAAGTTACCTTTTATCGCTATATGGTACAAAACAATATTTTGAATTGAAAATTATAATTAGAAATACTAACTTTTCCCTCGCCCCTTGGGGAGAGGGTGTCCGTAGGACGGGTGAGGGGCTATTGGGGATGCTGTTAGGCTTTCTTTTCTTCTCCTCTTGTTCCACCGACGATTTCGAGTACGAGAACAAATATAGGTGTTATTTCACGTTTGACTGTGGAATACATCAGGGATCAGTATTGCAGAACTGTTTGAACCCTGTGTCCCCAGGATTGTTCTGCATGGTGTGGAAACAAGATGTGGGAGCTACGAGGCATATCCAGATGCAGCTATGCAATAAGAAGACGGATGATGTTGCCATTACTACTGCATCAGAAGTAAGAACCGTTTGCGAATTAGGTGCAAACAATGGTTTGGTGATAGGTTGCTCAACGCTCAATAATGGTCAGCTCTATGCTTTTGACCGTATTTGTCCTAACTGCGATAAAGCCAATGGAATAAAGGTGGCTTTGCAATGGGAAAACAACGGTCTTGAGCTTAAATGCCATAAATGCGAAAGAGTGTATAGCCTTAACAATAACGGCTTTGTTGTGAAAGGCGAAAGCGGTGATAAATTGTTGAAGTATAGAGCATCGTACAATGGTACGATACTTGTGGTAGGGAATTAAAAAGCCTAACCAGCGGCCTCTCCCCCCGCCCTCCCCCATAGGGAGGGAGCTGCCCCCCTCACCCCCACAGGGGGAGTAGATACCTTTTATCGCTATGGGGAGAAGAAAATTGTACATAGTAAATGGTAAATTGTAAATAACATTATGCTCAAACGAATCCTTATATTGGCATTACTATCTAACATCCTTCCCTTTGGGAAGGCTTGGTTAGGCATCAATGCCCAGACCGCCCGCAAGTTCACCCTCGTGAATTCCGCTGACGGTCAGTCGGAAATAACGGTATATCTTCCTTCAGAAGAAGCATTGGCAAAGTCGAATGGTAGGTTCATAGTGGATTGCCCTGGTGGTGGTTATAAGCATCTGGCTATGAAGCATGAAGGGCATGACTGGGCTAAATACTATAACAAGCAGGGAATAGGCTATGCCGTGCTGAAGTATCGTATGCCAAACGGAGATAGGAATATTCCGCTATCTGATGCGTATAATGCAATTCGTACGGTAAGGGATAGTGCTAAGGTATGGCACGTTAATCCGCATAACGTGGGTATTCAGGGCTTCTCAGCCGGAGGACATCTTGCAAGTGCCGTATCTACCCATGCGCCTATGAGCGTGCGTCCAGACTTCTCAATCCTCTTCTATCCTGTAATCTCTATGAACGAGAGACTGACACACAGAGGCTCATGCGTGGGATTCCTTGGTGATAAGCGTAAGGATGAGAACCTTCAGAAGCAATGGAGCAGCGATAAGGCTGTACGCCGCCACATGGTGCCACCTACAATTCTTTTCTTCTCAAACGATGACAAGGTAGTGCCACCTGCAACAAATGCTGTTGCATATTACTCAGCACTTCGTGGTGCTGGTGCCGATTGCTCTATGTTCTGCTATCCAACAGGCGGTCATGGATGGGGAATAAGGGAAAATTTCAAGTATCACGAAATAATGCTTTTGGAACTTACCCAATGGCTCAACGACCTTAAAATGCCGACTGATTCTGCCGTAAAGGTGGCTTGCGTAGGTAATAGCATAACAGACGGTCATGGTATAGACGTATCAGATTTGTATGGCTATCCTGCTCGTCTTGCAAAGAATCTCGGTAATAACTATGCCGTTAAAAACTTTGGAGTTAGCGGTCGTACTCTCTCTAATTCAGGCGATTATCCTTATCAGAAGGAAGAGGCTTGGAAAAGATGCCTTGAATGGCAGCCTAATATAGTTGTTGTAAAGCTTGGTACTAATGATACAAAGACCCATAACTGGAAGACAGCCGAGGGCGACATCATGTCAAGTATGAAGACAATGGTAGATTCACTTCGAGCACTTCCAACCAATCCTCGTATCATAATCGCGGCTCCTATCCCTTCGTTTAAGAATGTATGGGATATTCGTGACTCTGTGACCGTAAATGCGGTTATTCCACAGATTCAGGAGTTTGTGAAGAATGAGAATCTTGAATATCTCGACCTATATAACGCTACAAAATCACTTGAGAACCTACAAAAGGAATATCTGCTCAGGGATGGTGTGCATCCTAACGAGAAAGGTTGTCAGAAGATTGCGGAGCTGGTAGCAGCAAAGATTAAGTCTCCTGTTGCAACGGTAGGGAAAAGAGACAGAAGGATAATGAAGAAAAAGAGAAAATAAATATAAATTACGAATTACTAATTACGAATTACTTAGTTATAACTTTGAGCGAAAAATGCTAACTAGGTCATTAGTAATTAGTAATTCGTAATTGAAAACAGGTAATTCGTAATTAGTAATTTGTAATTAATAATATGCTAAAGAAAATCATTGTTGGGGCAACACTTATCAATTTGCTCCCCCTTGGGGGAATGGGGGGCTATATCCATGCCCAGTCCACTCTCCTTCACTACAAGAGTCCTGCAACCTATTTTGAAGAGGCTCTTCCTATTGGTAACGGCACTCAGGGTGCTATGATTTATGGTGGAGTAGGAGAGGATAAGATTTCTCTCAATGACATCACTCTCTGGACAGGCGAGCCTGATTCTGTAATTTATGCAAATCAGAATCTTGAGAACATAGAACTGCCAGAGGCTCCTAAGACATTCCTTGTTGATGAGGAGGAAGCTGCTAAGGCTAAGACTGATTCTGTAGAGAAGGCTAAGGCTATGCCTTTTGAGGCACTCTCTGCTATTCGTGAGGCTCTTTTCAAGGAGGATTATAAGACTGCCAATGAACTTCAGAAGAAGGTTCAGGGACACTATTCACAGAACTATCAGCCTCTCGGCACTCTGATTATACATAACCTCAACGAGACATCTGGTAATGACTATACACGTACTCTCGATCTTACCCGTGCACTTGCTACGGTAAGCTATCAGGGTGAACAGCGTGAATATTTTGCTTCTGCTCCTGACTCTGTCATTATCATTCGCTTGAAATCAACAGGCGGTAAGCTCCTCAACAAGCGTCTGAGCTATAATTGCCAGTTGAAGAATACCGTTTCTGTTGCTGGTCATGAGATGACTATCGACGGCTATTGCGCTTATACAAGCAAGCCTGGCTATGCAGGTGGTGAAAATAGTTTCATCTATGATGAGAAGCGAGGTATTCATTTCCGCACTATCCTCCATGTTATAAATAAGGATGGTGAGGTAACTGCAGAGAACAACGAACTCAAGATCAATAATTGTTCTGAGGCTCTTGTCATTATCGCTAATGCTACAAGCTTCAATGGTAGTGAATATGATCCTGTAATGGATGGTCGTGACTATGAGGCAATAGCTAAGTCACATATCAATAATGCGCTTGGCAAGTCATTCGACTCTATGCTCGAAACTCATGTAAACGACTATCAGCAGTATTATAATCGTGTAAGCATCGACCTCGGAACAACGGCTGACTCTATCATTGCAAAGCCAACTGATGTTCAGCTTCTCGAATATAGCGATACTGCAACGGTAAATCCTGACCTTGAAGAGCTTTACTTCAACTATGGTCGCTATCTCCTCATCTCTTGTTCTCGCACAAACGCAGTTCCTGCTAATCTTCAGGGCCTTTGGAATGAGTCAATCCTTCCACCTTGGTCTTCTAACTACACAAGCAATATCAACGTAGAGGAGAACTACTGGCCTGCAGAGCCTTGTAACCTTCCTGAGATGCATAACTCTCTGCTCACATTTATTCAGAAACTGCCAACTACCGGTGTTAAGACCGCTGCTGAATATTATGGAGTAAATGAAGGCTGGTGCCTTGGTCACAATACTGACATCTGGGCTATGACAAATCCAGTAGGTGAAGGTGGTGGCGATCCTATGTGGGCTAACTGGAATATGGGTGGAGCATGGATTTCAACTCACCTCTGGGATCACTATGCTTTTAGCATGAGCAAGTCTTATCTCAGTCAGGTATATGCAACCCTCAAGGGTGCTGCTGATTTCTGCATGAACTGGCTCGTTCAGCTCCCTAATACTAACTATCTCATCACAGCACCTTCTACCTCTCCAGAGAATCAATATAAGACTCCTTCTGGCTATGTAGGTGCTACTCTCTATGGTGGATTTGCCGATATTGCGATGATTCGTGAATGTCTCACAAACACCCGTGATGCTGCTGTTATCCTTGGTGAGGATCATGAGTATATAGAGAAGATAAACAACACGCTCAAGAACCTCCTCCCTTATCGCGTAGGTAAGAACGGAAATCTTCAGGAGTGGTTCAACGACTGGGAGGATCAGGATCCTCAGCATCGTCATCAGAGTCATCTGTTCGGTCTCTATCCAGGTCATCAGATTACCACTACACGTACACCTGATCTTGCTGCTGCCTGTAAGCGCACTCTTGAGATCAAGGGCGATAAGACCACAGGCTGGAGCACAGGTTGGAGAGTGAACCTTCAGGCACGTCTTCGCGAGTCAGAGAATGCTTATCACTTCTATCGTGTGCTTCTCAACTATGTATCTCCTGATGGCTATCAGGGTGCAGATCGTCGTTCAGGTGGTGGCACATATCCTAACCTCCTTGATGCTCATGCTCCTTTCCAGATTGACGGTAACTTCGGTGGCACAGCCGGTTTGGTAGAGATGCTCGTGCAGAGTGAGCTTGTAGAGCGCGATAGATCCATTATTACCCTTCTTCCTGCCCTTCCTGCAGCATGGAAGGCACAAGGCTCTGTAAAGGGCATTAAATGCCGTGGAGGCTATACTATCGACTTTGAATGGAAAGACGGCGAGGTGACCTCTTATCAGCTCAACAACGTGCGTTCCGACAAGCAGACAGGTCGAGTAATTGTCATCTATGGTGACCAAGCCTTCTAAAACGGAAGGATGTCATATTAATGTCGCTTATGGATAAACAGCCATAAGCGGCATTTTTTTATTTTAACGTGAATTTTTCATAGTCCTACCCCAATAGAGCATATCCAGACGGGGGTGCTATGTTTGAAATGAGATGCACTTACACTAATTTCCTTATTGTTACCTGTTACCTGTTACTGGTCGTGAATTTCGCTTGCTGTGCCTTCGTTCTACCTTCGTTCTGCCTTCGCTCTGGCTTCGCTCTTGAGACTATAGGATGAACGGACCTATAACGGATTTACAACGGATCTGCAACGGACCTGCATTGGAGGGAGTTGGAAGTTCTCGCAGAATCTCATTGAAGCCCACATTAATTTTTGGGAAATGGTTTTGGAATGGTTTTCACGTTCTTTTTGAAGGATAATGTACATAATGTGATTGCTATTGAAAACAACGGAATTATTGTTACCGGAGCTTTTTTCGCGTTTTTCAAGCATACTGAACAAGGTGAATCAGCCAGAAATAAGTGTTTATTGTTATGTTGTTGAGACTGTCAGCCGCCTATATTCTGCCCTCTGATTTATACATAACAACCTCATTATCTTTAGCTTACAATAATAGATTCTCGTTCAACAGGCAATTGAAAATCTCGGCCAGTAACGAGTAACGGGTAACAATAAGGATTATAGTGTATGGCCAAGAATTTTACTGAATATTTCTAAGGAGTTTATATACCTTATTATATATAGAAAATAAAAATATAGGCAGCAGCTTACACTATATTTTCTTATTGTTACCCGTTACCTGTTACCGACACGTTTTCCGGGATGTCCTGATTTTGTTTACAGTTTTTAGTTGTCATTATACTGCATTCGTTGACATCATACTTGAAAGGTTGTCTAACCTTGCAGTAACAAGTAACAGGTAACAATAAGGATTATAGTGTAAGCGTATCTCATTTCAGACATAGCCCCCCTCTCTGGATATGCTCTGTTGAAGTCTATAGGATTCATACAAAAACAAATTCTGGAGAGAGCATCGCTGCTACCTCCAGAATAATCCGCGGATATTACTCGTTTTTATTTCATTTCACTAACTTTACTTCTTACGTAAAGTATATCTTATTAAACTCTGATTAGAGTATTTCTTATTACTGACGGAAATAGTTCGGAATAGGGTTCTCTATCTGGAAAGTTGGGAGATTAGTGCCAAAGACACGTTGGAAATTTCTTGGCAAACCTGAACGCTTCCAGACTTCTGTGACGATAGTACCATCCCCCCGGTCAAAGTTCAACTTGAACAGATTATCGTTCACCCACTCAATCTTACATTCCGCACCATGCTGAACTATCACATTGTTTTCCTTGTAAACAACAGGACGGAGCACACAATAGCCTCTAAGTTTTTTGCCAGGATTAAGATCATAGACATGCAAATACATATCCTTGTCAAACACTTGATACAGTTCTTGTGGAGCAGACAAGAGCATATCCATACCTTCTACCTTAGTCATTATTCCAAGACGATGCCAACAGCCATACAGCTTTCTGCCTAAGGCAACATCCATCTTCAGCATATCTATAAGAGTTTTTGATGACGGTCCCAAAATTTGAGAACTATACAGTTCCGTGATATATTTATGGTATGGAAACAAACTGCTATTCATTATCTCATTATACCACTTGAACTTGAAGCCCTTATCGTTACTGTCATAAATCTGGGTCTTATGTTCGTTCAAAGAAGAAGAGTACTTGAACTCATAGCCATCACTATCATACATCTCAACCCAGTATTCTTTATCAGTATCTTTTCTTACCATTAATTGCAAAGTAAGACTGTCACCACAATATTTATACTGTTCAAAAGGCACATCCTTCTTCGAACCATCCTCATAGGCTATTTTTATAAGCCTATACAAGCCCCTCGGATTTTCCTTACATCCAGCAGTCACCTTATCCACATGCTGCCAAAACTCAAATTGTTCCGAAGAAGGTGCGGCCACCATATGCAAGGTATCTCTTCTTGGAAGCTTGAAAGTAACAGGTATAGTGTACTTCATAGCCACCGGTTTGTTATCAAGAAGTGCAGGCTTCCATTTTGGCATGATGCTCAGAATACGCAGCACTTCTTTACTTAGTCTTTCGTCCGGTGATCTCAACACTTCGGGATCGCGAATGACGCCATCCACGCCTACTACAAAGGCAGTAATGGTACGTCCGCTGATTTTCTCTTTTTCGCAATCACTCGGATACCTTAGGTTATCATACACAAACTGCATCAAGGCATCATTTCCTCCGGGAAATTCAGCTACTACATCAGGCTTTGGAAATTTCACCTTCTGCGCAAAACCGACAGCTGTCAGCAAACACAGCAACATAGTGATTACATTTCTTCTCATAGTTGTACGTTTTTAGTTAAAGGTTTGAATATCATTAAAATAAATATGATCACATATTACCATGATATCAGCATCGCCACCTTCTGCCATTGCATCTGGAAGAAGATTAATACATGTAACGTCGAATGAACGCTGACGTTCTGGTGCAGGCACGACAATATCCATCGCATCCTCTTCAGAAGGAGTGATTTCTATCTCTTGGCAAACATAAACATAATCGTCCTCCTTCTTTGATACTTTTGACAATGCCTTATGTTCTGAAGCATTCTGAGCCTTATCAAATGATATTGTTCCGATGTTATTGTCGATGGCATGAGCTGTAAGAGACTCAACATTCTTCGGAGCAATGGTTGGCTTAATTTCTGCCATCTGTTCCTCAGAATCATTATGAAGCATATATGCTGTACCGATTATCAGCAAGCCGATGAAACATGCAGCCACAGCATACCACTTCATTCCAAGCGGCACTATCTTCGCCTTGCTTGCAGGATTCTCGCCGTTTGCCATCATACGGTCGAATTCCGCAGCACCAGGCTCAAGCTCTGCCATTATTTGCTGGTAGAGCTCTTCCTCGTTATTATATTGCTGTTTGTTCACCATAATTTCAAATGCTTTTGTAAGTCCATTTTAAGTTTCTTTCTTGCTGTCGAGATCATACTCTTGACCGATGACTTCGGAATGCCTGTCTGCTCAGAGATTTCCTCTGCCGATTTTCCTTCGAGTTGCCGAGCCTTGAGCAAGTCACGTTCCCGTGGATTGAGCCTTTCTATTGCCTCGTCAATCTTCTGTTGTACCTCTTTGGCATGTAGTTCGGCATCAGCAGATTGTGACGGTGGAGAGGCGATATCAGATGTTATCTCGTCCTCGTATGTGTTGCGACTCTTATATAAATCCACGCACACATTCTTTGCCACCTTTACGGCAAGGGCATCGAGGTTTCGGTCGGCATTCAACCTTTCGCAATAGTTCCAGAGACGCAATAGAGCTTCTTGCGCAACATCTTCAGCATCCATCTGATTGCCGAAGAAATCACGTCCGACCTTCACCATCAAAGGTCGTAAGCGAAGTATGATTATTTCAAACTCTTTTCGCGTCATTCTATATTATATACTGCAAAAGTAAGAAAAAGTTAAGTTGGGAATGAAATTTTTTTCAACAATTTTTTTCTCAAACAAGAACAAAGACAAATATAGTAATTTTTTTTAAGACTGTCGTTTACAAGCAAGATTTTTTTGTTTTATTCACAAAAATATGTTGAGGCATGCCTAAGCAATAAAACAGGTTCTGGAGACAGCATAGCAGAAACGTGTCAGTAACAAGTAACAGGTAACAATAAGGATTTTAGTGTAAGCGTATCTCATTTCAGACATAGCACCCCCGTCTGGATATGCTCTGTTGAGGTCTATAGGATTCACGCAAAAAAATCTGGAGAGAGCATCGCTGCTACCTCCAGAATAATCCGCGGACATTACTCGTTTTTATTTCATTTCACTAACTTTACTTTTTACGTAAAGTATATTTTTTAATTCTGATTAGAGTTACTTGAACATCGTTGTCTTCAACATCTGTTGAATGTCAGCAGATGCATTCTTAATTCTACAATAGTCAACGATGTATTTGCGAAGTTTTTCAGGCATGTTCACCTGCTTTTTCCAGATGTCGTGCCTCTTTTGCCAGGTACCTCTAATCGTGGTCTTATCAATCCATACCATTCCTGTTTTGGTTTTCTCTCTACCCATTTCTGAGTACCAGCCATCCTTGAATGTGTAGGTGCCATATTCATGGGGAACCACAATACACTTACCATCCTTCTTCATGACTATATTAGCACAGGCATACTCTCCATTAGGACCATAGTACTTGAATTGAATTAAACCCGTATTTTTGCCACACATGATCTTCTTCTCGCCTTCCCATTGCATTGACTCCATTAGCCAAGAGCCGACGATTTCTTTATCAGCGATTTTCGCATTCTGGGCACTTACCTGTAGCGCACTCATGAGTGCTACTACCATTACTAACATTACTTTTTTCATAACTCTTTAATTTTTTAGGTTAGACATTTATTAGATGATGGGTGTTGGTGGTTTCACCAAACTGCTATCATCTGATTTGCGAGTGCAATGTGCAAAGCATCTTCGTACGAAGCAAATAGGGCTTGTCGCTTGCAAAGCGGTGCCCGTCTTGGATTTGCGAGTGCAAAATTATAATCTTTTTGCTTTTCTCGCAAGTTTTTGTGTTTGCATCTTCTTTGCTTTCACTTTACAATATGTTTGCATGCTGTTTAAGCACCGATGGAAAGGATAAATTCATCCCATTCCTTAGCTCCACCTTTTTGTCCGAAAACCTTTTTGTATAGTCGGCTACGCACAGTACTGATAGTACTCACATCACGAGCCATAACAGAGGCGATGTCAGAAGGTGCTATGCGGAGCTTTATAAGCAGACACACCTGATATTCGAGTTCCGACATGGCATACAGTCCTCGCAACTGACTTATAAATCCCGGATATACCTTTCTGATATGATTTTCAATATCCTGCCAGTCTTCGTCTTTCAGTCTCTGTCCTGAGGCTATACGGCGTTGTAATGCTATGTATTGGTCAGAAGTGAAGAAAGCAGTCTCAACCGACTCAATAGCTTGCCTTACAGCCTGTGGACGCTCTTGTTGCACTTCCTGAATCTGCTGAATCTGTAGTTGAAGCCTATGTTTTGCCCTACGGTTTTGTACAGCAATATGGGCTATGAGCAATAGCAAAACGATAGCTATGATAGTCGCAAAAATAAAACCATGTATAACATTGTTCTGCTGACGCTCCTTTGCCGAGAGTACATAGCTTTGTATGTCATCCTTATTTGTTCGCTTTAGGTCAGTAGTAATGATGTTCTTTATTTCCGTACCCCATTCCTTCTCTATATCGTCAGCACGATGCCATGTAAAGAGAGCACCGTCATGTTGAATTACAATAGTAGAGTCATTGGTTATTTTGAGAGGATGTGGATCATCATTTTCCAGATACATGTATTCGCCATTGCCCGTGCTTATCAGCGTGATTTGATCCTGTGAACTACGGTTTACAACCAATCCTGTTTCTGTTTTGCTTATCACACATGAGTATATCAGACTATCGCCATCGTATAGTCGGAAAGGGATATTTTCATATTCAGAGAATATTTCGGTATGTCCGATAGGATACACAATCTTCCGTAGCGTCCATGCCCCTTCAAGGATGTACGGCTTATTGCTATTGTTTTCTGGGTTGCATCCGAGTAATAGAAATACGATAAATGTTATTAGTATTTGTTTCATCTGCTTTATGATTTTGTTATGCAAAGTTAATAAAAATCCAACAAAAAATTGATATTTCTTGTTTGCAATTACTTTGCATTTTCCTTTTTCTTTATGTTATAATACATATATATGTTTATGTATCAGAATTTTATTAATCCAAATACATTTTCAAGGCTGATAATGATTATTTCTGACAAAAAAAGAGCATTCTTGTTTGGGGAATGCTCTTTTTTATCAATCATGTCAACTATAACGACATTATACTTGGTATCATACAAATAGCTTATTGCTTAATTAACGTGAGTTACTTCGCTATGGTCAGTGGGTCTTCGACAAATCTCGACGAAAACAAACCGCTTACTACAAGAAGAAATTAATGCGACATTAATGTGTCATTTGTGATCATTAATGTAGGTTCGCAGAGCGAAAACATATAATTTCTCATTAATATCCTATTAATTTCGCATTAATTTTCTGTAAAGTACAAGCATCGGAGATGCATCCATTGAATTTGTCGAACTGACGTTAATTACATTTATATATCATCCTTTAATGGTTTATTAGCCAGTTATAACATGGATCTATGCCTTTAACATAGTCCTCAAAAGATGTAGGTAATATCTTTGTTAAAGGTATTTCATCTCCTTTAGTTTCATCAGGGCGGACAAATAGTTTGTGTGAGATGAAACCAGTAGTATGCGTATTTGGAAGCATCCAAGAAATTATATCTCCATAATGAGTAGGACTATATGATGCAGGCTCGCCAATAACCGTTCCGATATTGTTATCAACAGCCATTGTTATCAACAGTCCTGCACTACTAAATGTTTTCTCACCTTGAATCCAGATAACCTTACCATCGAATGGTGTCACAGAACTCTGAATTACGAAGTGATTACCAGTAGAACTATGCAATAATGATACATCCATACCCGTGGCTTTATAGTAATCTTCTGCCAACTGAGACGATCTCACCTCAGTCTTTGTACCAGTAATTGAAGATTTGAGCCTACACAGTAATTCATTGCAAAGAGTACTATTACCACCGCCATTTGCCCTTACATCAACAACAAGAGTCTTTATATTCTTTTCTTCCATATTACGGAACATGGAATTAAGAAACTCTGTGAAAATGGGAATACGTTTCAACTGTTGTTCCAATCTCGCACGAAGCGTAGCATTGTTTGCAACTTGAGGTAAATATTTTTGCATATAGGTATTACGATCTTCACATTCCGCAAATAACAGATAACATATTCCCCCATCAAGAAATTGATAAGAGAACGGCAGTTTCCCATTCTGTTGGAACATTATTTCCGTAAATGATGGAATCCTTTGTACTGGAGAGTGAGTAACAGATTTTGTCGGTACAGGATACAACCTTAACGAACTACCATCAGTAAAGGTAATATTTATAGAGGAATCACGTTCACACAGTCCTGTTCCATGCCATAAATAGAATTGACGAGCATCGTTTTTAAACTTCTTCTTGTAACCCGCATCGTTATTTGTATTAAAGAATTTCTTGAATTGGTTGAAGATAAAAGACATTTCCTTGCCGTTAATCTTTAATATCTGTTTACCTAATGATGCTTCATTTCCTTTCTGAACGATATCCAGATAATACCCTTTATCATCAATATAAAAATGGAAAGGATACAGCAAACCTTGATTAGCTGAAATATTAACTCCGGTATGCTCATCATGAATCTTTGATGCAACTTGTTGTATGTAGAAAGTAAACTCTTGCAAATCCTTACACTTTCCACAATAAGAATAGCCTTGTTCCTGTTCTTTCTCTACATCAAAAGGGGGATTCTTCACAAAGGCAGGATGTGTTGTCTGCAACATATCCATAAAGATAAGAAAATCCTTCTGGTATTTATTTCCATTTTTGTACTTTTCACTTTCCTCCACTTTGCTGTGATAGGTAATAGCAGGTTGAGCTACAGCCTGAAGTGCAAACAAAATGACGAGGGCATATAAAGATTGACGCAAAAGTTTGAAAAAAGAATGAAGCATATTGTCTTGTTTTGTAGTTTACCTTAATTCCGCAGCGTTTAATATGAAAAATTTTATGCGTATTCCGGCGATATTCGTTCTCCGAATCCAATGACATCGTTTACTCGATTACGGATTTTTTTCTATTGGTGACAAATTTAGTAATTATTTTTAAGACTTTCGCATATAAGCAAGATTTTTTTGATTTATTCACAAATATCTCGAAACATGCCTCGGCAATAAAAACAAATTCTGGAGAGAGCATCGCTGCTACCTCCAGAAAAAATCCGCGGATATTACTCGTTTTATTTCATTTCACTAAGTCCGTTCTTCTTCCTATGTTCCTCCCTTGTTTCTCCTATGATAATACCATTATAATACCATTATAATACCATTATATTACCATTATAATACCATTATAATACCATAAACTATGGTAATTTAATGGTATTTATATGGTAAGTTATTGGTATCTTAATGGTTTTATCATAAGAGTCATTACGGATTAGTTTACTTTTTGCTTAATTTGTTGGTTCTATCTAACTACAGAAAATAAGCGGATGTCAACAATGAAAATTCTGCTCTTCTTTTTTGAAGGAATTTTAGTGGAAAAATAAAAAGACCATTTCCTTGTGATTACGGAAATGGTCTTTTTGGATATGCCTAATATGATAAGTAGGTGTGCAGAATTATTTATACAATCCTTGCACCGCCTACTGCGCATCTTCAACACCTAAAAACAATCGAGTCGGAGTCACTACACTCATTTATTTTAGGCGCTGAACCTGCATCATTAATCAATACAATCATAATAAAAATAATTTTGCACACCTACTTATTAGGGAATGTGATTGTAGAAATTTACTTCAGAGTGATAGTAGCCGTACCGCCAGCCTGCTTTGTTGGATAGTAGAAGGCGGCATAGCGAGTGCCCATGAAGAGACGGCGATAGTCGAAAATCATCTTATACTCATTGCCGATGGTCTTCCAAGTCTTACCCTTGTCTATGCTGTAAGAGAATGTAGCCATATCACAACCTGGGTTGAAGTCACAGCTCATAACCAAGCGGATGTCCTTAACCTTTGAAGAAGCGAGGGGAACACGAGCAACTTCCTTACGCTTTACCTCGGTTATCTCCTTCTTCTGGTCAGAAAGTTGTACGTTTTCTTCAGTAAATACGAGGAAGAACTTACTGCCCTCCTTCTTTACTGTAAGAAGAGCTGCATCGCCATTAAGGGCTGAGAGACCTACACAGTCGCCGTCCTTTATCTTTGACGCATCAATAGTGATAGTATCAGAACAGGTAGGTCCCCAAGTACGCCAAGTGAGAGTGTTACGAGCAGAATAGAGTCCGCCCTTCACATTGTTTGGCAAATCATTATTGAGAATGCCCTTGAGAGTGATTGTAGAGCCTTTAACGATCTTTGTTGGGGCAATCACTTCACCCTGCGGATTCTTTGCGCTTATAGCCTCTGAAACGAAGTTGTGGTTCCATTGATAGTCCTTTGTCACGGTCACGCCGTTGGATAGTTGTTGGGTGGTGGGTGTTAGGTGTTGGAAGGTTGTAGCATCCACATCATAGAGCTTAACGGAGTCAGGGATGAGCATATCGCCGTTATTGCCGAGCATTGGCCAGCCGTCAATCCATGAGCAAGGCTCAAGGGTGAGGATTCGACCTACGGCACCACGATCCTGGAACATCACGCCATACCACTCACCGCGCTTGCCGTCAACGATAGTACCCTGACCTGCGAATGGGAAACCGCCGAATGGACTCTTGAAGATAACCTTGCTTTCGTAAGGACCTTCGATGTTCTTACTGCGATAGCAAATCTCCTGACGACCAGTTCTTGGCCATGAGATGCAGAGGAGGTAGTACATACCGTCGTGCTTGATAACGCGGCTGCCCTCATGCAATCCCTGTGGCTTACCCTGAAGCTCAAGAACCTTATTCACGCCACCCGGCTTCTCTGCCGTGAGGTCTGGCTCAAGCTCAACGAGGTGGATGTTACCACTACCTGAGAATACATACACACGACCATCATCATCGAAGAAGAGGGAAGAGTCGTGATATGCTGGCAGACGACTGTGAAGCGTCCATCCCTTTGCAGGATCGTCGGTCTTGAATACCATTGACTTATGTGGGTCATCGTTAGCTACGAAGAGAGCCCAGAAAGTGCCTTTGTTGTAGCGGAGAGAGGTAGCCCACTGACCACGACCATACACCGTGCCTTCGCTGAGATCATAGCGAGGAGTGTCCTTGATAGCATCTGTGAGATAGGAAACCGTTTCCCAGTTTACGAGATCCTTGCTTCGCATGATAGGACCGCCAGGGAAGAGGTGCATGGTGGTTGTTACGAGATAGTAATAGTCGCCTACGCGGATGATGTCAGGGTCTGGATAGTCAGACCAGATGTAGGCATTCTTCACGCTACCTTGAGCGTGACAAGTTCCCTCTGCTTCTACAAAAGGAAGCATCCCTAAAAAACATAGCGCCAAAATGATGCGCTTAAAAGTAAAAGTTTGTTTCATGATCGTTTTTTTGTAAATTAAAAAGTAAAAATTAAAAAGTAAGAATTTGCAAATCACGCTTGTCGCATAATAATGTAATCATACTTTTTAATTTTTACTTTTTACTTCTTATTTTTTAAGATTCCACTTAGAGTTATCGCTATTGAAATCGTACTTCTCAAGGATTGGAGTACTGTCACCGATAGAGTAGAGCACGTATTCCTTATTCACACCCTCCTTACCAGGAATCTTCTTAGGCATGATGCGGTAAGTGCCATCGGTAAGCTGCTCAATACGCCAGAGCTGTGACTCGTCGCCTGTGAACTGTGGAACGGTCTCAACCTCCATATCGGCAGTTGCGCAGAGAGCACGCTCAGTACCCTCGATTGTGATCTTGAAGTATGGGTTAGAGAGATAACCACCAGCCTCTGGAACTGCTGTGATAGTCCAGTTCTGATGAGGACGTCCCATATAGTCGCCAATGCGGACACCGATGTTACCGTTCTTCTTCCATGCGTCAGCAATAGCATTCCAGCCTTCCTTCACCTGATCGAGAGTCTGGTTAGGAATAGACTTTGTAGGCTGATTAGGATCTACACGATGCCACATGGCACGCTCCTGTTCCATACGGACGAAATCGACAGATATTTCGAGGCTATATCCACGACGCTCAGAGATGATGGAGTAGTTACCATCCTCAAGCTTCTCACCTGCGTATGGCCAGCCATTCTTCCAGAGAAGAGGACGGATAGCGAGAACGCTGCGACCGCTGCGGTCAAGGTCTGCCTCCCAGTGGAATGATGCAATCTCAACACCCTCGTCGATGACTGTACGTCCGAAGTGACCTGCACCTACGGCACGCTTGCCACCTGCAACAACCATACGACCACCGCCGTGGAACATATCACGACCTACGTTGTCGATGTATGGACCAGTTGGCTCCTTACTACGTCCGCACACGATGTTGTATGTAGAGTTAACGCCATCACAGCAAGTGCCGTGAGTGCCGAGCAGATAGTAGTAGCCATCCTTATATATAAGGTCGGTAGCCTCACAGTCGATAGCAATGTCCTTTGCCTTGTTGCCATCCACACGAGCACCAGTCTTAGGGTCAAGTTCCACGATGCGGATGTTACCGAAGTAAGTGCCGTAAGAGAGCCACAGACGACCAGTAGTAGGGTCGAGAAGAAGACCAGCGTCGATAGCATCGTTATCCTCATCACCATCAGAAGAGGCAACCTCGATAGGCTCTGTGAACTTGAATCGAGGTGACTGTGGGTCAAGGGTCTCGTTCCACATAGTAAGCACACGACCATTATGACCACCGCCAAGACCACCGCCAGTAGCACTATATGCAATGAGGTAGCGATCACCAATCTTCAGGGCATCAGGTGCAGCACCACCGCCTGGGCGAACAGGGCCGCTATGCCATGACCAACCATCGTCGGTCACTATACCGCCACCACCAGTACCGAATGTGTACCACTTACCATCACACTCAGCAAGTGTAGATGGGTCATGAATCCAAGGCTGACCAATCTGAGCAAAAGCAGAGCCAAGCCACGCCATGTTTAATGTTGCTGCTAATATATATTTCTTTAACACCATTTTTGTATTTACTATTTAGCTATTTACTATTTACTATTGATTTACTATTTTCTTTTTATTTACTATTTACAATCCTGCTATTTCCCCGTTGATTGATACTAAAATAGTACATCAACCAAATAGTACATAAATCGTAAATAGTAAATAGTCAAATAGTAAATCTTTTATTAACTCTATGGCTGCACGATTCTCAGATTATACTTATCTGCATTGATGATGCGGAAGCAGAAGTCACTCATACCAGGACCGTTGATAACGGCACCTGTGATTACGTTGCGACCCTTCTTGAGGGTAACAGGACGAGAAACTACGTCATCGCGCACCATACGGCGGTCGCCTGAAAGGAGAGCACACTCCTGACCGTTAACCCACCACTTTGAAGCAGAGTTAGAACCAATGGCAAAGCGTACATCCTTGATATCCTCGTCGCACTCGATAACTGTTGTTGCCCAGAAGATAACGCCGTACTTCTGCTGCTTGGTGCAGGTAGCCATACGGTAGAGCTTCACGTTGAACAACTGGCTGTCGTATGCGTGCCAAGCCTTATCCTTCTTGTTATAAGTGATAGCAGAAGGGAAGGTCTGGTTGAGGTAAGTATCAACAAAAACAGTATTTGTTCTGTTTGGCTTGTCGATAGGGTCACGGAGCATCCAACGGCGAACGAAGCCCTCAGAGTCAGGGGTAGCTGTTGGAGTAGAAACAGGCTTGAGGTATGTTTCAAGCTGTGGAGTAGTCTCGATAACGCGATAGTGACCGCTGAGGTGCATGAATGCGAACAGGCGGAGAAGTCCGTCATAGTAAGCATCGAAATAGCCGTCAGCATCTGGCTGGTGCTTAGCCTCCCAAAGACGCTTGATGAACTCCTCGCTCTTTGGATGTGAGCACATGATGGAAGCTGCTGCTGCAGTTGCTACGAAACCGATAGAGTGACGGAGCTTCTCTGGATAGTTGCCTGCCTTGAGAATCTTATCAGGAGTTGTGCCGTCAACATTATACTGGTCAAGGAACTTGTCTATGCCCTGAGAATAGAGGAAGTTCTGGATGGTATGACCATACTGCTGCTGCCACTCCTTATCAGAGCAAGACCAGCTATAGTCGAGTGCGATGTTCATAGGTACACGCCAAGAATCATAGCGGAAGGCATCGCCGAGAACCTGACCGTTCTTGAGCAATGAACCATCGAAGTTGTTATAGTCAGGGTTGAGACCAGTCAATGGATGAACGCTCTTGTGCAGATACTCACGGCTCTTCTTAGCACACTCACGCCAGTAAGAAGCACGACCGTCCTCTGCATAGCGTGCCCATACCTCATAGAATGCTGGGAGGTGATAAGAAGGATCGGTGAATGGCATACCAGGTACGAAACTGATAAGGCCAGTCTTAGGATCCATCAATGAAACGGTGCGCTTCATTGTGATAGGATTCTCAAGTGGCTTACCATCCATACCACGCCTCATAGTGAACTCTGTCTCATGTGGCTGGATGCAGTCGAGGATATACTGAGCCTCCTTGAGATAGTTGATCTCGCCAGCACTTCCCCAACGGTTGTTTGCGAAGATGAGAGAAGTGATATAGTAAAGCTCACCATCAGAAGCTGGACCCTGAGCATTTGGTGTGCCGTCGGTCTTGCAACTCCAACGGAAATAGCCCTTCATAGGACCATCCTCCATCTGCATATACTTCTTGCTCCAACGCCATAGACGGTCAAAGATGTCCTTGCGGTCGAACTGCACGGCAATCATCATACCGTATGACATACCCTCTGTGCGCACGTCCTTGTTCTTGATGTCGCTGATATAGCCCAGATCCTTGCCTACCTCGAAGTAGCACTTGTTCTTGCCTACGAATACATCGTTGAATACTTCCTTGAGCTTAGCCTCTACCTCTGCCTCGCTATAACCTACCTCTGCGAAGAGGTTGCGGTAAGAGCCTGTGGAAATACCACCGGAAGTAGAAGGTACGAGTGGCTTGTGAGCGTTGAGTGAGATCCAGTCAACCTCTGCAGGTCTGTCGCCATTATTGATAAGCACAAGCTCATGATAGCCGTTTGGCTGCTTGTTGACCTTGAGTTCGAGCTTTGTTGTCTTGATATCCACAACCTGTGCTCTGCCCCACATACCAGGCTGATTCACCCATACGGTGTAGTTGCCTTCCGGAACTTTCACGTTGCCGTAAGATACCCAACCGCCCTTTGGAAGGATGGTTCTCCAGCCAAGGAAGTAATTAGTAGTGTCGTTATACTGAATAGTAGCACCACCGCCAATATTGCTGTAACGATCCATCTGCACCTGTGAACGTGCATCGGTGATACCTACGCCACGCAATGTAGGCTTAACCTCCTGAATAGTACCGTCGGCATTGAAATGCAGAGAGTCGATACATACAGAGCGGTTCTTGTCGAAGTTTGGAGAATATGCGTTGTTATGATAGAAAAGATACCACTGTCCCTGATAGTTTACGATACTATGGTGGTTAGTCCAGCATCCATTCTCATGCTCAGCCATGATGAGTCCCTTGTATTCGTAAGGTCCCATAGGATTCTTACTCATAGCATAGCCGAGAACCTCTGTATTGTTTCTAACATAAGGATATGTGAGGTAGTAGTTGCCGTTGTACTCGAAGGCAAACGGACCTTCTGCCTGACGGCTTGGTAAGCCTTTGAGACAGTTGACACCTAACATCTCAAACTCACGATCTCCAAACTTAACCTTCTCCTTTGGTGTATCGTCAGCAAGTTCCTTCATATTAGGCTTGAGCTTAGCACAACGACCTGCACCCCAGAAGATGTAGGCATTTCCATCAGAAGCCAGAAGCACGCATGGGTCAATACCATTGATTCCCTGAATGTTGGTTGGCTCTGGCTTGTAAGGACCATAAGGGTGGTCAGCAACAGCCACACCAATGCCGAAGCCACGGCTTCTGCCGTCCGAACCTTCAACAGGTTTTGGAGCATTTGGGAAGTAGAAATAATACTTGCCATCCTTCTCTACGCAATCAGGAGCCCACATAGAAAATCCCTTTGGGTTGCCCCAAGGCACCTGCTCCTGAGACAAGATGACACCGTGGTCTGTCCAGTCTGTGAGATTGTCCGTAGAGAATACGTGATAGTCTGCCATTGCGAACCAACGCCTTTCTGGCTCAATAGGACTTATGATGTCGTGAGATGGGAAGAGATACAATTTCCCATTGAAGACACGTGCCGTTGGGTCAGCGGAGTACTGATTGCGAATGACAGGATTCTGGGCTTGTGTGCCCAGCACTCCTGCGAGTGGAAGTGATAGTAGAGACGCTAATAGAAGTCGCTTCATAAGTTATTATAGTTGTTATTACATTTGTTCTTATTAAGTTCATAGTGAGTTCATTGTGAGTTCATAGTTCATAGTTCATAATTCATAGTTGGAGAGTGCATACTAACTATGAACTATGCACTATGCACTATGCACTATGAACTATGCACTATAATGCCGTAATGACTACGGGTTTACCCCCTGTTACATTTATTTCATATTCATATACACCAAGGTCTGAGTATTTCTTCACGAGGTTACCCTGACTGATTGGTGTCTTGGTGCGGAGAATCAGTTTGCCTGATTCCTTTGGCATGATGTCTGCCCGTCTCAGCATACCTTCATTCCATTCGATGCTGACGGTATATCCGCCACGTGCCTTTAAACCTTCGATACGACCGTGCTTCCATGCATCTGGTAGTGCTGGCAAGAGGAAAATCTCTGGTGAAAGATCCTTTGCGTTAGGTGATAACTGGCTCTGCATCAGCATTTCCGCGATACCTGCCGTTACACCGAAGTTACCATCAATCTGGAATGGTGGGTGTGCATCGAAGAGGTTAGGGAAGGTGCGTCCGTTTGGATATTCGCGCATTTTGTTCTCATCAGGAAGCAGACGGAGCATGTTTGAGATGATGGTGAAGGCATGATTGCCGTCGAGCATACGTGCCCAGAAGTTTGTCTTCCAGCCAAGGCTCCAGCCTGTTGCCTGATCACCACGCTGATTCAAGGTCACCCCAGCAGCCTTGAAAAGGTCTGGTGTGAGGAATGGAGAAATCTGGTTTGAAGGATATAGACCATAGAGATGTGAGATGTGACGATGCTCATCCTTTGGATCGTCAATATCCTCACGCCACTCCTGAAGCTGACCATATTGTCCTACTTTCATAGTAGGAATCTTCTTTAGTGCAGCGTTGAAAGCAAGGAGCGAAGCGTTAAGCTCTGTCTTGTCCTTGTCTGCAAGGGCTGTGTCCTGAAGCATAATCTCCGTTGCCCTTATTGCCTGTGTAAGAGCATCACGAACAATCTGGTTATCCATCGTGCAGCCAGCACATACAGGAGAATGCTTGCCTCTGCCTCCATGCTCTGGAGACACAGAAGGAACAACGAGCAATTCACCGTCACGCTCTACCATATAGTCGAGGTAGAAATCGGCTGCACCTTTCAAGATAGGGTAGTACTCGCGAAGGAAATTCTTGTCGAGTGTATAGAGATAGTGCTCCCAGATATGTGTAGCAAGCCAAGCACCACCGTTAGGGAACATTCCCCAGAAAGCACCATCGATAGGACCTGCCACACGCCAGATGTCTGTGTTGTGGTGTGCCATCCAACCGCGACATCCGTACATTTTACGGGCTGTCTCCGCACCTGTCACACTCAAGTCCTTTATCATAGAGAACAAAGGCTCTGCCGTCTCTGTAAGTCCACAGACCTCTGCTGGCCAATAGTTCATCTCGGCGTTGATATTGATAGTATATTTACTATCCCAAGGAGCCATCATCTTATCATTCCAAACACCCTGAAGGTTGGCTGCCTGACCACCTGGCTGTGAAGAAGAGATAAGGAGATAGCGACCGAAGTTGAACATGAGTGCAACCATACCCATATCATCGCTGCCATAGAACTTATCCAGACGCTGGTCGGTTGGGAGTTTAGTGTTAGGTGAGGGATAATTTAAAAATAGACGTACACGATCAAACTGTGAGCCATATTTTGTCACATGGCGCTTCAAGAGCTGGTTATAGTTAAGTTTGGCAACAGCAGCAAGAATCGCCTCATTTTTTGCAGAAGCATTACCGCTGACATCGTGATAGTTCACGAAGTTGGTAGCTGCTGATATTATGATAGTTGCTGATGTGGCATTCTTTACATCAATATTTCCATCGGTGGTTGACATTTTTCCATCAGCAATCACTTTAGCCACAAGTTCTGCATTCAAAGCAGACTTTATACCTTCCTGTTCAACACCCTCGATAGTTGCCGTTAGCATGCCCTGTGGGTTCTTTCCCTTTGTAAGATCGATATGTCCAACCTTTGTTGATTTCAGTTTGCAACTGTGATCAAGGGCGAATGAAAGTTTGCCCTTGCCAGAAGCCTTTATGCGCATCACGATAACGCCATCCTCAAGAGAGGCGAATGTCTCGCGCACATATTTCACGCCATTGGCAGTATATGAAACGGTAGAAACGGCATTGTTTAGGTTCAGTTCCCTACGATAGTTCTTTGCATCCTTATGTCCGAAGTCGAGTTTCAAAGAACCGAGAGTGAGGAAACGCATACCATGAGGACCCTTCACAAACTCCTTATTGATAAGATCTTCTGCTTGTTTTTCCTTACCCTGAAATATGAGGCTACGCACCTCGTTGAGATAATAGATAGATGATGCGCTGTTATTGTTGTGGGGACCTCCACTCCAGAAAGTCTCCTCGTTGAGTTGTATTTCCTCTACATCAGTCTTGCCAAATACCATAGCACCGAGGCGACTATTGCCAAGTGGCATAGCCTCAAGCCATACGTTAGCAGGTTTGTCATACCAAAGAGTATAATTCGTTTTGTTATCAAAAAATGAAATTGCCATACTTCTGCTAAAAGGAAGGATAGCAGTCATTACCATCAATATTAAAATTCGTTTAAGCATTTTTGTTTTGGTTTTTGTTTTCGTTTTAGTGTATCTATAAAAAAATGAAATGCGAATATACAAAAAATCTCGACAAAATCCAAATCCCCTCATTAATTTTTAGGTTAATTTAGCGTTTTAGGCAGAAATCCATCTTTTAAGTACCGCACCCATTCATATTTATGAAACAACACTATCATATAGACGAAACTCCCCTTTATAGGTTTAATCCATCTGATTTTTTTCTTTATTAACGTGAACTCAACGAATTTTCTGCCAAATTCTGAACTCGGATTTTTCACTTTTCACTTTTCATTTTTCATTTACTTCACCTTCATTATGTCTTCGCTCTCCTGATTGGAGCTGGAACGGACTTAACTCTAAGTTCCCCTTCTCTCAGCCTTTAGCCGCTTTGTCTTTATTGCTGAGAGAAAGGGATTTTCTATGCTTTAGCTCTGTCCTTCTTCCTATGCTTCTCCTATGTTCCTCCTAACCAAACTCGGTGAAGCTCTTATTCCGAATGGTATTATCACCGACTTTGCACCGACTTTGCACCGACTTTGGTTAGGAGGATCATAGGAGGAACATGGGAGGAAGATGCGAGGCACTTCTTGGGGAAAATGAAAAAACAGCAGTTTTCTTTGGAGAAGAAAGAAAAGGTTAGTACCTGTTTGTACCCTTCTCCCTACTGCAAATTTAGTCGCAATTGCGACCATTTTTGCAGTAGGAAGGGAGATTTTCAAGAAAGTTGGAAGAAAATATTATCATATAGTGATGATAAAATAATAACATCTAACTCGCTTTATTCTTCTATTTCAATAGAAACATTCTTATCCTGTGGTTTGGAAAGTTTATACCACACCCAAGAGATATACGCAATTACGAATGGAATGGCGATGCTAACATAGCTCATAGTGCGGAGAGTGAACTCTGACGAAGAACTGTTATAGATAGTGAGAGAGGATGCCATATCGCTATAAGAAGGATAGTATGCCGTGTTGTAATATCCAGCGAGCCAGAACAATACGAGAACAACCAACACAGTACCGATACCACCAAACCAGATGCCTGATCTCGTCTTTCTCATAAGCGTGACACAAATGCCATAGATTACGGAGGCTGTACCGAGAAGGAACATAAGTATGCAGGTGAAATGCCCGAAGAAATTATGGAAGTATTTATACTCCACCACAAGAAACTCATGTTCACCTATTGCCTCATAGCCACTTGAGGTTAGTATAACGACAACGACAGTAAGGTAGAGCACCACGAAAATGATACCGTTGATGCGTAGTTGTTTCTTGTTCCAAAGGGTAGTCTCTTCATCGTCAATCTGATTGATGAACCACAGATTGGCAAGTACGCGGACAAGGAAGAGCACCATAAGTCCGAATGCCACCACACGCCAGTCGGCAAGTGCCTCAAGACCGTGGAGAGGTCCCCATTGTGAGATAATAGGCGATGCCGGATTCGTGAGGTTTTCCTTAGTAATGGTAAAATCACTTCCGAAGAAGAAAGTACTTACGGCTCCACCGAGAAGTACTGGGGCAAGAATGCCATTAAGGAAGAGGAATACATCGTATGTCTTTCTACCCAGGATATTACCCTCTGCCGAGCGATACTTATAGCTCACCGCCTGTACTACGAAGCCGAACAATATGAGCATCCATAGCCAGTAGGCACCACCGAAGCTGGTGGAATAGAAGAGAGGGAAGGATGCAAAGAATGCACCTCCAAACACTACGAGCATAGTGAAAGTCAGTTCCCAACGATGCGCAATGGTAAATATCATCTTCTCTCGCTGTTCGTCGGGCATATCTTGCAATAGCATCGACTGTCCGCCTTGAACGAAAAGCAAAAAGACGAGGAGTGCTCCTAATATGCTGATAAGGAGCCACCAGTATTCTTGGAGAAATGTGTAGTCCATAACAAAAGAAAAGAATTAGGGCCTCTCCCCCCGCCCTCCCCCGTAGGGAGGGAGCCGGAGCGCGATAGGCATATTAATTAATCTTTTTATTAGTTAGCTTTAGTACTTCCGGCCCCCTCCCTACGGGGGAGGGCGGGGGGAGAGGCCGCTATGCTCCTTTTTTTATCTGCTTTATCATAATCCCCACCTCTGCGCATAGCAGGATGGTGAAAAGTACGGTGAAGATGCAGAAAGTGGTGATGACCTGTGAAGTGGACAGACTTGATATTGCTGCCTGAACAGGAAGAATGTCTTGGATAGTCCACGGCTGACGACCCATCTCTGCCACTATCCAGCCACATTGATGACAGATATACACCAATGGCAAGGCGATAAAGGCGATGATAGGGAAGATAGCTATGTTATTCCAACGGAAACAGAACCACTCCTTGCGCTTGTAGGCTATAAACATAGTGGCAATGAGATAGACGAGTAAGAATCCGCCTATCATAACCATAAGGTGGAAGGCATAGAAAATGATAGGCACGTTAGGTATTGCTTCCTCAACATCCTTGAAATATCCATAACCGAAATATGGATAGTCTTTCTTTAATGCTTCCTCTGCTTCTACCATAGTCGTCTCGTCACCATTCGCCTTAGCTTCGTTGAAACAAGCAAGAGCCTCGTGAGCCTTCTTTCCTCGCTTGATACGCTCTGCATAAGATACGGTATTGATAATCTTATCATCTATCATATCCTTTCCCTCTATGATGTCTTTTATGCCAGGGATAAAGGCATTAGGATCATGACGACCGAGAATAGACAGACCTTTAGGTATGCTTATGTCGAAGAGCATGGGGGCTTCATCATTATCATATTGCTTGTCAGGGTTGATGATGCCGAAACCAATGAGCGGAGTGCCTTGCTGACCATCATATAGTCCTTCCATAGCTGCAAGTTTCATAGGCTGGGTACGAGTAACTTCCACAGCACTTCCATCGCCCGTGAGCATAGTCATAACTATACCTGCAAGACCTACGGCACCACCGACTTTGATAGATCTTACGGCAAAGTCTATCTCACGATTCTTTAGCAGATACCACGAACTTACGGTAATGACAAACACACCACCGAGACACCATGATGCCAAAACCGTATGGAAGAACTTATTAACGGCAACTGGCGAGAATGCCACTTCACTAAAGCTAACCATTACGTTGCGCATCTGGTCGGCATTAAACTCCATTCCGATAGGATGTTGCATCCAGCTATTCGCAACGAGAATCCACCAAGCCGACACCGTTGCTCCAAAGGCGGTAAGCCATGTGGCTGCAAGATGTTGTCCTGGTGAGAATTTCTTCCATCCGAAGAACATCACGGCAAAGAACGTAGATTCCATGAAGAAGGCAAAGATACCCTCTATGGCAAGTGGAGCTCCGAAGATGTCGCCCACAAACCATGAATAGTTTGACCAGTTAGTGCCAAACTCAAATTCGAGGATGATTCCCGTAGCCACTCCGATAGCAAAGTTGACTCCGAATAACGTCATCCAAAACTTGCATATTCTCAGCCATTCCTCACTCTTTGTCCGGTGGAATATCGTCTCAAAAATAGCAACTACTATACCAAGTCCGAGAGTGAGTGGAACGAATAGCCAATGATAAAAGGCGGTGAGGGCAAACTGTGCTCTCGACCACTCCACGACATTGATTAGGTCCATAGATTATTAGATTTATCGAATCCTCACCTGCCTTATGGATATTCTCTCCCCAAGGGCAAGCGAGAGGCAGTTATGGGCTGTTACTTATCATATTCCTCCTTACCTGCTCCGCTTTTTCCTCGTCAGTACCTGTGAGTGTAGGTTGAAAGAAGAATAATCGGAGGATGGCGAAAATGATAAATAACTTGATGAAGATTATAGCCCATAAAATGCGACCGACGGTCATACTACGAAATCCTTCATAGTAAAACCGCCAGATATGCCATAATATGTTACGGAGTCCCATATTGGTGTTAATTACAAATTACAAATTACGAATTACCTATTTTATTATATGTAATCACGAACACATTGTAAGCGAATTGTGCTAACCTGGTAATTCGAACTTTGTAATTAGTAATTAAATCTTACGCCTCCGAAAACTCATCTTTACCCACTCCGCAGACAGGGCAAACGAAATCTTCAGGAAGATCCTCAAAAGCTGTACCAGGCTCTATGCCATTTTCAGGGTCACCTACTTCTGGATCATATTCCCAGCCACATGTGTCGCATACATACTTTTTCATAATGATTTTGGTTTTTAATTATTAGTTATTAAATAAGAGAAATTTTGATTTCCTGAGTGCAAATATATGGATTAATATTCATATTACCAAATATTTCTGTGATTTTTTTACAAAAATGTGTATTTTACAAATTCAAAAGTCCTTTATAGACGCATCTCCGATGCTTGGCTTTACAGAAAATGAGCGATGATGACTAGAAAAATTAACTCAGAAAAGTATTATTTTGAAATTTTTTCAAGATCCTTGCTTTAGCCTGATGAGCTTTGTGAATTTCGCAATTAGTGAAATCCACGTTCAAAAAGAAATAAGAGTATCAAGATTTTTTCTTGAGTTTTCAGGATTTGTGCTAAACTTTTTGTAACTTTGCAAACATAATTAAACGTATGACAAAACGAGTATTCTATATCATTGCTATTGCCTTGCTTATCGTGCTTGGTCTCTCCTCACGAAAAGTTACTTTTCTGCCAGATGAAATTGGTGACGGACTTTGGTCTATGGCATTATTCTGCTTCCTGCGCTTCATATTTGTCAACAGGAAACTGAAAGATATTGCCATTGCCACGTTTATTCTCTCTTACCTTGTGGAGTTCTCTCAACTCATAAGATGGGAATGGTTAGTTACAGTCCGCTCTACCTTTATCGGGCACATGCTCCTCGGACAAGGCTTCGTATGGTGGGATTTACTCGCATATTCAATAGGCGTTATCGTGATATACCTCGCAGCACGAGTTTTACATATTGCATATTCTAAGTGAATAACTCCTGCCTCTGTCTGACTCTATCTTGAGGTTGCTGTTTGCCTCAATGATAGGCTTGATACGACGGATGAGGGTATAAAGAGTGTCGTTGGCATCGGGTTTCTTTGGCCAGAGACGATCACAGATTTCCTGTTTTGTGAGGGTGTGGTCATCCGATTTCAGGAACATCTCCAAGAGAGTGTGCTGCATAGGTGTGAGGTGGATGCGCTCACCTGTGGTGGTTGAGAACCTGTCATTATTGAATATAAGCCCTCCGTAGGCTATGCCCTGCATAATGAGTTCGGGCTTATGGCGACGCATATAGATGGTGCTGCCAATAAGCCATAGTATGCCTGCAAGCATTAGCGATGCAGATGCTCGTTGGTCGGAGAGCATGAAGACAGTTGCGAAATCGCAGTTTGCTTCAGCTATTAGCTCCGTCTCATGACGATTGCCCTTGCGAACTGTTCGCATAGCCAGACAAGCCGTTTCTCGGAGTTCGGCAATAGTTATGTTATTGCGATAGCAGCGGATTGTATCGGCAGACACCACATCGCACGGCATCTGGTACTTTGTAAGTGCCAAGGCATTGTTCACGTCTTCGGAAATGCGTTTGCTTGTGGACTTATAGCTTGTGAAAGCTGAGACGAATGCCATAAGCATCACAAAAAGGAATATTGATATAGGTAGTTTCTTCATATAAGAATAAGTTTTAGTTGCAAAGATACAGATAATAATCGAGTTCTTGTTTATCTGCTTGCACAAAAAAGATGTTCTTTAAGAAACTTTTACGTTTTATGTCGGGGGAAAGGGTAGCAAGCAGCATTTAGAAAGTAAATTTAGGAGTAAATAAATGGCGCAACCGACAAAACCTACCCACAGGGTTTGTCGGTTGTGCCGTAAAATCAAAAAAATCAGAAGAATTTTACGTATTTGATGTAGTTTTTCTATTTGGAATGCGTTTCTATAAGTAAAAAGTAAATAAAAAAACAGATAATGACAGAATTAGAAATTAAATTTACCGAACTTGTACGCGAATACAAGAGCACCGTGTACTATGTGTGCATGATGTTTGCTGAATCGCCCGACGAAACGGAGGATCTGGTGCAAGAGGCATTGGTCAATATGTGGCGAGGATTCCAGTCGGCTAATGATGTGTGCAAGTCGTGGGTGTGGCGAGTTACAATGAACTCGTGTATCACCATAGACAGGAAAAAGAAGAAACGTAGCAAAGAATGCCCTCTTACCGCCGATATTGAGAGTGTAATGCGAAGTGACTCTTCTGATAATAACGCCAACGTGAAGATGCTCTATGACCGTATTCATAGGCTAAATCCATTCGACCGTGCCATTGTAATGCTATGGCTTGAAGGAACTTCATACGATGAGATTGGAGAAATCATGGGAATTACTACAAAGAATGTTTCCGTGAGACTATTAAGAATAAAGGAACAACTAAAAAAGATGAACGATGGAAAATAGAATTGAAAGTCCGGAACTGGAAGAGATGCGTCAGCAAATGCTGTCTCTCAGAGAGCAATTAGATAAGCAGATTGTGCTTAACGAGCAGTTGCTTAAGGACAATACGATGAAGAAAGTGAAAAGCATCAATATATATGGGTATATATCATTATTGATGCTGATTCCAGCTTTTACTGGTTTTTGTATTGTGGATTATAGATTTGGATTATCTTTCACATTCAAGGTTTTTGCTGTCATAACGGTGGTTGTTATTGCATATCTTGAATACTGGTCATCACAACGTATAAAGGATTCAGATTTCTCTACCAAAAGCGTCAAGGAGATAGTATCAACATTGATTAGTATGAAAAAAAATAATCGAAAAATAAGATACATGGATATTATCTTGTCCACGATTATGGTTTCTTGGATATTATATGAAATTTATGCAAACAGCTTTTCAAAATTTATATTCAAAGAAGGTTTTCCTACATACCAGTTTATTGGTGTAAACCTCACGATATTCTTCTCTGTCTTGATAGCATTTATTTTAATATGTAATAAATATTACAATAAGAACCAGCAGAATATCAACGATATGATAGAAATGCTGAAGGAAAAGGAATAGTATTGTTTAAGTTTCGCAAGCTAAAAACTTGCGAAACATTTTTATTTTAGATACTCCAATATTCAGAAAAAGCCGTTATTGTTTCTTGCATATTTGCAGGCATATCAATATCCTCTCTCTTACAATAGGCTGAGAGCTTTTCCACGAAATCATCGATAGGACAGGCTTCTTTTCCCATTGTGTCCTTCACTATGTAATAGGGTAGGGCGAGGGAATCAAAGGCGCAATAGAGTACTGTGATAGCCACAAGCTGAGGCATAGAGCAACCACCGATAAATGCCATCATCTGTTGCTTGAAAGTCTTTACCAGTTGGTTGACTTCCTCATCGCTCATAGACTCAATAGCCTTATTCTCGTTTAATGCTATAATAGGGTCATACTCTACGTTATGATCCAGACAGGTGAGCAAATCTTCTGCTACGGTCTTTTGGTCGTATTCTGCCGTCAGATCGCAATAAGTATAGTGATAGCAGAGGATTGAAGCGCATGATGTATAGTCGGCCTCTGCCTCAAGTTCTTTGATTATGCGATTTGCGAAATCCTCGCTGTATGTATAGATGATGTTACCCTTTGGGGTGTGCATCTTCTTCTTGTTCTTGAAAATGGTGAGGTGGTCACCTTTGGGTTGGAAAAAAAAGACCCCCTCCCGACCTCCCCGAGGGGAGGAGTTATTTATATAGCTTTTATCGCTTGTGGGCATGTTAATTGTTAATTGCGGCCTCTCCCCCCGCTTTGCACATACTCCGATGTTATTAACATCGGACTTCCCTCCGTAGGGAGGGAGCCGGAAGTTGATAGGCATGTTAATTGTTAATTGATAAAACTTTTTCTGATAGTTGTCTTTGCAAATGTGGCTCGTATTCCGAGGCATCAAGGATATGAACCTTGAGAGCGGAGGAACTGGGATATAAATTGAAAAAAGGGTCGTTGGTGATGAAAAGATCAACACTCTTTATTTCCCTGTTCATAAGTACGCCATTACGATAGGCAACTATGCGTTGGCGAATGCGTGGAAGTACTTTTATGCCAGAACGCCCGTCGTGAAATTTCACTACTGCCACTACGTGCCAGCGTTTGCGAGTTCCTGCGAGTTGCTGTTTCTGTTCGGGGGTACTCTTATGGGTAATCGTGATGTTTCTTCCGAAATGCAGGTTGATGTCGTTCATCATCTGACGAAAAACCTTTCCATGAGCACTTGTGTCCTTGATGCCGTTGAAGTTAATATAATAATGTATCATCTCGTGGATGATGGTATCTTCTATTTCATTTTCAGGCAAGTCAAGACGGATGCTGATACGAAGTCGGAAATCATAATGCTCCACCTTACCGAGCAATGTCCTCCGCTTCTTATATACAAGCATACCCAGGAATGTCTTGGCGTTGCTTAGTTGAATAGGAAGAATAGGGAGTTTATCATCAAAGATAAGATGATTAAACTCCCTGAACTTATTCTCGATGTAGGTGGTTGTGGGTATCACTTCGTTATCGCCAACCTAAGACCGAGGTCTGCATTATTGCCTGTTGCACTATAAGAAGAGCGTGATGTGTAGCGGCAGTCGCTCTGACCAGAGTTCCAGCCACCACCACGGATTACGTATGTGCGTGTAGAGTCAGCCTCTGGACATGGGTCTTTCTGTGCATCTGTTGGATATGTGAAATGACCGTCCTGACACCACTCCCATACGTTTCCGCTCAGATCGTGGAAACCAAGTTCGTTCTTATCCATAGTACCGGCTGTGTGGAGAGTGCCGTTAGAGTTACTCTTATACCAAGCCACGCGCTCAACATAGATACTACCGCTAAACTGCAAGCTGTTAGTCTTCTTACCACCACGAGCAGCATATTCCCATTCTGCCTCTGTTGGCAGACGGAACTGCTTGCCGCTCAATTCGTTGAGTTTCTTTACGAATGCCTGACAATCATCCCAGCTTACGTTTACTACAGGAAGGTTCTTGCCCTCCTTGATAGCAGAAGGATTACTGCCCATAACAGCCTCCCAGAGTTCCTGAGTAACCTCAGTCTTACCGAGATAATAATCCTTTGTGATAGTCACGTCATGTGAAGGCTGCTCTTCGGTAGGAGTAACCATTGTCATCTCGGCAGTTGCACCAATCTTGAAAGGACCTGCCTCTACGAGAATCATCTCATAGTCAACACCTTTTGATGTCAGTACAGCTGTACCGTCATCGTTGGTTTCAAACTCAGTTTTGTCAGCATCACATGATGCAAGCATGCAAACGCTAAGAACGGCTGCTGCGCAGTAGTAAATAGTCTTCTTCATTTTTGTTTTATTTTGAATTATAATTATATTCCTTTACCTGTGAGGGGCTTTTAAATCACACAAAGTCTTCCATGCCATCTTCCGTCTCTATCTTTCCGAGGAGTCTTCTTACCATAGCAGAAGAATCCTCTTTTTGACAGATGAGCAGAACATTGTCCTTTTCTGCCACAATATATCCTTCAAGTCCGCTGATGACGGCAAGTTTTCCGTCAGGTAGCGAGATGACATTATGTGTGGCATTCTCTGCCCTTAGAAGTGATTTTTTGTTGACAAGCACATTATCCACGTCAGCATTAGCGAAAGCCTCGTATATGCCATGCCATGCACCTATGTCTGCCCATCCGAAAGAACATTCCATGACTACCCTTTCGGGCATCTTCTCAAGGATAGCCATATCTATGGATAGGTTAGGACTCATGGAGTAGTCCATATCCTTGTCACCTCCCATAAGCGTAATGAGTTGCTTGCTGATGTAGTAAGCTTTTGACATATAGATACCTGTGTTCCATAGGAACTCGCCGCTATCCATAAACATACGTGCAAAATCGCGGTCAGGCTTCTCGGTGAAAGATTTCACATAGTGGGTGGTAGGGGTAGGGTGCTCTGGAGTAGCAGGAACAAGGTCTCCCATTTGGAGATATCCATATCCAGGTTCTGGTCTTGTTGGTTTTACGCCCATAGTCAGAACGCTATCATAACAGTTTATGTAGTCCGTTGCATTATTGATAGCCACACTAAACTTATCATCATTCATAACTATCTGATCCGCAGGAACTATTATCACATCACCTTCCGCTGGAATTATATCAGAACGGAGTGCCATGAGAGTGGCAGGTGCCGTATTTCTATTGATAGGTTCAAGAATGAGATTCTTCTGAGAAAGTTCAGGAAGCTGTTCACGTAGTATATCCTCGAATGCGGTATGTGTAACGACAAGGATATTCTCCTTTGGCATTATCTTGAGCATTCTGTCGTAGGTCTGCTGGAGAAGTGTCTTGCCATAGCCGAAGAAGTCGATGAACTGCTTCGGAAGATTTCTACGGCTTACAGGCCAGAGTCTTCGTCCTTTGCCTCCAGCGAGTATTATTGCATATTTCATGTTCTTTGTTTCTGTTTAGAGTTGAAGGTTGAGAGTCTTAGGTAATAATTAGTAAAAAATTATTGGCAAAGGTAGTAAAAATATCTGAAACTCCCAAACAAACACGGAATATTACGATTATTTAGCATAAAAACCCGATACTTACCAAGTTTATAAGCAATAATAATAAAGAAAAAGCGTTATGACATAAAGCCAACTATCCCCCAAAGGGGGAAGGATGCTAAAGTTTCACAAGCTTAACTTTATAGGTTTTGAGGTCGTAGGTTATAAGGTCTGCCTCGTTAATGGCATTCTGACCTATAAACCTAATGAAGAAAACCTGCAACTTGAGCTATGCGATAGTTGAATAAAAACATATCCAAAAACTTACTCCTTGAGGGTGGGGAATTTATATTATATGATAACAGCTTCTGTAGTAACATACAATCATCATCTACTCGACATAGAGCCTGTGTTGCGAAGTATCTTTGCATCACCAATAGATGTCGTGTATATAATTGACCACTCTTCTGACATCATGCCCGATCTTGAGAGTGAGTTGATAGAGTTCAGCAACCGTGTGCTGAAGGGAGAGCCTCAGTTACGACAGAAGGTTGAGAATGGTTTTCATCTGCTCTATTTCCGTCACGATAACAATGGTTATGGTGGTGGGCATAACTTTGCCATGCGTAAGGCTATGAAGCTTGGCAGCAAGTATCATCTTGTGGTTAATCCAGACATTTGGTTTGGTCCTCGTGTCATACCTGAGCTTAGATACTATATGGATATGCATGAGGATGTAGGACAGATAATGCCGAAGGTGCTATATCCTAACGGGCAGATACAGCGTCTGGCAAAGCTTTTGCCAACCCCATTGGATACTATCGGAAGATTCTGCATACCAGAATTCATCATACGCAAAAGGAATAGGAGGTTCGAGTTATGCAACTCAGGTTTCACCATGACGCTTAACGTGCCTTTCCTCTCCGGCTGCTTCATGTTCCTTAGGGTATCAGCCGTTAAGGAAGTAGGAATGTTTGATGAGCATTTCTTCCTTTATGCAGAGGATGTGGATTATTCTCGTCGTATGCACGAGAAATACAAGACGCTCTATTATCCTGAGACAACGATATACCACACTTTCACACGAGGGTCAAGGAAAAGTCTCCGACTGCTTATGCATCACATCATCAGTACAATAAAGTATTTCAACAAGTGGGGATGGTGGAAGGATTCCTTCAGAAGAGAAGTCAACAAGCGAGTTGAGAGACAGATTGCTGACGGCGGAATCAATGAAGAGACATCTTATGTAGCAAAGAAGGCAATACTAAAACCTTTAATACCTCTGTCAAAGGAAGGGTAATAATGAACGAATCTTAATTGTGTAGAATTGAAGCAGCGCATTTTCACTATATTGCTATCTATCTTCTCTTTTCTTTATGCCTGGGGTGATGCCATAGGTACATGGAAGATATATCCGTCGTATAGTGATGTTTCAGATATTGTTCCAACGGGAAAGGAAGTGTTTGTCCTTGCTTCCAAAAGCCTGTATTCCTATAATGTGAATGACGGTTCACTAAGGACATATTCAAATAATGACGTGCTCAATGGTTGCAACATTCAGAATATTGCATGGGTAAATGCAGCCAAGAAACTCGTTATAACATATTCAGACTATACCATAGACCTTCTATCGCCTAATGGCGATGTGGAAAACATAAGTGCACTTGCCGACAAGCAGACAACCGATGATAAGACCATTAACTCTATCTATGTTGATGGTCAGTATGCATATCTTGCTACGGGTTTCGGTATTGTAAAAGTGAATGCGAAGGATGCAACTATTGCTGATAGCTATAACCTTGGATGCAAGGTGAACTATTGCTATATTTCCGGAAACTATCTCTATGCAGCTTCAGAAACCAAGGGAATGATGAAATGTATTCTTACGGCAAATCTCTTGAATAAGAATGAATGGACTTCCCAGGGAGAATACAGGAAACTGACGAAGGAGAAATATGTGTTTGATGCTGTGAACCAATGCTATTGGTCATCAGATGCAGAGAGCAAACTTACAAAATACCAGAAGCAGGATGACGGTTCGTATATGGCTGTTTCTACGGGAGTAATACCTGACGGTCCTCGTTATAATGAGCATAACTATATTGTCTATGACAATGGCAGAATACTTTCCGTGCGTGGAAGATATGATTATGTTTCCTCAGATACATCCACTCCTGGATTCGTTCAAGAATATGCCATAGGTTCTGATACATGGTCGGTTTATGACAATACATATTCTGATGAAAAGAATAAGAACTGCATAGCACAGACACAGATAAGCGTTGATCCACGAGACAGGAATCATATTATGGTTGCTGCAAAGTCGGGATTGTACGAGTACAGAGACAAGAAAATGATAGCGTACTATGACATGAACACGGATGATCCTGTTATGTCAATCGTCAATAATGTCAATTATTCTGTTGTCACAGGCTCAAGATTTGATTCGGCTGGTAATCTGTGGCTATTCAATATGGGAAATGATAACATCTTGTGTCTTACGGCGTCAGGAGAGTGGAAATCATATCATCAAAAAAATCTATCCACAAGTGATAAGTTTCGTGTAAAGAGTCTATTCTTTGATTCAAGAGGCTTGTTGTGGTTTGCTAATGATAGCTGGAAACAATCTTGTATTGGTTTCTACGACATAAAAACGGATGAGTTGCGTATTCTTAACATACAAAACAATTCTGATGGTACAACCATATTGGAGAATAAGAATATCTTTACCGTAACGGAAGATAGGAATCATAACATCTGGGCAGGTAGTGAGGCTGGTTGTTTCTATCTTACTACAGAGGATATTAGCGCGATGTATAGCGGTTCTGGAGATGTAACTCCTACACAGCATAAGGTTCCACGAAATGACGGTACTAACTATGCCGACTATCTGCTGAGTAATGTCTTTATCTGCGATATAAAGGTAGATAATGCCAATCGAAAGTGGTTTGCTACGAACGATGGTGTTTATCTCATAAGTAGCGATAACAATACACAGTTGGCTCATTTCACTATGGATAACTCACCTCTTCCTGATAATGAGGTGAAGAGCATAGCGATAGACGAGAATACAGGTATTGTGTATTTTGCTACGCTCAATGGATTGTGCTCATATCAGAGTGATGTCACACGTTCGTATGGTGATCTGACAGATGATAATGTATATGCATACCCTAATCCTGTTACACCCGACTTTACCGGTGATATAACCATTACAGGTCTCACGGAAGGTGCACAGATCAAGATACTTGCAACATCAGGACAGTTGGTCAGCGAAGGTACAAGTACTGGCGGCTCATATCGCTGGGATGGCTGTGACCTAAACGGCAAGAAAGTAGCCTCTGGGGTATATATGGTTAATGTGGCTACTGCTGGAGGAGAAAGTGGTATTGTCACGAAGATAAGTGTAGTTAGATAAGCCCCTAAACAATTAACAATTAATAATTAACAATTAACATGCCCACAAGCGATAAAAGCTATATAAATCTCTCCCCCTCGGG
The DNA here is from genome assembly GCA_902801425.1 of uncultured Bacteroidales bacterium. Lineage (GTDB taxonomy): Bacteria > Bacteroidota > Bacteroidia > Bacteroidales > Bacteroidaceae > Prevotella. The sequence continues at coordinate 5,614 of CADCIQ010000020.1, read as the reverse complement.
GGAGACGGAAGGGGGCTTTTTTTCCATCATCATCCCCCACAAAGGTCCTCAATGGCAGTTGGATAGGTGTGTGGCATCTATTCCGAAGCGTGATGATCTTCAGACCATTGTCATATATGATGACGAGGGGCATGGAGCTGGATGGGCACGCAATCAGGGACTTAATAAGGCTGAAGGGCAATATGTGATCTTTGCTGATAGCGATGATTATTTTCATCCTTGTTTTAACGAGTTCCTTGATAAAATAAAAAAGGAAACGGCAGATGTAATCTATTTCAATGCTGATTCCGTGGAAATGGAAAGTGGTAAGCCTTCATGGCGAACAAACCACCTTAACCGCATAATGCGCTCTACAGATTCCGTATGGCAGGAAAGGCATCTACGCTATCATTTCACAGAGCCTTGGTGTAAGGCGGTCAGAATGTCGTTTATCAAGGAGCATGGTATCAGATTCAACGAGTCAAGGATTCTAAACGATATATATTTTTCTACTCAGGTAGGTATTTTTGCAAAGAGCGTAAAAGCATATACAGAGAAGTGTTATTGTGTTTGCAATCATGCAGGAAGTACGGCAAAGAGAAAGACAGGAGATAGGCTTCTTGACTATACTCGTGAAACGGCAAAGGCTAACAGACTTCTTGCAGAGCATAATATTAAGCGTTACCATAGTCGTATGCTTCGTCCTATGATGTCATCATTGGTTCGTCTAAGGTTTAGCTCCACTTACAAGCATTGGAAAGTAATGCGAGACTGTGGTTATAGCATCCCGACTCTGCTGTATTATATCGCAAGATATCCGCGTGATTTTATGAAGCTTGTTATTCGTAAGATTCAGGCAGGAGAGTTTACCCAAACTAAATGAAAAAAATATAAAAATGAAAAGTTATAAATACAGAAATGTAACTTGTATTTTTCATTTTTCACTTTTCATTTTATAATTTATAAACTGTGAAGATTGTCTATGTCATAGAGAAAATGTCGGGAATTGGTGGTATGGAACGTATCATTACCGACAAGATGAACTACCTTGTGAGGCATACAAACCACGAGGTAGTTATGCTTTTGCTATGGCATGACGAATTGCCTGTTGCCTATCCTTTGGACGAGAGAGTGAAGATTGTAAGGATGGATGTTCCATACCTGCATAAAATAAAGGCTCTTTTTTCTTTTCGCAAGACTATCCGTAAGATTAATCCTGATATAACCATATATACTTGGGTTATGGGGGCTTTCCTTGCTGCTTTCAGCGGATGGAAAGGCAAGTGTATATACGAAGCTCACAGAGCACGTCCAACGATGAAGCATCAATGGATTATGTCGCTTATGGAGAGAAAAGTGGATGCTGTTGTAACATTAACCCAACAGGATGCAAAGGAATACCCACACGCTAAATTTGTTACGCTTATACCTAATTTCACGTCTCTTCATGTAGAAAAGCCTTCTGATTGTTCGTCAAAGCATTGTGTAAGTATAGGGCGTTTGATAGAAGTTAAGGATTTCTCTCGTCTTCTTGATATATGGAAATCAGTAGTCGAAAAACATCTTGATTGGCATCTGGATATTGTAGGAGAAGGCCCTGAGAGAGAGGCTCTTCAGCAGAAGATAGAGCGTTTGGGGCTATCATCAAACGTAACTCTTCATAAAGCTACGAGTGATGTTCTTCCTTTTTATCTTAATAGTTCTATCTATCTGATGACATCACGTTTTGAGGGACTTGGTATAGTGCTTATAGAGGCATTGACCTGTGGACTTCCTATCGTTAGTCTTGATTGCGACTATGGTCCTCGTCATATCATAGAGAATGATGTTACTGGTAAACTCATACATTATAATGATGATGAGGCTATGGTGAATGCTATCTGTGAACTGATTGAGAATCAGGAGAAAAGACAGGAAATGGGTAGGGCAGCATTAAAGGCTTCGCAGAAATATCAGCCAGAGAATATTATGAGAAAGTGGGAGGAACTTTGGCCCCTTACCCGTCCTTCGGACACCCTCTCCCCAGGGGGCGAGGGGAAAGCATGTAATGAACATTCAAAGGAATCCTCACAGCGAGAAAAAGTAACTTCTTCCTCGCCCCTTGGGGAGAGGAAGCCCGAAGGGCAGGTGAGGGGCTCTTTCTTCCTTTCCCTCATCATCCCCGTCTATCGTGCAGAGAAATACCTTGACCGTTGCATAGAGAGTATTCTGATGCAAGGGGTAGATGATTTAGAGATTATTCTCGTTGATGACGGTTCACCAGATCGTAGTGGTGAAATATGTGATGAATGGGCAAAGAAGGATTCTCGTATTCGTGTGATTCATAAGCAGAACGGAGGTCCGGGAAGTGCCCGTAACATGGCACTTGATATTGCCAAAGGCACATACGTAACTTTCATAGATAGTGATGATGCACTTGCGGAAAATACGCTTCTGCCTATAATTAAATTTCTCAATTCCAAACAGATAAATAAGGTAACATCCTCCTCATCCCTTGGGGAGAGTATGCCCGTAGGGCAGGTGAGGGGCTCTATTGACATTCTCGAATATCCTGCACATCTATATATAGGTAGTCCGAAAGAGAGGAAACTCCTTTTTGATGATGCAATCTATGATCTATCAGAGGAAGAGGCTAAAAAGCATTTTTGGCTTGAAAACAAGCTATATGCCCATTGCTATAGCTGTAATAAGGTTTTCCGTCGTTCCTTGTTTGATGGAATAAGATACTCAGAATCAATTACTTTAGGCGAGGATATTCGTTTGATTTCCCAACTCTTGAAGAGAGCTCGGAACTATGCAACGATTAATGCAGGAATGTATCTATATTATTTCAATGGAGAAAGCATATCAGGCTCGCTGAAGTTTGCTGACGAACTGCTTTCTTCGCATATCTATGCCGTTGAGCAATTAGACATAGACATCTATTCCAAGGCTTCAAGGTATCTATATCTCACCATGCTCAATTTCCAGATAGATGCATATAGATTTGCAAAGACCACTCCTGCTGAGCCTGTCCTTAGGAAAAATCCAATACCGCTTAGCTGTGCCAGAAACAAGAAGGAATTGATAAAAATCCTTCTTCTGCGAATATTTGGAGTAAAGGGTATTTGCAGATTGTTTAAGTAAGGCTAAGGAGCGATGAACTTTCTGATAGCTTCAAGATTATCTTCTCCTGCCTTTCTGCCCATATCATAGACGTGCTGCATCTTCTTGGCATTCAGGCTTGTTCTGCCTATCGGAAGAGTGTCTGAAGGACAGATGACCAAACATTTGCCAGCCATCTGCTGTTGGGTGATGTAATCAAGTTCCCGATTATACATTAAATGTCGTTTACTCATACCCTCAATAATTGCAGGATATTTGCGCATAGTAGCCTTGAATACGGGCATTAGCTTTGTGAGTTTTTTCTTAAAACCCTTTGGCTGGGTGAGGATGACTATATTCCTTTTAAAGCCCTCACTCTCAAAATATCTCAGCGGAATACTGTCGGCAATACCACCATCAAGCATCTCATAATCGCCAATGGCAACAGGTCTTGATATTATAGGCATACTGGCAGAGGCACGAATCCACTCCATACCAGTATAATCTACTTTGTCAATACGGTGATAGATAGCCTCACCTGTCCTTACGTTTGTTGTAACCACATGAAACTCAGTAGGGTTCTTCTCGAAGGTTTCAAAATCGAATACGTCAATCTTAGTAGGCAGAATATGATATGAATACTCTCCGCCCACATAGTCGCCCGTCTTGATTAGCGACCTTATGCCCATATACTTTGGATTCTTACGTTGAGACATATTATAGCGTAAGGTACGCCCAATTTGATGTGATATGAAATTACATCCAAAAGTCGCACCAGCAGATACCCCCACAACGCCATCAAACGTGACATTGTTTTCCATAAGGACATCCAAGATTCCAGCCGTGAAGAGACCTCTCATTCCACCGCCTTCAAGTACTAAACCAGTCTTAGCCATTTACAATTTACAAAGTACAATATACAATTGTTGGCAAAATTACGAAAAGTTTTTGATTATACAATATTCTTTTGTCAGAAAATACAAAATCCTCTGTTTTTTTGAGAAACATATCATGTGAAGTGTTGCAAATGCTGCTTGTTGGCAACAGAAATATCAAGCATATAATTTACTGTATAACAAGCCATTACTAACACTATAAACACAAAATCAGATTGCAACACCATAGAAAAATAAATGAGAAATGTTTGTAGATTCTTTTCATTTTTTCATAACTTTGCATCAGTTAATAAAACCCAAACTATTGAATTATGAAAAGAACAATATTCTTTGCTTTTATGCTTTTCTCCTTGATGTCATGCGAAGAGAAATGCCCTCGGGTAGAAAATAAAGACCTTGAGCGTTGTATCTTGGAATATGACTCTATCGTGAAATCTAAGAATGATAGCCCCTATATTTTAGAGGTGTATGTGAAAAATCTTAATGACTCCGTAAAAAGATTCGAAGTTTCATATACTATGAATATTTATTATGACTTTTGTTCCAATGCGGTTCTGTATAAGGTAAAAGACAAAGATGTTTTATTCAATTTTACTGATAGTATTATTCCTGACGGTTGTCATAGAATAAGCGAAGACAAGTGTATAAATCTAATGAAAAAGAATTTTCCTGAGCTTTATAAAAGTTATCTGAAAAATCCAACGTACAGGATAATATGCTTAAATGATGATGCCAGCTTTATCCTTACGTTTTACAAGGATAAGCTTGTTGGCAAGACATATCAATTCGTAGATGGAAGTCCGTTCTATAAGATAGGAAATAAATATTTTTTTGAATAAAAATGAGACAAATGATTAAAAATATCTATATGTTATTGTTTGGAGTATTTACTATCTTGGCATGTAACTCCAGACATGAAATAGCTTTTGTATCAAATAAAGTTGAAAAAGAATCTATTCAAAATGCCAATTCTATAGTTCATTCTGAATGGTTAGCTAACACTATAGACAGAAAGTGTCGTGAATACTTTATCGTAGAGAATGGTGATACTTCTGCATATACATTCGTGGTTAGAAACTTTACATATTCCAACGAATTTATCATAGATATAGATAACCAGAAATTTAAATTTCATGAAGTTAGAGAGAGGGAATATAAGATTAAGAATATAGAAGGAATAATGAACGAATTGGATTCTTGTCTAAGTGTAATCTCTTTAGACTATCAAATTGATTCCTTGAAATTCCTCTCATTTGCGTTAGCTGATATGGGAGATGTTATGCTTGAATTTAATAATGAACTTGATAAGGACAGACGACCAGGTGAGTATTACTATCATCATCATGAATTACTCCATACTGCTCTCTGTGCCACGTCTTTGAATAGTCGTGTTGAATCAATTATGAAAAAACATGGTCTCAATATTGTCGAAACAAAAATAGCTGGTGGCTTAGCATGTAGTAAAGAATATTTTCTTGAAGAGAATATAATTCGTGATAGTAGTAAGGTTTCAGAACCACTTACAAGTGCATATGTAAGATATAGGTTAGAACCATTACAATAGCCTTTTCCTTGTAAGTAAGTCCGCTATTCTTTCGCTTTTCCTCCGTTCATAATACCATTATAATACCATTATATTACCATAATAATACCAT
>CADCIQ010000019.1 GCA_902801425.1 uncultured Bacteroidales bacterium | reverse complement strand
ACTTCATACAATAGAAAGTGCGATTGCACTTGCCAGTTGAATTCGCGAAACCTTAAATCTTATTTAAAGAGTTAAAAGTGAATAGTGAAAAATTTAAGTTAGGATTATTGTTTAAAGTTGGATTAACAAAAAACATACCTTCCACTAACTTGGGGTAGCTCTTATGTTACTCTTATGTTACTCTTATGCTACTCTTTTTGGCTCTTATTTGAAATGGGATTTGGTAGGGAACTGCATAGGAATTAAAGGGGAATCACAAAGGAATGACAAGATACGTGAGTATGACGAATAAATAATCCCTTTGCTTTAGCTTCATTTCTAACCTCTATTTACGATGTTTTTGCGTATCATAGAGGTAGCCCAACAAGAAAATTGCACAAAAAAGAACAATTTCATACACGCATATTTGGAAATTACGAAAGAAAGATGTATATTTGCAGAAAATTTACATTTCTTTCTACAACCTGAAAAACAGCTTTGTAGTTGATTTTGTATATCACTAATCATTAACAATAACTAAAAAGACTATGGAAACTGCAAACAAAACACCATTGTGGCTTGAACTAAAAAAAGAGTACATTGATGATAATTTTGACAAATTGCTACTATACCTCAAGGAAAATGAGGGAAAAGTGAAAGACGCATTTTATGAAAAGACCATTGAATTGCTACATCAAAGAGTGCAGGATTTAATAGTATGTTTATCAGAACGAGCTATTTTTGAAGATGAAAATGATCGTTCTGGTGTTATTTTCAATATCAGACTCCTTGCTTCATACCTGCTTGTGGCACCTGAAGGCGAATACTCACTTCCTGCTTTTGTTGCTCTTGCAAACGAACTGCAAGCCCTTACTCCTAAGTTCTCAGAGCAATTATGCAAGATAACGATGAAACGCCTTACGTTCGAAAGCATATCAAGTCTGGGAATAAGATGGAGTGATATTACCGAATTTAAGCCCGAACTATTTGCACATCGCATTTTCAGCAATACATTCTTTACAAAACCGCTCAACAAATCACTTGTTTTTGAAAATCATGGTGCTGCTTTCCTTTCTTCCAACGGCATTTTCCTAACTTATGAAAATAGTGAAGACGGGAAAAACCTCTTAAAGAGTGGAGCAAATTCTATCGAAACAGGAACAGGTTGTGCATTAAGGACTGCAAGTGCTCTCAAACTGAAAAAGTCGGATGATAATAATCTGATTGCAATGGATAGGTATGTGAAGGATTTTATCACCTCACAAAGCAAAATGGCAAAACCTAAGATCAAAAAGCGCCTTGCAGAATATGAAGTGGGAGATACGGCTATTGTTCGTATTTCCAAGATAGCTTATGATGGTACGATTCACGTTGAAACGATGGATGGCAACTATCAGAAGATGGTTGGTGTAATTAAATATGAAAAACCGAGTATTGTATATTACTACACTTCTTCATTATATGAATACTTCAGGGAAGGTGACTACTTGGAAGTTACCGTAACAAGCATTTCCCAAAACACATTTAGCTTTGAAAAGCAATTGGTTGAATTCTTCGTAAATGATACAAGAGACAACTATGGATTGGAAAAAGACATGCTGGCAAAGCTCATAGATATTAAACCGCGTTATTGTGGATGGATAAATGAAAGAGGAGTAGCTGTCTATACAGACAATGATAGTCGGTATTCTAAGGGTGATTTGGCCGTCTTGCGTGTCAAGCAGTATAACAAAGGCACTCATCTGGGAAAAATAGACGCTGAAATTATTGATGACGCAAATGAAGATGATGAATTGAATGAAAAGCAAATACGCCACGACTGCATAAGGGATTTTGCAGAATCCACGCCACTACCTGCAAATCGCATGGAAGAAAACGGACAGGCATTTTTGAATCCTATGGTTTTGAAATTGCTTTTCCGACTGTTCTTCATCCATCAGAAGAAACTCATGAAACCATCCGACAGATTCCGTTACATCGCCAATGCATGGGTTATGGCAGAGTTGGTTGGTGATGAATTGTCATCTTCCTATATAAAGTTTGCTGCGACATATTTGTGCACCTTGGTTCAATTTGTGCAGAATGAAAATCTCTCGTCTGTTCAACTGGAGCCAGAAAAAGAATACGAATCAGCTCAGCAAACCCGAATAAGGACAAAGGTTGTTGAATTGCTAAAAGAGTATGGCAATAAGGAGAACTCCCATGTTCTGGCTCAAGCAATTGACGAGTTCAAGGATTCAATCCCTATGCTTTCTCGTCTTGCACGACTAATCCAAACGGCCAACTCAATGCAAGGAACCTTGTCAAATTCCACTATCAACGTAATAAAACGAGAGATTATCAAAACTCTATCATTGGAGACAGAGAACGATACCGACCTTGAAGCTGACAGCGGCAATTATCTGGGAGTGGAAAGCGGTACCATTGAATTCAAAACCTCAATGGTTTATCCTGCAAACAATGGCATGCAACCAAATCAAACCAAACAGACGGCTAATGTTTTCCGTGCCGTATGTGCCTTCCTAAACTCACAGACAGGTGGAACCGTGTATCTTGGTGTAAGCGATCAAGGATATGTTATTGGTCTTGAGAACGATCTGAAGTTTCTTCATTGTGCTTCTCTGGAGACCTATGCACGCATATACGTTCAAGATCCGATAATAAAGCAATTAGGTTTGGACTCTATGACCTATATAAAGACAGAACGTCTATATGAGGACAAAGTGCTTGCCATTCATATAGCCCCACACCCTTATCGTGTCGTTGAGTTGAATGGTGTTGCATATCTGAGGGTAAATGCAGAGTCGCGTGAAATGCCAGAAAATGTCAAGCAGGAAATGATTGCACGAAAAGTGTTCAAAGACAAGAATAAAGCAGCTGCAATATCACAGCTCCAACACGCTATGTCTCAAAGGAAATGTGCAATCCTACATGGCTACTCATCTTCTAATAGCGGTAATGTTGCCGACCGATTGGTTGAACCTTATGATGTGCTACCAGAAGATGGTCTTGTGATTTGTTTTGACCGCAAGAAATTGGATAAGAGGGTATTCAGCATTTCAAGAATCGGATATGTTGAAATTCTTGAAGAAGACTGGAAATATACTGCATCTCACACTCCAATAGCCGTGGATGCTTTCCACATGTCTGGAGAGAAAGCCATAAAAGTAAGTCTTCAACTTGACCTGCTGGCAAAGAACCTACTCATAGAAGAGTTTCCGCGAACAAAGAAAGATATTTCCCCTGACGCAAAAGATGAAAATGTCTGGTATCTCTCAACAGAAGTCTATGCTTTAGAAGGAGTTGGTCGTTTCTATATTGGTCTGGCTAACCACATAAAAATATTGGATGCGCCTAAATTACAAGAGTATATAAACGACTTTAAGGATAAATACCTTTAACGGATTTCATATTCCAGTACTATCCCTACATATAACCAACAAAGGCTCGCAATCGCGAGCCTTTGTTGGTTATATGTCTTATGAAAAAACTACAGTTTCAATTCCTTGATGATGCTTGAAATCTTCTGCAATGTCGTAACACGAGTTGGAACGAGTGGCAGACGAAGCTGATTCTTGATAAAGCCCATCTCTGTGAGAAGTGCCTTTACACCTGCTGGGTTACCATCTACAAAGAGAAGTGAATAGAGATCGGTGAACTTATGGTGAATCTTCTGGGCAGCCTCAAACTCGCCGTTGAACTCAAGGCGAATCATGCGAGAGAACTCCTTTGGAAGTGCATTACCGATAACTGAGATCACACCTACTGCACCACAGGCAATCATTGGGAAGGTGAGAGCATCGTCACCGCTGATAACCTCGAAGTCGTTTGGCTTATACTTGATGATCTCGTCAACCTGCTCAAGTGAACCTGAAGCCTCCTTGATAGCTACGATATTCTTGCAGTCCTTTGCAAGGCGGCATGTTGTCTCAGGCTTGAGGTTGATACCTGTACGACCAGGAACATTATAGAGCACAACAGGAAGCTCTGTTGCAGCAGCGACAGCCTTGAAGTGCTGATAGAGACCTTCCTGAGAAGGCTTGTTGTAGTAAGGACAAACAGACAATATTCCGTCAATACCAGAGAAATCGCCATTCTTGAGTTCCTCAACAACAGCAGCGGTATTGTTACCTCCGCAACCAATAAGGATAGGCACACGACCAGCCACCTGTCTGACAATAGCGCTCTTTATCTGTGCCCTCTCTGCGAGAGAAAGACATGGTGTCTCACCAGTAGTAGCAAGGATACAGAGGAAATCGGCACCGTTATCCAACTGATAGTCGATAAGGCGTGAGAGAGCCTCGTAATCTACGGCTCCATCTTCGGTGAAAGGTGTGATGAGTGCGATACCAAGACCGCGGAAGATATTATTCATATTGTTTGATTTTTACTTACCTAAATTACAATTTGGATGCAAAGTTAGCATTTTTTCTTTATATTCGTGCATAAAACGCTAATTATTTTTGCATTCGTAACAAATTTAGGGAGATTTTTTAAGGAGTACAAGGAGTTTTCTAAAGGAGTACAAGGAGTGCAAGGAGTAGTAAGGAGTACAAGACGATAGTTTTTATCGCTTTGGACTATTGGTAATTTTCAATTATCAATTATCAATTTTCAATTGTCCCATACATTCGTCTTGTACTCCTTGAACTCCTTGTATTTCTTATTACTCCTTAAAATTACTTATACATACTTCCCAACCAGAGGAATACAAGTCCGAGAAGGACGAGGAAGAGATCCACGAACTTTGATTTCAGGTTCTTCTCATGGAACATAACAGCACCAAAGAGGAAGCTGACAATGACGCTTGCCCTTCGCACCATGCTTACAATGGAAATCATAGCTCCGTCGATGCTGAGTGCATAGAAATACACGAAATCAGCAACGGAGAGGAATACGCTAACGAGAATGATAGACCAAGACCAATGGAATGGGGTAGTCTTCTTGTGCGTAGGCCACCAGAGAATCATTACCATAGCACCCATGATGAAGCATTGGTAAATATTATACCAAGACTGAACATCCATCTTGTTCAGCCCTACTCCACCATTCGAAACAGGAGCCATGAGGTATTTGTCATAGAGTCCGCTTATAGCCCCGAAGATAGCAGCTCCGACAATGGCGAATATCCACTTATTATGCTTGAAATCAATACCTTCCTTCTTACTCGTGCGACTCAGCATTATGTAGCTGACAATAGCCAAGCCAACACCAATCCATTGATATACGTTCAGTCGTTCGCCGAAGATGAGCAACGCACCGACAAGCACGAGGATTGGGCGAGAGGCATTGATAGGGCCATAGATAGTAAGCGGGATATGCTTCATACCAAAGTATGCGAGAAGCCAAGAGGCAAGTACAATGAGACTTTTTATCAAAATGTACTTATGCACCTCCCACCCTACTACTGGCACATAGAACATACTGCCGTCGAGACACGTTCCGTAGGCACTCAAGAGAATGAACGGAAGGAATATCAGCGAACAGAAGAATGTGTTGAGGAAAAGTACTGGAAGCACCGCGTTTCCGTTGAGTGCCTGTTTCTTGAATACATCATAGAATCCGAGCAATGCTGCGGATGTGAAAGCTAATAATAACCAAAGCATAATATTATGTACAATTTAATCGCTAAAGCTCATCAAGCTAAAGCAAGTTCCCATTTAAAATGTACAATTTTCATTTTGCACCATATTACAAAGTACAATTTTCAATGTACACCATAATCTTTTTATCCTGGATACTTTATATCAACAAGGAAAAGCGCATTCCCCGGCATACTTTCGCCAGCCAGGGTGCGTTTCTTACCCTCTATAACGAGTCGGAACTCGTCTATTGTCATCCTGCCACGACCGACCTCTACGAGAGTGCCGACAATGGCTCTTACCATGTTTCTGAGAAATCGATTTGCACTTACCACGAACACCCAGCAACCATCGCCTAAGTCTTTCCATTCTGCCTCCGTAACCTTGCAGAGAGTGGTCTTCACATCGGTATGAGATTTGCAGAAACAAGCAAAATCCTCATATTCAAGTAACACTTTAGCCGCCTCGTTCATCTTGTTGAAATTCAAATCGAAATGACACTCATACGAATAGTGACGCTTAAACGGATTCTTGGTGGTATGGACGAAGTAGTTGTAGGTTCTCAAAGTAGCAGAGAATCGGGCATGAAGATCATCGAAAACCTGCTCTACCTTGTGAATAGAAATGTCAGGAGGAAGCATTCTGTTGACCTTGTAGGCAAGCTGTTCACAATCCAGTTTGCCATCCTTGCAAAGTCCATTCGGGATAGGTGTTTCAGGGAAATCAAAATGAGCCACCATCAGACTCGCATGAACGCCGGCATCCGTTCGTCCTGCACCTACGATGTCAATCGGGGTTCGGAGAATGGTGCTAAGGCAACGCTCAATTTCGCCTTCCACGGAAATGCCGTTTGGTTGTATTTGCCACCCGTGAAAACGAGTTCCGTCGTATGATAAATAAACAAAATACCTCATTTGGACTGCAAAATTACAAAAAAATCGCAAAACTTTTTCAAAAGTCGCCAAAATTTTGTACCTTTGCACGTCAATTTATGACTTTTCGCAATCAAGGCGAAACACATTGGAAAAGAACAATAAATAAAACAACAATAAAATAATGAATATTTCTTACAAATGGCTCAAGGAATACGTTGATTTCAACCTGTCAGCAGAGGAAGTGGCAGCAGCCCTTACAAGCACAGGTCTTGAGGTTGACTCCCTTGAGGAGGTTCAGGCAATCAAAGGTGGATTGCAGGGACTTTACGTTGGCGAGGTTCTTACTTGCGAGCCTCACCCAAATTCTGACCACATGCACGTTACTACCGTTGACCTCGGCAAGGGCGAGCCTTCACAGATCGTTTGCGGTGCTCCTAACGTGGCAGCCGGACAGAAGGTTATCGTTGCCGACCTCGGTTGCAAGCTCTACGACGGCGACAAGGAGTTTGTCATCAAGAAGTCAAAGCTCCGTGGCGTAGAGAGCAATGGTATGATTTGCGCAGAGGACGAGATTGGCGTCGGCACAAGCCACGACGGTATCATCGTTCTTCCAGCAGATGCAAAGGTCGGAACACCAGCAGCAGAATACTACAACCTTGAGAGCGACTGGCTCATTGAGGTTGATATCACAGCAAACCGTGCAGATGCCCTTTCACACTATGGCGTAGCACGCGATTTGTACGCATGGCTCAAGCGTAACGGCTACGAGACAAGTCTCCATCGTCCAAACTGCGACGAGTTCAAGGTAGATAACGAGTCTCTTCCAATTGATGTTGAGATTCAGAACACAGAGGCTTGTAAGCGCTATGCTTGCGTAAGCGTAACTGGTTGTGAGGTTAAGGAGTCACCAGAATGGCTCAAGGAGAAGCTCACGGTTATCGGTCTTCGTCCTATCAATAACATCGTTGATATTACCAACTATGTGATGATGGCTTACGGTCAGCCACTCCATTGCTTCGATGCAGATATGGTGAAGGGCAACAAGATCATCGTAAAGGACAATAACGCTGGTCAGCCATTCGTTACACTTGACGGTGTTGAGCATACCCTCGGTGAGCACGACCTCGCTATCTGCAACGCAGAAGAGCCAATGTGTATCGCTGGTGTATTCGGCGGTAAGGGTTCTGGCACATACGAGACAACAAAGAACGTGGTTCTGGAGTCAGCTTACTTCCACCCAACATGGATTCGTAAGTCTGCTCGCCGTCACGGTCTTTCTACTGATGCAAGCTTCCGTTTCGAACGTGGTATTGATCCAAACGGCACAATCTACGCACTCAAGCAGGCAGCTATCCTTTGTCAGCAGTTGGCTGGCGGTAAGGTAAGTATGCAGATTCGCGACGAGTACCCTACCCCAATCGCTAACCCACAGATCCGTCTTGACTACTCATACGTCAACAACCTTATCGGTAAGGAGATTGGCAACGACATGATCAAGTCTATCCTCACTTCTCTCGACATAGAGATCAACAAGGAGGATGCAGAAGGACTTGACATCACCATCCCTGCATTCCGCGTTGACGTACAGCGTCCATGCGACGTTGTTGAAGATATTCTCCGTATCTATGGCTATAATAATGTAGAGATCCCAACTCAGTTGAAGTCTTCACTCGTTATCAAGGACTTCGAGGATCAGCGTCATAAGATGGCTAACCTCGTTGCCGAGCAGCTTGTAGGCGCAGGCTTCAACGAGATTCTAAACAACTCACTCACCAAGGGTGCTTACTACTCTGAGCTTCAGTCATACCCAGAGGATAAGTGCGTTAAGATTTTCAACCCACTGAGCTCAGACCTTAACGTAATGCGTCAGACATTGCTCTTCGGCGGTCTTGAGTCAATCATGCGCAACGCTAACCGTAAGAATCCTAACCTCCGTTTCTTCGAGTTCGGTAACTGCTACGAGCACGACGAGGCAAAGCGCGACAACGAGAATCCTATGAAGGCTTACAAGGAAGAGAACCACCTCGGTCTCTGGCTTACAGGTAAGCGCGTTGAGGGTTCTTGGATTCATGCCGACGAGGACACAAGTTTCTACGAGCTGAAGGCATTCGTTGACAACATCCTCCGCCGTATCGGTATGCCACAGGGTATGCTTGTTACCGAAAAGACAACAAACGACATCTTCTCTACAGGCCTCACACTCAAGAATCGTGGTGGCAAGGTATTCGTTGAGATGGGTATCGTTAGCAAGAAGATTCAGCACAAGGCCGACATCGAGCGTGAGGTCTATTTCGCTGACATCAACTGGACTCTCGTCACAAAGGCTGTGAAGAACGGCTCTGTAGATTTCCAGGAGATAAGCAAGTTCCCTGCCGTTAGCCGTGACCTCGCCCTTCTTATCGACAAGAACATCGAGTTCGCACAGATCGAGCAGATTGCACGTCAGTCAGAGAAGAAGCTCCTCAAGAAGGTTGAGCTCTTCGACGTATATGAAGGCAAGAATCTCCCAGAGGGCAAGAAGTCATACGCTGTAAACTTCATCCTTCAGGACACAGAGAAGACAATGGGCGACAAGCAGATCGAGGCTGTTATGAATAAGATCATTTCTAATCTTACAAAGCAGCTTGGGGCAGAATTGAGATAAAAATCTCAATAATTAATAATGTATAATGAATAATGAATAATTTATATACTATTCGCATTAAACATTATTAGAATATGGCAGACAATATCATAGCCAAGAAAACTGAAGATTTCGCTGTTAGAATAGTGAAACTCTGGAAATATCTGACAAAATCAAAGGAATACGAGATGAGTAATCAGATTAAGAGGTCAGGCACAAGCATTGGAGCAAATGTCGTTGAAGGTCTTTTTGCTCAAAGCAAGAAAGACTTTATCAGTAAGATGAACTTAGCCCTCAAAGAATATGCCGAGACACAATATTGGCTACGCCTACTACATCGCACAGAATTTCTGACTGACGCAGAGTTTTCATCACTCAACAGCGATGCTGATGAAATAGGCAGGATATTATCAAGCATTATAAACTCAGCAAAGAAAACAACAAACAATAATAATAACAACAATAATGATGATGTGTTCGTAATTGACGATGAGGAATAAAAGCATCTCAAATTATTAATTACTCATTATTCATTATTAATTAAAATTTTTATAAATTTTCATGGGAAGAGCATTTGAATACCGTAAGGCTACCAAGTTGAAGCGTTGGGGCCACATGGCAAAGACATTCACACGTCTGGGCAAGCAGATCGCAATCGCAGTACAGAGCGGCGGTCCAGAACCTGAAAACAACCCTACACTCCGTTCTATCATCGCTACATGTAAGCGTGAGAACATGCCTAAGGATAACATCGAGCGCGCTATCAAGAACGCTCTCGGAAAGGACAAGAGCGCATACAAGGAGGTTACATACGAGGGATATGGCCCTCACGGAATCGCTGTATTCGTTGATACCCTTACAGACAACACAACACGTACCGTAGCTGACGTTCGCTCAGTATTCAACAAGTTCGCTGGCAACCTCGGTACAACAGGTTCACTCGCATTCCTCTTCGACCACAAGTGCGTGTTCACTTTCAAGAAGAAGGACGGTGTTGATATGGACGACCTCATCCTTGAGCTTATCGACCTCAACGTTGACGATGAGTACGATGAGAACTACGACGAGGATAAGGACGAGACAACAATCACTATCTATGGCGATCCTAAGTCTTACGCTCAGATCCAGAAGTATCTTGAGGAGCAGGGCTTCGAGGAGATCGGTGGTGAGTTCACCTACATCCCTAACGACACAAAGGACGTTGACGAAGAGCAGCGCGCTACTATCGACAAGATGGTGGAGAAACTCGAAGAGTTCGATGACGTTCAGAACGTATATACTAACATGAAGCCAGAAGGCGTAGAGGAGTAATGAAAGAACTCGTTTACGAAACACAAGGCACATGCGCAAAGGCAATCCGTATCCACCTTAACGACGATAATGTCGTTGAGGAGGTACGATTCCTTGGCGGATGTAACGGAAATACCAGCGGTATCTCCTCCTTGGTCAAGGGAATGAAGGCTGAAGATGTCATAAATCGTCTTGAAGGCATACGTTGTGGCAACAAATTCACCAGTTGCCCAGATCAGCTAAGTAAGGCACTAAAAGAGATGATTTCTTGCAGTCTCAGTTGATATAAGTCAATAGTCTGGGAGTATCAATAATTTTTTGGCTGAAATATTTGGAAATCTCAGAAATAATGACTACCTTTGCACCCGCAAATCAGAAATAACAACAGAATTGGTTCGTTAGCTCAACTGAATAGAGCATCTGACTACGGATCAGAAGGTTGCAGGTTTGAATCCTGCACGAATCACTTCTAAGGTTAGAAATAAGGATTTTGCACTTGGTTCGTTAGCTCAACTGAATAGAGCATCTGACTACGGATCAGAAGGTTGCAGGTTTGAATCCTGCACGAATCACACAGCCAACCTTTTATAGGGTTGGCTTTTTCTTTTATATTCGAATTACAAGTTCGAAGCACCACAACCAATAAAAGAATCTTCGATGCAGAGCATTCGGACAAACTTTTGTCTATTTTAGTCAATACATATATTAAAATATGTTAGAAAACTAGACCTTGTTTAAAAAGTATCCATAGATATGTGTTTTTTTCGTTAACTTTGCATCAGAATATATAAATACAAACTAATGAAACAAAATAACGTAAAGCCTGCAGAAGGCAAATTAGGAATTTTGGTTGTCGGCAATGGTGCCGTAGCAACAACTTTCATGACAGGCGTACTTATGACTCGTAAGGGACTGACAAAGCCAATCGGTTCCATGACTCAATATGATAAGATTCGCGTTGGCAAGGGTGCCGACAAGAAATATCTACCTTATAAGGATATCGTCCCATTGACAGACCTGAACGACATCGTATTCGGCTGCTGGGATGTATATCCGCAGAACGCATACCAAAGTGCCATGTACTGTGAGGTGCTCAAGGAAAAAGACATCAATCCTGTTAAGGACGAGCTTGAGCAGATCATTCCGATGAAGGCTGCATTCGACAAGAACTTTGCAAAGCGCCTGGAAGGCGACAACGTAAAGGACTGTAAGACACGCTGGGAAATGACAGAGGCTCTTCGTCAGGATATTCGCGATTTCAAGGCAAAGAACGACTGCGCACGTATCGTTGTACTATGGGCTGCTTCCACAGAGATCTATGTTCCTGTGAATATGGAGGTACATGATACTCTCGAGCATCTTGAGGCTGCAATGAAGGCTAATGATACCGAGAATATCGCTCCTTCCATGTGCTATGCGTATGCAGCTCTTGCTGAAGGTGCTCCTTTCATCATGGGCGCACCAAATACCACGGTTGACATACCAGCTATGTGGGAAATGGCAGAAAAGACCAAGATGCCAATCTCCGGCAAGGATTTCAAGACGGGTCAGACCCTCGTAAAGTCTGGCTTCTCCCCTATCATCGGCACTCGTTGTCTCGGTCTTAGCGGTTGGTTCTCAACAAACATTCTCGGTAATCGTGACGGTCTCGTACTCGACGAGCCTGCAAACTTCCGCACAAAGGAGGTTTCCAAGCTCTCTACGCTCGAAACAATCCTCAAGCCAGAGGATCAGCCAGACCTCTACACTGATTACTACCACAAGGTTCGTATCAACTATTACCCACCTCGCAACGACAACAAGGAGGGATGGGATAACATAGACATCTTCGGCTGGATGGGCTACCCTATGCAGATCAAGATTAATTTCCTTTGCCGCGACTCTATACTCGCAGCACCTCTCTGTCTTGACCTCTGCTTGCTTTCTGACCTTGCAGCACGCGCAGGCAGATACGGCATTCAGCGTTTCCTCAGCTTCTACCTCAAGTCTCCAATGCACGACTATACCAAGGGCGAGGAGGCCATCAACCACCTATATCAGCAATACACAATGCTGAAGAACGCAATCCGCGAGATGGGCGGCTACGAGGCTGACGAAGAAATCGACTAATCACATTCGGAATAATACAAATAAAGGCGTAATACTACCAACCATAGTATTACGCCTTTTTCCAGTCTATAAGGAACTTAGCGTGTAACCCTAAACCAATCGGCATCCACCCAACCACGAACTTTCTTTCCCGCAGGTTCCGCTGCAATATATCCTATCTTTGCACCTATCCATTTACCTTGACGCACAGTGAAGGCAGAACCCGCCTCTTTCCATTTCTTTCCGTCCGTGGAATATTCGAATGAAACGCTTGCCTCATGCTTGTTTTCGCCCTTATCCGTCTTGCCACCAAGATACTTGACACTAAGACGCATATAGATAGTTTCGTGAATTGAGGGCTGATAATCAACCTCATCCTTTGCCGTAGGCTTTAGGGTAGTCAACACCTCAGCAACCTCCGGCTTTCCCTTGTCCGCTTGCTTGCAAGTAAGACGCTGTAACTGAAACTCACCCCCTACTCTCTTCACTACAAGAGCAGAATAATCCAGTCCCATACAGATAATACCGCCATACTGACCTTCATCCTTTGCCGTCATTGTGAGCTTGGTAGTAGCGGTGAAATTATCCGCAGGAGTCTTCTGAAGCAACAGATTACCAGCCTCCCACATATTCTTATAGTCTTTGCTCTGCTTATGGCAGAAAATACGGTAATAACCGTAAGGAGAAGGCATGCCGAAAGTCTGGTCGTAGTTGGAATGCCATTGCCATTGCTTGCCAAGCACAGGTTCATTGAACTCATCGTTCTCAACTGGATTTACGACAGGGAAAGCCCCCCCGACATTAGGCTTCTGGTGTTTCAATACAGGCTGTCCGCAGTATTTCTCCAGTTTACCGTAAGCCTTCACCTTTCCCACATTCTCGCCCATCACAGGCCATCCGTCAACCCATTTCATAGGTTCAAGCCACACAACACGTCCGTATGCCTCCTTATCCTGAAAATGCAGGAACCAATCCTCTCCCGATTTCAGATGCACCCATCCACCTTGATGAGGTCCGTTCACATCCGTAGTTCCCTGTGCAAGAACAATCTTACTCTCATAAGGACCGAAAGGCGATTTCGAGCGCATAGCAAGCTGATGCCCCGTTGGAACACCACCAGCAGGACACATAATCCAGTACCAACCGTTATGTTTATAGAACTTAGGACCTTCTGCCGTGCGGTCATTCGTGCCATTACCATCAAACACGATTACGGGATCGCCGATCTGCTTCATACCGTCAGACGACATCTCACGCACCGTAAGCACAGAATTGAACTGACAACGCGAGTTAGCCCACCCATTAACAAGATAGCATCTTCCATCATCATCCCATAAAGGAGTTGTATCAATCATTCCCTTGCCCTCTATTATGCACTTAGGCCCGCTCCATTCGCCCTTTGGATCAGAAGCCGTAGTAACGAATACGCCAAGGTCAGGATCTCCCCAATAGATATAGTAAAGTTTAGTCGTAGCATTATATCTGATACTCGGTGCCCACACTCCGTTTCCATGCTGCGGACTCCTGTATCTATCGTATGGTGGCAAAGCCTTTACTGCATGATTTATTATCTCCCAGTTCACGAGATCCTTGGAATGAAGAATCGGCAAACCGGGGATGCAGTTGAATGATGAAGCCGTGAGATAGAAATCCTCACCCGATGCACCAACGCATACATCAGGGTCGGAATAATCCGCATTTATCACAGGATTGGTGTAAGTACCATCGCCATTATCGGGCGACCACACCTGCGATTTGTAGTTGCTCTGTGCCACCATGCCCACAGTAAGCATAGCACAAAAGATAGTAAGAATAGGTTTTAGCATAGAGTTCTTTTAATACTTTACCCGCAAGTGATAACGCTTTGAGTCATAATTGATTGCCATTGCACCTTCCTTTGTGTCATCCATAGGGCTTAAAGCCAAAGCTACATGTCCCATAGTCCTGCGGAGATTAATCTCTACACACGGATGCAACAGAAATCCGTCGGCATCTCCCCTTGCAACAATCATCATATCCACACCGAAACAGATATTCTCTAAAGCCTTTTCCGAAGGTAAGGAAGAAAGCAATACTGCAAGCTCACGCTCCAATCGGGCAGTAACCTCGTCAAGAAGTCCGAGACTTATATACTTGCTCATCATCTCACGCTTAACATTCTCTGTTGCAAGCACATTGCCTGTATATGCGCCATTCATGGTCTGGAAGAGTGACAAGCCAAGATACTTCACACTACCGTCAGCACAGTGTCTGAACTCCATGCCGAAGTCCTTTACCTTATTATATAATGGCTCCACCATAACACCTCCTTGCTGCAGAATGACATTCGAAGCCCAGTTGAGGGAGTTCTTCGGAAGTTCCTCTTCAATGAAATATCTCACGCCTCTACCGCTTGAACTCCAGGGGGCTTTAACCACCACCATTTTGTTTTGTATGGCATTGAGAAATAAATCATAATCAACGTAATACGTACTCTCACCGCAAGTATTACTTTCAATGCCGCTCCTTACTTTTTTTAGTATATCCGTAGTGCATTGTCTGCCTGAAAGTCGTCTCAGTTTCTGAATAGAATCCTTACTTGGAAGGCTCTCTTCAGGCACTCCAGCCTTAGCCAACTGAAACCTTATGGCAAGATCCCAACCCCACAGGTCAATATCCGGAGCAATGGCAGAAGAACTCAGCACATGGGCAATCTGTTCCATAGTGCAGAATTCCACCTTAGGCTTCCTCTCGGCTTTGGCACGACGATAGGCAGATTCGGAAAAATCAATATCGTCAACAATCACCACATCGCCCTCATCCGCCCAAAACGCGGGCAGATAGCCAAGGTCGCTACGCAACTGCCTTCCCGCATGAGGCGCAGTAAACCGTTCCATATTTGATGCGAGTGCGATATCGTGCTCTGGATTAAAAATTCTTATAGTCATTTTGATTAATTACGAATTACAAATTACTAAATTACTCGTTTACAAATTCTGAATCACGAATTATAAATTACGAAATACAGAAATCAAAACTGTAATTTCACCGCAAAGGTACGGAAAATAATCGTATAATTCCACCCGCAATTACTAAAAAATGTAAAAACAAAACACTTTTTGCCACATAGACTTTGCAATTCGCAAAAATATGAGTACTTTTGCATAGTAAAAATAGAAGTAACACTTAAATCACGAAAAGGCATCGCGAATGGAGGTATTTTTTAGAACACATTCATATCTGGTCGAGCATACCAACACTAATCTTCGTCGTAGCTTGATGGACGAAATAGATTGGAAGGATCGCTTGATTGGCATAAAGGGCACACGCGGTGTGGGAAAAACGACATTCCTGTTACAATACGCCAAGGAAAAATACGGTCCATTCGACAGACGCTGTTTGTATGTCAATATGAACAACTTCTACTTCCAGGGACGAGGAATAGCCGATTTCGCAGGTGATTTCTATCGTCGTGGAGGCAGGGTCTTACTCATTGACCAGGTTTACAAGCAGAGCGATTGGAGCACGGAGCTCCGACGTTGCTACGACCTTTATCCAGAACTTCAGATTGTGTTCGCCGGCTCCAGCGTAATGCGACTCAAGGATGAGAATCCAGAGCTTAACGGCATTGTAAAGAGCTATAACCTACGTGGTTTTTCTTTTCGTGAATACCTTAACCTTGAAACGGGAAACAACTTCGAGCCATACACTCTCGACCAGATTGTACGCAATCACGAGCATATAGTAAAGGAAATACTCCCAAAGGTAAGTCCTGCACAGTATTTCACCAAATACATTGAGCATGGCTTCTACCCTCTCTACCTCGAGCATTCCGACTATCAGGAAAACCTGCTCAAGAGCATGAATATGACAACCGAGGTAGATATTCTCCTTATCAAGCAGATTGAGCTGAAATATCTTCCAAAGATAAAGAAACTATTCTATCTTCTGGCTGTGGATGGCCCCAAGGCTCCAAATATCAGTCAGTTGGCACATGAGGTCGAGACATCACGCGCAACGGTGATGAACTACATCAAGTACCTTGCCGATGCCCGACTCATCAACATCATCTACCCTGTCGGTCAGAAATTCCCGAAGAAGCCAACGAAGGTGATGCTCCATAACTCCAACCTCCTGTCGGCTATCTACCCTATCAACGTGGATTTGCAGACAAAGATGGAGACATTCTTCGTCAACACTATGTGGAAAGACCACAAGGTGAACCAGCGACCACGCGATACATTCTATATAATAGATGATGAACGCAGATTCCGTGTATGCAATGCCGATGCTGATCGCAAGGCAAGATATAGTGCTGATGTGACATACGTTCGCTATAACACGGAGGTGGGAAAAGACAACCTCATCCCATTGTGGTTGCTCGGATTTATCTATTAAAAAATTCTAATTACTAATTACGAATTACCTGATTAGTATAATTCGCTAAAAGGTGTGTTCGTGATTACTTATAGTAAATAAGGTAATTAGAAATTAGTAATTTATAAATCGTAATTCAGAAAACAGAAACATTTTATAGTTAACATTATCTTATAACAAAATGGCTAAAGAAAAAAAGTTTATCACTTGTGATGGTAATGAGGCTGCTGCACACGTAAGCTATATGTTTACTGAGGTAGCTGCTATCTACCCAATTACCCCTTCTTCTCCTATGGCTGAGCACACAGACGACTGGTCTGCTCGTGGCCGTAAGAACATGTGGGGTCAGGAAGTTCTCGTTCAGGAAATGCAGTCAGAGGGCGGCGCTGCTGGTGCAGTTCACGGTTCTTTGCAGGCTGGTGCTCTCACCACTACCTATACCGCATCTCAGGGTCTTCTCCTTATGATTCCTAACATGTACAAAATCGCAGGTGAGCTTCTCCCATGTGTATTCGACGTTTCTGCTCGTACACTGGCTTCACACTCACTCTGTATCTTCGGTGACCACCAGGACGTAATGGCTTGCCGTCAGACTGGCTTCGCTATGTTTGCATCAAGCTCTGTTCAGGAGGTTATGGACCTTACAGCTGTACCTCACCTCGCTACTCTCGAGACAAAGGTTCCATTCATCAACTTCTTCGATGGTTTCCGTACATCTCACGAGTATCATAAGATCGAGGTTATGGACATGGAGGATATCAAGGCTATCACTCCAATGGAGTATGTTGAGGAGTTCCGTAATCGTGCCCTCACTCCAGAGCGTCCTGTAACTCGTGGTACTGCTGAGAACCCTAACGAGTTCTTCACACACCGTGAGGCAAGCAACACATATTATGAGAATATTCCAGACGTAGTTGAGAAGTACTGTCAGAAGATGACCGAGATCACTGGTCGTGACTACCACTGCTTCAACTACTATGGTGCTAAGGACGCTGAGAACATCATCATCCTCATGGGTTCTGCTTGTGAGGCTGCTAAGGAGGCTATTGACTACCTCGTTTCTCAGGGTAAGAAGGTTGGTATGGTTAACGTACACCTCTATCGTCCATTCTCTGTTAAGTACCTCCTCGCTGCTGTTCCAAAGTCAGTTAAGAAGGTTGCCGTACTTGACCGTACCAAGGAGCCAGGTGCAGAGGGTGAGCCACTTTACCTCGATGTTAAGTCTGCATTCTACGATGTAGAGAACCGTCCATTGATCGTTGGTGGTCGTTATGGTCTCGGTTCTGCTGAGGTAACTCCAGCTAAGATCATCTCTGTATTCAACAACCTCGAGCTTCCACAGCCAAAGAACCACTTCACAGTTGGTATCGTTGACGACGTTACAAACCTCTCTCTCCCAGTTGTAGAGGAGATGGCTCTCGGTGGCAAGTCAATCCAGGAGTGTAAGTTCTTCGGTCTTGGTGCCGACGGTACTGTAGGTGCTAACAAGAACTCTGTAAAGATCATCGGCGACAACACCGACAAGCACTGTCAGGCTTACTTCTCTTACGACTCTAAGAAGTCAGGCGGTTTCACCTGCTCACACCTCCGTTTCGGTGACGAGCCTATCCGCTCTACATATCAGATCACCACACCTAACTTCGTTGCTTGTCACGTTCAGGCTTACCTGCACATGTACGACGTAACACGTGGTATCCGTGAGAACGGTTCATTCCTTCTCAACACTATCTTCGAGGGCGAGGAGCTCGTTAACTTCATCCCTAACAAGGTAAAGCGCGTATTCGCTGAGAAGAACATCAAGGTTTACTACATCAACGCTACAAAGATTGCACAGGAAATCGGTCTCGGCAACCGTACCAACACTATCCTCCAGTCTGCATTCTTCCGCATCACAGAGGTTATCCCTGTTGACCTCGCTGTTGAGCAGATGAAGAAGTTCATCGTTAAGTCTTACGGCAAGAAGGGTCAGGATGTTGTTGATAAGAACTACGCTGCTGTTGACCGCGGTGGCGAGTACAAGCAGCTCACTGTTGATCCAGCATGGGCTAACCTCCCTGACGACGCAGTTAAGGAGGACGATGCACCAGCATTCGTTAAGGAGCTTGTTCGTCCTATCAACGCTCAGGCAGGTGACCTCCTCAAGGTTTCTGACTTCGTTAAGCACAACACAGTTGACGGTACATGGCAGAACGGTACTGCTGCTTATGAGAAGCGCGGTGTAGAGGCATTCGTACCTGTATGGAACGCAGAGAACTGTATCCAGTGTAACAAGTGTTCATTCGTATGTCCTCACGCAGCTATCCGTCCATTCGTACTCGACGCTAACGAGCTTGCAGGCATCGACACTCCTACACAGGAAATCAAGGCTCCTGCTGCATTCAAGGGTATGAACTTCGTAATCGCTCCATCTCCACTCGACTGTCTCGGTTGCGGCAACTGTGCCGACGTTTGCCCAGGCAAGAAGAACAAGGAGACTGGTGAGAACGAGAAGGCTCTCAAGATGGTTGCTTACAACCCAGACGCAGAGGATATGCAGAAGCTCGCTAAGGATTGGGATTACCTCGTTAAGAAGGTTCACACAAAGCAGGATCTTATCGACATCAAGGCTAATCCAAAGAACTCTCAGTTCGCTACCCCACTCTTCGAGTTCTCAGGTGCATGTTCTGGTTGCGGTGAGACACCATACGTTAAGCTCATCTCTCAGCTCTTCGGTGACCGTGAGATCATCGCTAACGCAACAGGTTGTTCTTCAATCTACTCTGCTTCTATCCCATCAACTCCATACACAACCAACGAGAAGGGTCAGGGTCCTGCATTCGACAACTCACTCTTCGAGGACTTCTGTGAGTTCGGTCTCGGTATGGTAATCGGTAACAAGAAGATGAAGGAGCGTGTTGCTAAGCTCTTCCAGGAGCTCATCGACTCTGACAAGACTCCAGCTGAGTTCAAGGCTGCTGCTGCTGAGTGGATCGAGAAGCGCGAGGATGCTGACGAGACAAAGCGTCTTGCTGCTATCCTCAAGCCAATGATCGCTGAGGGTGCTGCTGCTGGTTGCGACGTATGCAAGGAGCTCAAGACTCTCGACCACTACCTCATCAAGCGTTCACAGTGGATCATCGGTGGTGACGGTGCTTCTTACGATATCGGTTACGGCGGTCTCGACCACGTACTCGCATCTGGCGAGGACCTCAACATCTTCGTTATCGATACAGAGGTTTACTCTAACACAGGTGGTCAGGCTTCTAAGGCTACTCCACTCGGTGCTATCGCTCAGTTCGCTGCACAGGGTAAGCGCATCAAGAAGAAGGACCTCGGTATGATCGCTACAACTTACGGCTACGTATATGTTGCTCAGGTTGCTATGGGTGCTGACAATGCTCAGTGTCTCAAGGCATTCCGCGAGGCAGAGGCTTACCACGGACCATCTCTTGTT
Source organism: uncultured Bacteroidales bacterium (assembly GCA_902801425.1). Lineage (GTDB taxonomy): Bacteria > Bacteroidota > Bacteroidia > Bacteroidales > Bacteroidaceae > Prevotella. The sequence goes on along the minus strand of CADCIQ010000019.1, from coordinate 17,613 downwards.
ATCGCTTACGCTCCATGTATCAACCACGGTCTTAAGATCAAGGGTGGTATGGGTCGCTCACAGGCTGAGGAGGCTCGCGCCGTTGAGTGCGGTTACTGGCACCTGTGGCGCTTCAACCCAGAGTTGGCTGAGAAGGGACAGAACCCATTCTCTCTCGATTCTAAGGAGCCACAGTGGGATAAGTTCCAGGACTTCCTCATGGGTGAGGTACGTTACCTCTCTGTTAAGAAGGCATTCCCAGCTGAGGCTGACGAGCTCTTCGCAGAGGCACAGAAGATGGCACAGCGTCGTTATCAGTCATACGTTCGCCAGACAAAGATGGATTGGTCAGAGGAGCTCTAATCGCTTCATCTTGAACAAATATCATAAATCAAAAGAAGGTCGCGAGGATTCTCGCGACCTTTTTTGTTTCTCTTCTCTTTTGTGTTTTAAGTTTAGTGCTTATACATTATTCATTTTTCATTATTCATTTAATAATTACCTTAACCCACATTGCAAGGGGAATTCCCCTCAAATGTGGGTTAAATATTTTAAGAGTCGTAGGAACTCTACTTTTACGCTGCAAAATTAAAGCTCTGCCTTCGTTCTGCCTTCGCTTTAGGTCCGTTGCAAAACCGTTGTAAAACCGTTATAGGTCCGTTTCTTAGAATAGGCGAAAAATGGGACTTACAAGGGATTTGCATAGGGATTACTTGGGAGTTGCTGCAAAGACTGAATAATATTATAAGAAAGCCATAATTTGCAATACCAGGAACAGAAATGTGATTTTATAGAATTATTGGTGTCCGGTAAATAATAAATAAATTTGTATTCCGAAACTAAGCATCGAAGATGCGTTTATTGGGTATTTCGCTTTCGTAAAACTCAGTTTATAAGCTATTTATCCCATATTCCCTTTGCCTTACGGTTAATTAGCAGATAACATTGGTAAAGATGTACTACTGCCATGAGAAGATATGCAACGGTCATGGAGAGAGAAATGCCGATGATGCCGTAGCTATCCTTGATGAAAAAGATACAAACGAGATATAATGCTGTGGCAAGGATAGAGGTTATGATCTGTACTCGTATCTTGTTAAGTCCGTTTATCAGATATGTGACGCAATTATTAAAATTAAACATACACACATAGATGAATACACACAGGGACACAGCCATTGGGATTTCTACGCTATCACCTATCCAGAGTCGGAAGAAGATGCCACTTAATGCAAACATGACGATTCCAACCAAAACGCTGAGTGCCCATAATAAGAGCGATTTCTTGAAGGAACGATGAATCCATGCGTAGTCATTCTTTACGGCTGCATCGGTATAGGCATTCCACAAAGGAGAGATTAAAATCGTGTATATAATTATCAGCACATTGAACAGTTTGAACGATACATTATACACAGTAACCTGTTCAGGCCCACAATAATGCGATATAAAGATGTTTGCAGAACCAAAGATAACAAGACAGCTCGTTACCTGTATCAAAAAGAATCCCACTCCCTTAGAAACAATCTTCTTGGCAACAGGAAGATTGATGCAACAAAATGAAGGTCGTAGTTCCGGGTGCTTAAAGACAAGATGAATGGATGCAAGGATAAAGACCAATACTGGCATTCCTGAAAATGCAGCTACCACCTTTGCGAGATCTGACTGCATGGTCTTGGTCATTATGAAGACAAGTGCCAGAGCGGAAAGCGTACCAAGGAATGTAATGAGGTCACTTAATGCGTATTTCTGCATGGCGATATACACCATACCCACATTCTTGGCAACGAACTGTATGAGTGAGAATACCACGGCAATAGCCAATACGTTGGCAAGCTGAGCGCCGTCTATCGAACTTGTATGAAAGATTTCATTCATATCAAGAACGTAGATCAGAGGCACAAAGACAAAGGCAAGGAGTACGGATATAATTGATAGCAGAATATAAGCAGTACTGATATATGACCGCGCACTCACAAGGTCGTTACGCGACAAAGCCTCGGCAAGATAGTTGCGCAAGCCATTTCCCAAGCCAACATCAAGGAATACGAACCAATAAAGGATTGATGTCATTGCCATCCATATACCATAGTTCTCCTGATTAAGGTAGTCTATGGTTATAGGAACCATTAACAATGAACATGCCAATGTGAGCATCTTCAGAATGCCCGAAACGAATGAATTCTTTACGACATTGGCTGTACGCTTATCACCCAAACTCCCAATAAAAGGAAATTTTCCTGATAGTTTCTTCATCAAAGGCTATACTTAATATCTCTCAAAGGATAAACGCAATTTCCTGTCCTTCAGAATCATTGTCTCACCATGAAGAGATTCTATCTGGAAAGAATCGGTAAGGTAATTAATGCCATACATCCTTAATCTGTCCAGACTCTGTTCTGTTATAGGCTTATCATCGTTCACACGATCATACAGGAAAGGTGACTTAACGATAAGCATATCTCCCTTATTCTCAAATCTATACATAAAGAAGAGGCTCATGCTGTCAACGCAATTAGTCTGCATCAATGTACCCTGAAATGACCAGAACACCCTCTTAGAACGATAATCTTTGGAATTTCCGCTTGCCAAAGAATCAACCTTGACCAAATACCACATATTGTCGAGATTACCATCCTCAGACGAGGTTGTATCGCATGAGGTGAACACGAACAAAGGCAAAAGGAATATGTATAATAGATATTTCATTATTTCTTATTTTATTAAACTTTCGCATAGCTCAAGTTGCAGGTTCCAAGGTTGACAGGTTTCTGGTTCTCAGGTCGGAAGAGATTTGGAAATTAATTTTCAATTTGTCAAAGACCTTATAACCTACAACCCTCAAAACCTTATAACCATAAAGTTAAGCTTGCGAAACTTTATTTATTTTATTTGATATCTAACGGTTAGCTGTGCACCTGAATTATCTCCAAGGAGATCACCGAAATCAGCTCCGTAAGCCAAGGTAACAGCGAATCGATTAAAGACGCTCGTAGCAGGGAAAGTGTAAGAGCCTTCAACCAAGAGAGAGGTGGTGCTTAGAGGGTGATAGAATGGCTTATCGTATGTGCCATAGCCCTTTTCCCACGTTAGCTTTGCACGATAATGCAAGCCGTCAACAGGATCACCAGCCAGAGCGAAGTGCCAAGCCTTGAAACGGTTGTTCCTTACATAAATGCTTCCGTTGCTATTGTAGATAGGAGATGTGTACAAAGGATTACCCATTACCTGTCCCCAATGCTGCCAACCTGGGAATTGTGAGTGATTGTAGTAATTGTCACGACCACAGATATGAGTACCTACAGACTGGGTATGGTCGTGGTATATAGGACCACACTGATAACGAGTGTTCATATATTCAACTACGGCTTGATTCACATAACGGAACTTCTTCAGTTTCACATCAATACCAACAAGAGCATCCTTCATGTCATAACGGAAATACCTGTTGTCTTTCTTCGTATTCCACTCATCCCCGCTTCCATATCCGTCATAGTCGAGGAAGAACATACTTGAATGGTCTTCAAAGAAATGGTCGAAATATGCGCCAACCTCTATGTTCTCATCATTCCAGTTAAGACGAGCTACCCAACTGCCAAGGATGTTGCCCTCCGCATTAGAATAAATGTCCTCACCCTTATCGGCACCAGTTCCGGTAAACACATTAAAATAACTTTTGAAATTGCTTGCGAAACGCTTGTTTCCGCCATTCCAGCCATTCTCGTCAGTACCTATCCAATTATATACCGTACCACCAAACTGACCACCCATTTCGAGTCCGAGAGTGAGCGACAGAGGGAATTTCTCCTCATTGCCGATACGAAGATAGCCAGCCTTTTCGTGATAACGGGTATAGCGATTGTGCTTATAGACACTTCCTTTTGCTACAGCTGTCTCCCAAGAAGCATCCACCATCATACCATAGGCAATATGTCCCTTAAAGCTAAGCCATTCCTTAGTATATGGAACATTCCAATAGCGGTTCAGTCCTAAACGCACCTGAGGCACAGGAGAGGCATTAATGCCAAGAGTCTGAGAACCGCTTGACAGTTCGTTGTTCTTGAGTTCCATTGGCTGCTGCTTAGCACCTACGGTTAGAACGCCATATTTCCAGTCAGCCTCAAGATATGCTTGCTGGATGATGAAATTCCTCGTGTAATTCGATCTATATCCCAGACTCTTATATCCGATAGGCAGAACCAAGTCAGCCCCTAACTTAACCAAAAGTTCTTTGTTGAAGAGATTCTTATCATATTCTGCCATGGCACGCAAATAGCCATTGGAAGCCGAAAGACTGCTAAGTCCGTATTTGTTGGCATTAAGCCAAAGTGGTGTCGTTGAATTGCTCTGTGAACCCTGCATCTCCAGACCTATGGAAAGAGAATCCTCCTGATTGTCTTGAGCTAATGCAGTAGTAACATAGCAAAAGCAAAACAGAGCAAAAATAGGTTTCTTCATTTGTGTGCTTATTAATAAAGCTTCGCAAGCTCAGGTTGTTAAATGAATAGTGAAAAGTGAAAAATTTAAGTTGGCTTTTATCGCAAATAGAACGATAACGAACTTTGATCAGCAAGACTAATTGGCTTTCCATTCGGCCGCCGAACTAAACTTTCTTCACTCTTAACACTTCATTCTTCACTTTTTACTTGAGCAATGCAAAAGTTGAATCAGTTATTTCTTTACCAAATTAGCAATAGTTACGAGCATAGTTGCGATGGAAGCGGTAGAAGTACCAACGGCAAGCCACATTTGCAGCTTGTTCACCTCAGACTTCGGCTTTGTAGGCACAATAACCTCAGAGCCCGGTGTCGGTTTCTCTCCTTTACCCATCTGATTGACTGTACCATTCATGTGAACGATATATGTACTTCCCTTCTTGGCATGCTCTCCCCAACCACCAGCTTGGTTTACATAGTAACGAGCACCCTTGCCCTTCTTATAGGCAATAGTGTTAGGATAAAGAACATTACCGCTAACCTTTACGGTATTGGTATATTCTGGAACTATGACACGATCACCTTCACGAAGTGTAAGATCATAGTCAGAACCCGGACTTTCAATAGCCTTGTCAAGCTGGATACCTACATAATAGGTATCACCTATATCAAGTCGGTTCACATCAATAGTATCATCCATTGCAGTCTGTGTCTGTGCCATTTTCAATACCTGCTCCATACGAGTACGCTCCTCAGGAGTGATACGACGCTCAAGTCGAGCACCCTTGACATAAGCAAGCTGATTTGTGCCACCTGATGCTCTTACGAGGTCTGACAAACGTGACTCTGACTTTGTAAGTGGGTATGTACCAGGGAAGTTCACCTCACCCTCAATACTTACATTCTGCTGAATGGTGTAGCTTGGGCTCTTTCTTACATATACCTCATCATAAGGCTCAAGAGTGAAACCTGGCTGCCCATCAATAACGAAACCATCCTTCAAGGCAAAGCTATAAGTCTTTGCAATAAGGGAATCGCGGGTAAGAGCCTTACGGTTTGATACCCTTCGAGAGATATCAACCTTAACGGTAGAAGCAGACTCTTTCAAGCCCCCAGCCTGAACAACAAAGTCCTCAAGTGTCTCGTTATCTGCATATTTATACACACCAGGATAAAGCACCTCACCATGAATAGTGATAGTGCGGTTCTCCTGCCGCTCTGACTTAGAAGGCACAAAGAGCACATCCTCATTCTTCAAAGGAATATCGGCAACCTTTCCGTCAAGAATACCCTGAACATCCACGCTTATAACCTTCAGGGTACGGTCTTCCTTCATTCTATGGATAACACCACGATTTGTAAACGCATCCTCTGTCAAACCATCTGCATTCTCAATGAGAGAGCGAACGGTAGTGATATTTCCACCCAACTGATACATGCCCGGACGGAACACGGCACCCTTAACTTCTACCATATTCTCATAGCGAGGAATGATAGAGTCAACGGTAACAGAGTCACCATCTGCAAGATGGAAAGACCCCATATCAAATTCCTGAACATTGAAAACGCCATAGCGGCTGCCGTTCTTACGAATGACACGTACAGACTTGGTATAGGCATCACCCGCAAAATATCCGGCATATTTCAAGAGAGTCTGAACGCTCTCCGTCTTCTTCATTTCATAGTACATCGGACGCTTTACCTTACCTGCAATATCCACGATACATTCGTAAGGACCAACCATGATGACATCATTATCGTGCAAACGGACATTGCCTGAGAGCTTGCCATTCAGAATGTAGTCATAGACATCGACAACGCTTATCTCCTTGCCATTACGAAATACCTTTATATTACGGAGAGTACCGATACCACTTACACCACCTGCCATATAGAGAGCATGGAAAACGCTTGCAAAGGCAGAAAGAGTATATGTTCCCGGATTCTGAACCTCACCCATCACATTAACGGTAATAGTGCGGGTCTGACCGAGAGTAAGCTTTATTGAACTGCTGCTATAACGTGAACCAAGCGTTGAACGAAGACGCGCATTTGCCTGTTTTACAGTCAGTCCGCTAAGATTTATAGGACCATAGCCATCTATGACAATATCACCATCAGGACTTACGGTATAAGATGTTGATTTCTGTGCAGCTCCATAGATATCCACCTTAACCTCATCGCCAGGACCTACCACATAGTTCTGAGGAGTTGCGATATTCATAACAGGCTCGAAAGTGAGGTCTTCCTTATTAAAGATATCACGACCGAACACCTTGCGACCACGATAGAGAGTAGGATCCATATTCTCCGCCAGAAGTCCTTCAGGAAGGAATTCTTCACCAAGAAGATCACCAACTCCGTTGTTCATTTCCTCGAACAGTTCGTCATCTTCTTCATCAGAAATACCATTGACACTCTTCTTTCCCGATTTCACAGCCCCTACCCTCTGCGAACTCTTTTCATTCACATCCTTTACGGACTTTCCGCTATTCTTTTTCTTGTTCTTTTGCTTCTTGCCGTTCTTCTGGTTTAAGTTGTCTCTCGTATCACCATTATTGACACGCATAGCCTCCTCAGCCTTACCAACGGTCTCATCCATAACAAGTCCTAAACCGCCATTCTTGCTCAATCGCTCATACTTTATCTTTATACGGCGTATCTGACTGATATCTACACCTTTTTGCATAAGTTTTGCGACAATTTGAGACTGTGAAGCCCCGGCATTATGCTCCTTGATCACAAACTGCATAATCTGATCATCGGTCATGGATGTCTGAGCCGATATTGTTGAAAAACTAACTACTGCAATAAACAGAGCGAAGAGATATCTTTTCATTTCTATAATGATTCTTTTTTTTTACACTTTGAATGTTATATTAATAACATAAATACCGTTTTTTTGTTGCCAATGTTTCATTAAAAAATGTTTTACAACGGCAAAATATTTGCAAAGATACTAATTTTCTTTCAAAAAAACGCCCATACACCATATTTATTAACAAAAAATCAGGACTTACTGTCGATAATTTGAAAAAAAATGTGTAAGTTTGCACCTTGAAAACAAAAACATCAACAATTTCATGAAAATTAAATACTTGTTTTTTGCCACTTTCGCAGCTATCCTAACAATGATATCCTGCGGACAGAAAGAAGATTCATCGGACAGCGTCAGTATTTCTTCCGTCGATGTTTCCAAAGATATTGTAGGTGATTCCATGATCTATGGTCTTGCTTGCGAAGGAACATCTGATTCCAACATCGTCGTTTATCCTTTCAGCGGCGGCGACCCTATCAAATACTCATGTATTGATGCCCATAAGAATCGTAGGATCATTGGTCATCCCGAGATTGGTGACTGGGTAGGTCTCGTTCTTGATAAGGAAGATACCACAGTTGCCACTATGGTTGTGAACCTCGACCAGCTCAAAGGCACATGGACTTATACCGTTATGCCAACCTTCAAGGACTTCAAGCATCTTAGCAAGCGCATGCAGAAGAAAATGGAGAGCAGACTCATGGAACAGATGCCTGACTCAGAGAAAGCACTCTATATGGTACCTCGTGAGTATGGTTTTTCTCTCAAGCGTAGCCATAATGCCGAGCCTGTAGGAAGAGTAAGACAAAGTGCAAGTGTTGACGAGGATAGTCCTGTGGAATATCCTGCGGTAAAACAGTATGCTCAATGGTTCTCATGGAACGGCAAGCTGATTCTTGTTTCTCAGAAGAGACATATAAAGACCGAGGACAACAAGGATGCCAAGCCTCCAAAGCCAACATTCGACACCCTCGAATATGTCATGTTGACAAACGACACTCTCGTACTCATGCATAATGGTGTGATACAGGGCTACCACCGCAAGAGTAATGCCCTCACAGCCAACGAACATGCAAACAAGAAGGCGGCTGAGGCAGACAAGAAAGCTGCGGAGAATTTGAAGTAACCAAACAAAGCCCTCAAAAACGGAGGTATTTATATAGCAATGCCGCTCATAGGAAATCCATCTGGAAACCTATGAGCGGCAAGTTTTATTTAACGTGAGTTCAATGTCTTGCTTTTAGTTTGTTGAACTTCAGCGAATAATTTCAGAGATTTTGCACTCGCAAGTTAAGTTTGTTCATACCAACGAGGCATCAGCCTCCTTGTGAATAATTATCACTTCATCTTTTGGATTCACTATATCTATGACCTTCTTTATTGTATCTCGATCAGCATGACCAGAGGTATGGATATCCACCACGTTATTGAATGAATCACGAAACATCTTATACATCGGATTCACCTCAACCTGCTCTGGAGTCTTGTAATATCCATCCCATGAAGAATAGATAAGAACGGTTTCATTGTCAGGAAAATACTCACGCATACTTTCCACATCAGCCATTTTACTGACACCCGTGACAAGCACGAAGCCATCACGTTTCATTTTGTCAAGACTACGCTCTGTTGCAAATTTCGGATGAAACTTATACAAACCATTTGCTACATTCGCTTCACGCTCAGTAAAGATCCGCATCGTTTCTTTCATATACGCAGAATTGATGTAGAGATTCTTACGGGCATTCCGTGCAGCATTCTTTATTGTAGCCAAGCGGTCAATATCAGTAGAAGAAGCAAGAACGAAAACATACTTGAATGCCCGCATAACGTGCGCCATTCGACTTGAAACCTCACTTTCATGGATACATTTCTCAGGCTTCTTCAAGTTTGTACCTTCTGTTATCAGCACATCAATATCCTTTGCATAAGCCCTAAGAACTTTTTCCAATCCCTTGCCAAGATAGCCATGCTCACGATAGTCACCAGTATGCCATATCCGTTTGCCATCTGCCTCAATCAGAAACATATACGAATCATATATGGAATGGCAACTGTAGAATGGAGTAATAGCTATATCGCCAATGTTAAAAGACTTCGGCCTTCTTATTGGCCTTTCCCAGACACGAAATACCTCAAGTCTTCTAATCTTCTCATTGTTACTTGCAACATCCTCTGCATTTAGAGGAGCTTTCAGCAAAATCCTATATTTTGCAAGAAGGAGTTCCAGACCACCTTTACCTATGTATTGAGGCACATTTTCTGGCACATGAACGAACATACCCACATGATCCTCATGGGCATGAGTATAGATCACAGCCTCATTCTCTTTCTTGTTCTGTGAGAATAGGTTTGCAACATACTCACGCTCTTCTTCCTCTGACATTTGCCGACCAGAACCAGGGAGATTCTTCCCCATATCAACGAATACGCGAGATGTGGCGGTGCTTATCTCCGTAATGCAACCGCCAATCTGGTCAAGACCTCTATGGATTTTTATATTCATACGTCAAATCTTTTGTAATTTTGCAACCAAGTCAGAAGTGTCAATATCACCGCTCCAATATTTCAAAAGCGTTTCCCTGTTCATCTCAATCCATCGTTTAATCTGTTCAATATCGCTTTCTGTGAATACAAGAGAACACTCATACACACATCTTACAGGTCCCTCGATTGTAAATATCTGCCCATTATCGCCATCCACCAAAACTTTAATAACAGGCAAATCGAAATACCTATTTGCAACAACCAATACCGAATAGTTTAGTCCCGTAGTAGATGGACTTAGCCTATCAATGTCATATCCAATCCATTTTTTCATAAACCTTCGGATATGTAAGCCACAACATCATGATTTAGACTTGTCTTCAATGGCTTGAAGAATACTATTCCTAACAAACCATACCGCATACGAGATAAACCTGAAACCATGCGACCTGTCATATTTAGGAATTGCAATAACAAGTCCCTTTTTGCCAGCCTCAACGAGTTCATCATCACTCAATCCTTTGTCAACATATTGCTTTGCAACACTAACGACAAAACGCATCATCGAACGAACTACGGTATCCTCAGCCTCTGCATCTCCATTTTGCGCACGAGGAAGCAAGTCCTGTAACTGCTCATTCGACATCAGCGGCACATCCCAATACTGAGCATACTTGGCAATAAAGCCCTTTGCTCTTTGAGTTTGATAAATGTCTTTTCTTTCCATAATAATTGAATTTTATGATTACTTTATTCTATTATACGAAAAGAAAGCGGAGTTTCCGCATAAAAGTGATGGTTTCTATGCAAAAACTCCGCAGAGGAGGGTAGATTATTTGAAATTTATAATAACATCGGTAATATCTTCTCCTTCTCCTTCAAGTTTATAGCACCTAAATATTGTTTGGGGGGCTTTTTTCTGTATTTTGGCATTAATGCTTTCTAATGTACCGTTGTCTGCACTCTTTACCATCATAATAAAGAAAGTTTCAAGTTCTGGCTTACCTTCTTTTTCTGCTTTTAACTTACAGAAATCTTTCTTATAACAGAATTTATCAGGATTTAACGCCTTAAACTCAACCAAAGCTATACGCTCAAGTTTCTCATTATGAATACAGAGGTCAACCATTGCAGATTGTCCCTTCTCACTAGCCTCAGCTTTATGAGGATCGTTTTTATCACCAAAGACATATTTATGCTCTGTCGGTGTTTCAACAGAATAATACCAATTGAGATTGTTTTTCGCACAATAGGCATTGAATTGCTCGACGAAGACAAACCTTAGTTCTTGTTCACTAATTCTTGTTTTTTTTTTTCTATATTCACTATAACGTGGAAAAATCAACCTTGAACCATTGTTACCTTTGGGATTGTCCTTATCTTCTTTCTGATTGTCATAAATGCGTTTCAGAATTTTGAAAGTCTCATCCGTAACTTCATTAATTACTTTAATTACTTTTTTTGCTTCCATAACTATTACTTATATTTGGTTAAACATTTCTCTAATCTTTCTTTTATCTCATCCCTAAGTTCCTGCGGTTCAATAACCTCAACAAGGTCTGCGTATGAGAGAATCGCAGTTTTTAGCTCAGGAGTAAGACAGAGACGATATTGGAAATCGCTGTACTCATTATATTTCGTAGCAACTTCCTCCTGACTCTTATGCAAAGGCGACGATCGGAAGTATTCTACAGCCTTTGCACCAACCCTCAACCTTACCTTCTTAGGTTGCAGTTGCTCATTGGTAAAGATACCGATGGTATTGGCAAAGTATTTATGAGCCGAGAAGTCATCAGGCATTTCAAAGGTATTCTTTGTGATATTGATATCCCCTATTCTGTCAAGGGCAAAACATCGTATAGCATCCTTCTCTTTCACATATCCAGCCACATACCACCTCTTATTATATACCTTCATCGCGTATGGATGCAGATGGAATGTTTCCACCGATTTGTCGAAAGGATAATAATCAAACACAACCTCATAGTTACGTTTCATAGCCTTAATAAACAGTTCAAGATTATCAAGAGTTTTCTTGGCATAATCTTCAAACACAATTCTGTCTTTCAAGGCATAGCCTTCTTCAAGCCTTCCCATCATGGCAAACGACTCCAAAAGCCATTTCCTCGTTTTATCCGTATTCAATGCCTCTGGATTAGCAATATAATATCTGTAAGGCTTTTTTGTTGTGCACTTTATATCAATACCAAACAGTTCCTTGATACCTTTCCTGTGCTCATGAAATGAACGGAGAGGATAGGGATCGCGCCCTTGCCATAAATCAATCTCTTCAAAAGTAAGAGATTTCTCTTCAAGAAGTGTATTTATTAGCCATACATACCGAAGAATCGTTTTGCTTATCATACAGTATTAAGGTTAAGTGTTCATATACAGATTATCAGTTGCAAATATAAGCATTTATCTTTGATATGGCAAGAAAAACAAGTTTTTTAACACTCGTATGCGGTATTTTTGCATATAAAAGTACAGAAAAATATGTTTCCTCACATTTCTTTTCGTATAATAGTATTGTAAAAACACTTAGAATGTCTAATTTAAATATAAAAAACTATGTCAGATAAAATAGTTCACAGGTCATTAGGAAGGTTAATGAATCGTCTTAATGAACAAACATGTGCGATTATTACAGCCTATCGTGATTATGATCTCAATGGTGATAAAATCTCTAATGAAGAAAATATTCAAAGAAATCGTGAATTAAGAACAAGGTTTATAGCTAACGAAATGTGGGCTTATTCTCTTGTTGGTCATTGGCAAGAAACTAATGAAATAGAAAGAAGTTACGTGATTTCTAAACCTCAATTCATGTCTGAACAAGAGTTTACCGATTTCATAAAAGATTATATGACCATAGATTGCTTGCCTCAGGATGCCTGTATTATACATACAGACAAGTTCTATATTCTTCAGAAAGATGGGACAACTAAAATTTTGGGTGACGATATTTCCATAAATAAGATAGAACAAGCCTTTTCTCAATGGGTTAGAAAGCGTGAAATGGCTTTCAAATTCGATTATGTAGATGAACCGACATCAAATTTCGGCAGGCAATATTTTCACATATGCCATCTTTTATATTTCAGATAAGGATTCCACAAGTCCTATGTAAGTCCTATGTAACTCCCATGTAAGTCCCATGATCCTCCCAATCTAAGGAACGGACCTGGAACGGATTTACAACGGACCTGGAACGGACTTACTGTTATGGTATAAAAGACTACAAGTGAACTTTTTTTTAGAATTAAACGCCAAACACGTACATGGGGGTAAAAATTGCATGATAATGCATTGTGTATCAAAGCGTTTACATGCATGTACGTGTTTGTCTAACACGTACATGAGTCGTACATGACACGTACATGATTTCTGCTCATGAAATCAAATTGCAAAGCATGACGACTTATGTACGTGTTATGTACGTGTTAGACAAACACGTACATGCTCCTAACTTATTTGTTATCAATATATTTACAGGCGTTTTTTGCCTCCATGTACGTGTTTGGCGTTTAATTCTAAAAAAAAAAAATTACAACTCCCTCTCTGAAACCTCAAAGGTTCTTCCCTTGCTCATATCTCCCGTTGTAAGTCCGAGTTTCAGCCATTTCATTCTCTGTGCAGAAGTGCCATGAGTAAATGATTCTGGCATTGAGTATCCCTGAGCCTTCTCTTGCAAATAGTTGTCTCCTATCACATGAGCGCAGTTGATAGCCTCCTCTATGTCACCATCCTCAAGCGATTGGAAACGCTTGTTATCGTGGTATGCCCAAACTCCTGCATAGAAATCGGCAAGCAACTCTGTACGCACACTCACCTTATTTGCCTCCGCCTTTGACAACTTCGACATCTGCGAATGAGCCTTATCAAGTATTCCAAGCAGATATTCCACATGATGCCCTACCTCATGGGCAATAACGTATGCGTATGCGAAATCACCATCTGCACCAAGCTGTTTTTTCATAGAGGTGAAGAACGAAAGGTCGATATACAGACATTGGTCGGCAGAGCAATAGAATGGTCCCATAGAAGCCTGACCATTACCGCAACCAGTATTCACACTACCAGTATAGAGCACCATCTTTGGTGGCACATACTCCTTACCCATGCCGCGGAAAACCTCCGTCCATACATCCTCAGTACCTGCAAGAATCTGACTTGAGAACTTAGCAAGTTCCTGTTCCTCAGCCGTAAACTCACGACCGTTGTTCGACTGGGTTGTGACATTTCCCATCTGCTGTTCAGCCACATTCTGCACAGCCTGAGACATATCGCCTCCCGACATCCATGTGAAGAGCAGATAGATTATTATTCCGCCTATTCCAAGGCCACCTAATCCAGCGATACCAGATGCGCCCTTACCACGGCGATCATCCACATTGTTACTTTCACGTCTTCCGTTTAGTTTCATAAGCAATAAATTAAAAGACCCACCCCCTCACCCCTCCCATAAAGGGAGAGGAGTAGATACATTAATATCATAAAGAGTGAGGCATGATTTTATTATTTCTATTTTTATTAATGTTTAGCTCAGTATATATTCCCCTCCCTTTATGGGAGGGGTTAGGGGTGGGTCTTTTACAATTTTTCCCCACAATGCCTGCAGAATCGGTCATTTTCATCAACCTTACCACCACATCTTGGGCATTGACCATTCTTGACTGCCTCCTTAGTCAGGTCAACCATAGTAGCAGAGACTATACCCGTAGGTACGGCGATAATAGTATAACCAAGAATCATAACCATACCTGCAAGGAATCTACCCGTAGCAGTCACAGGAACTATATCTCCATAACCCACGGTAGTCATTGTCACGATAGCCCAATAGATTGAGGTTGGGAGATCTGAGAAAGCACTTTCTGGAGAATTTGCCTCCAATATATACATCAGCGTGCCGATACAGATGACCAGAATCCACACGAACAGGAAATATACGAGAATCTTCGTCATGCTCCTTCTTATTGACTCAAGAAGCAGGAATCCCTCATTAATGAAAGAGAATAGCTTGAAGATTCTGAACACTCGGATAAACCTGAACGCCCTGAACACCAGCATATAACGAGCAACCGGAATCAGGAGCGAAAGATATGGTGGAATGGTTGCAAGAAAGTCTATCACACCAAAGAAACTGAGGGCATAGTCACGCTTTCTCGGCGAGCAATACAGACGAACTATATACTCTGTCGTGAAGAAAATTGTCAGGCATCCCTCTATTATCTCCATAGCGAGCTTGAAACGCCCATCTACAATCTGAAGACTTTCCACGAACATCACTATCAAACTTACCGAGATAGCGATGATTACCATCAGATCAAACCTCCTGCCATTAGGTGTGTCCGACTCAAAGACTATATCATACAACCGAGGCTTATCTTTCAGTAAAGCAATGATTTTCTTGAACATATCAGAATAAATTTAGGTTTTACTCTACTTCTTAAACACTAAACTCTAAACACTAAGCTCTAAACACTAAACTCTAAGCTCTAAACCCTAAGCATCCCCTACTGTCACCTTCACTCTTGATATTCTTCTCTGCTCTTTCTTGAGCACCTCAAAAGTAAGGTTCTTGAATTTCAGCACCTCATGGATGCTTGGGAAATCTCCCTTTATCTCAAGGAGCAATCCTGCCAGAGTATCAGATTCTATATCGTCAAACTCCTCATCATCCATATTTAGCAAACGGGCAAAATCCGTCAACTGTGTCTTTCCCTCGAACACGTAGGTATTGTATGTGAGCTTGGTGTATTGCATCTCCTCCTCATCATACTCATCATTTATCTCACCAACAATCTCCTCAAGGATGTCCTCAAGAGTAATAAGACCACTCGTACCGCCAAACTCGTCCACCACAATGGCTATATGCACCTTATTCTGCTGGAACTCACGCAGAAGGTCATCAATCTTCTTCGTCTCAGGCACGAAGTAAGCCGATCGTATAAGACTCTGCCAACGGAAGTTCTTCGACTTGTCAATATGTGGCAGCAAGTCCTTGATATAGAGCACACCACGGATATTGTCCTGAGTATTCTGCCATACTGGTATTCTACTGTAATTATTCTCCGTAACGCTCTTCAGCACATCATCGAAATTCTTCTTGATATCAAGTCCTACGATATCCTGACGACTCGTCATCACCTCACGCACCATCTCGTCGCCAAAACGGATAATGCCCTGAAGCATACTCTCCTCTTCCTTTATCTCCTCCTTGTCGGTAAGTTCAAGCGCCTGTTCAAGGTCATCAACGCTAAGTACGTGATTCTTAGTCTGTACCACCTTTTCTGCTAATATTCCGCTTGAAAGGAGTATTGTCTCTATCGGCCAGAACATCTGTCGGAAAAAGAGGATTCCCCTTACCGTTCTTCTACAGAACATAAGCGGAGAGATGCGGCTATACACCTTTGGGATTATCTCTCCGAAAAGCAAGAGAAGGAAAGTGAGCAAAACCGTGATACACAGGAACTGCAACCAATACGCCCCACCGAAATCAACCACACGCGCAAAGATATAGTTGCACAGCATGATTATCGTCACATTTACGAAGTTGTTCGTGATAAGAATCGTCGCAAGGGTTCTCTCACTATCATCGCGCAACATCTGAATGCTCTTGTCACGCGAGCTATGCTCAGGATTCAGTTCAGAAATTTCCTTCGGCGTAAGACTGAAAAAAGCAATCTCCGAACCGCTGGCAAAGCCAGAAAGCAAGAGAAGGACACCTACTCCCACCAACGAACACAGCACGCTCAGAGAGGGAGCGTGCAGCGTTACCTGTGATATTTGGTCTGTTATTAAATCAAACATTTACCATTTAGGTTTTAAGCATTTAAATGAAAAAATGAAAAATGAAAAATTATAAAATACAGATTATATTTTTTAGGTAATGATAATACCCAACAATACTATATTGTATTTTTCATTTTTCACTATTCATTTTTCGCCTACTCAAAGGCAGTTCCCTGTGGAGCCGCCTCTGCATTTGGACGCTGTGCCTTTGGTGTCAGCATCTCCATACTGTCAACTATAATCTCGGTCGTGTATTGTCTCTGCCCTTTGGCATCATCATACACACGATACTTCAGTCGGCCTTCAATATAGAGCTTATCGCCCTTACGAACATACGACTCGACTATCTTTGCCAGACGACGATAGAACACAAGGTTATGCCAATCCGTGCGGTCAGGCACCTGAGTGCCGTTAGGCAAGGAATAACCCTTCTCCGTCGTAGCCAGTCTCACCTGAGCTACAGCCTGATCAGAGTCATAATAGCGAACGTCGGGATCCTTGCCGACGTTTCCTATAAGCATCACCTTGTTCATGCTTCAGGCTGGCAAGCTCCAAGATACCTGAACGAGTAGTTCTTTCCCTTTGGTGAAGGGAACTGAGAGCGTGAATCCACACGTGTGAGCAAATGGTCGCATATACGATTATATGCATCCATACCTGACATAGCCTTACATTGAGCTACGAATGTAGTGTCACGATACTCACACTTACCAGTAGCAGGCGAAACAACAACACGCTTGAAATCAAGCTTACCCTCATACCAGCCAAAACGCTCATCGTTGAGAGCTACGATAACAGGACTCTCACCCTTGCTTGCGCGATCTACAGGACGAACAGCCTTCTTAGCCTTGAAGTCCTCCATAGTGGCAGCCTCAGTCTTTATAACGATGAAATATACGCGCGGACGTACCTTATATCTCTTTGGATAATATACGTTAGCAGCAGCGTAGTCACGCAGGTCTTTCTCCAACTCGCGTGTCATATTAATCTCTGATATAGAGGAAAGGAAATCGATGGCTTCATCAACTGTTGAAACCAGCAACTCATTATCAAAATATCTTAGGTATAAGTTCATGGGCAATTGGAATAATAAATTAA
>CADCIQ010000018.1 GCA_902801425.1 uncultured Bacteroidales bacterium | reverse complement strand
GCAAAATAAAAGCCCTCAAAATTCTCCGCGGTAGAAATGCGTTGCAAAGGTAAGCGGATTTTTGAGAACCACCAAAAAGCAAGTCCGAAGTGTTAAAATTCAAAAATAGTTGATATACAACGATTTAATTCCATGTGCTTTTCATTGTTTGTGGTTGTTTAGAGGTCTCTAAATACAAGAATCAAAAGATCTGTCCCCAATGTTACTCAAAGATTCAGGTAATGTGACAGAAATAAGATTATAGCATCCTTCAAAAGCATAGTTTCCTATATTAGTCACTCCATTTTCTATTACTATTTTTTTGATTTCATTTCGTTGAGAATACCAAGGCGTTTGTGTATAATAACCTTCATTATAGTTGGGCATATCCGTTCCAGATATGGTTAAAGTGCCATCATCAGATAAATCCCATGTAATTTCCGCATGGATTGTACTCAAGGAGAATACACTAAGAAAAACAAGTAAAAATATTTTTTTCATAATGTTAGTATAGATAGCCTATTGCGTCCCCCGTGATTCGGCTAATTTAGGTTAATAAAAAAGACGTGGGTTGCTGTACTTCCGCTTGTCCCACATCTCAGGTTCTGGTATACCTATTCTACAGGATAAGCAACCAGTTAGCCCACGCCAGGAGGGAATTATGCAAAAGTACACTTACACGCCAATAACCATACGCACAAGATATGCATATAGCACCAACATGAGCGACTTGAGATAAAATCACCCACGCGGACGTTAGTTGCACTATCTTCTGTAGAATGTCAAATTTACCAGATTTGAGATGTAGAAAATAAACGTCTGTAAACGTCCTTTCGAAAGTCTTTTGCCTGTCAGGGATTTCTCTCTTCATGGCATCAGACATTTCTTTCCAATATGTCTTGAGGCTATTGCCTCGTTTGCAGAACTCGTCTGCTGAACCCACAAGCCCTCAAAGGACTAACTGGTTTCGTCTGCAAAAACGAACAAAATATTTGTTAATCTGCAAGAGTTTTATCAATAATCTTAAAGAAACGTATGTGTTTTTCATTTTAACGACAATAAATTAAGGTCAATCCAACAAAATGATAAAGATTAGCAACAAGTTGCTTTTAACTGACAATAATTGCCAATCTACGCAATCTCTTTCCATAAATACTCATTTCTTATTGGTTAAAGATCGGTAAGATTGGCAATTATTGTCAGTTCAAGCACCACAAGGTGCGACTTTCGTTTCTTCCGTATTATCCGTGTTCAAAAGAAAAAACTTTGCGTCTCTGCGCCTTTGCGTTTAATAAGGGCGGTTTCTTACAAGTTCCTTATCTTCCACTCTTGAGGATAGAGGTTATTTGCACGGTTGCCGATGTTCTTTACAAAGCCTAAAGGATGACCTTGGTAGGTGACTATGACAAAGCCCTTGGGAACATCTGCATCAAGGACAATAGCCTCATGATGAAGATACTTCAAAGCATCCTCCTTTGATAACTCCGCAAACGGATATTTATCCTTCGGGAGATTGATAAGCAATGCCTCCGCATGAGCAGGGATGATGTTCTTTCCCTTCTGTGTGCCAACAGGATGGCCGTCGGAAAGTACACGAAGGTGGCCCCTCACCCGTCCTACGGACACCCTCTCCCCAAAGGGCGAGGGAGATATTACTTTTTCTCGCAAAGACCTTTTCTTTGAACTTCCATTACTAACTTCCCCCTCGCCCCTTGGGGAGAGGGTGTCCGCAGGACGGGTGAGGGGCCGCTTCCTCATCACCGCCATAAACAATCCCTCACCTTTGGTTGTGCCGGGGATGAAACGATAGACAGGTTTGTCCCAGCCTTTGAGTAAAGAGCCTGTAATATTCCATTCTTCGCGAACCTCTATCGGGATAAGTTCTGCTCCGAGAGTCTCGCAAATCCATTTCACGTTCTCTTCATCCTCATGCAGATTGAAGGTACAGGTGCTGTAAACCATCACACCACCTTCATTAAGGCAAGGCCATATATCCTCTATGATGCTTCGCTGGAGAGCGGCACACTTCATCACGTTCTGAAGACTCCACTCCCCTATCGAATCATGATCCTTACGGAACATTCCCTCGCCCGAGCATGGTACATCGCATACTATCAGGTCAAACGTAAGTCCTGATTTCTGATAGTCTATTGCATAGTTATTTGTCACAATGACATTAGGATGCCCTTGCTTCTGCATATTCTCCATCAGGATATTTGCCCTTCTGCGGTCAGGCTCGTTGCTATAAAGTACACAATCATCAGGCAAGGCAGCGCGAAGAAGGGTTGACTTTCCACCGGGAGCGGCGCAGAGGTCGAGAACACAGGAACGGCCTCTCCCCCCGCCCTCCCCCGTAGGGAGGGAGCCGGTAGGCGATAAAACATTCGCAATATTCGCATCTCCACAATCCTCCCCCCTTAAGGGGGAGCTGGAGAGGGTCTTTAATACCTCGTCAAGAAACATACTTCCTGCTTCCTGAACATAATATACCCCTGCATGGAGTAATGGGTCAAGTGTGAAGTTTGGACGTTCAGAAAGATAGTAGGCGTTACGACACCAGGGGACAGGAGTAATACGGCCTCTCCCCCCGCCCTCTCCCGTAGAGAGGGAGCCGATTCGATCACAGTCGTCTCCTATAAAATCATAAATATCTCCTTTGAAGAGAGAATCTTTTGAGCATTCCGGCTCCCTCTCTACGGGAGAGGGCGGGGGGAGAGGCCGAGTTGGTCTGCATTTAAACGGATTCAGCCTCACGCTAACTGGCACACTTTCCTCGAAGGAAGCAAGATAATTCTTCCATCTCTCCTCGCCAAAGAGCGAAGAGGTATAATCGATAAATTCTTGGGGAAGCCCACCCAGGCCCTCCCAAAGGGAGGGATGCGATATAGTATTGCCGCTCATATTCTCTTTCATATCTAGCCTAACCAAGCCTTCCCAAAGGGAAGGATGTTTTATAGTACTTATCCCTATCTGGGAAGATTATATTTTTATTGATTTGAAGAATGTATCTACTCCCCCTTGAGGGGGGGAGGGGGGAGGAACCCTCCCTTGGGGAGGGACTGGGTGGGCTTTTTAGAATTCAAACCATCCTTCTTCCTCTTCTGCCTCTTCCTTCTTTGGCTTCGGCTTTAGAGGGTTCTTCATATTGCCTTCTTCATCAAACATGTCGTAGGTGGTGCGGAGAACCTTGAACTCTGTTCGGCGGTTAAGGGCATTAGCCGTTTCCTGCTGATCAGGCTTGAGCTTCGTGATAAACTCTTCGGTAAGAATGTCACCTTCCTTGAGCCAAGGATAATGCTCTGCCACCTTCTTACGTATCTTCTTCGGTTGCTCCTCACCATAGCCCACAGGCGTGAGACGGTCGGCTGCAATTCCTTTCTTTATAAGATAATCCACCACGGTCTCGGCACGTTTCTGCGACAATGCCTTGTTATACTCGTCTGAGCCGCGATAGTCGGTATGTGCCGATAGCTCTATGGTGATATTCGGATTCTCATTGAGCATCATAACGAGAGAATCGAGGGCTACGGTACTCTCAGGCAAGAGGTCAGCCTTATTGAACACATAGAAGATGTTATCCACAAGCACAGGAGCAGAGATAGATGCCAGAGGGAACTGAAGGTCATACACCTCGGATGTCTTTGCGCTATCC
This sequence comes from uncultured Bacteroidales bacterium, assembly GCA_902801425.1. Lineage (GTDB taxonomy): Bacteria > Bacteroidota > Bacteroidia > Bacteroidales > Bacteroidaceae > Prevotella. Next base: position 49,005 of record CADCIQ010000018.1, on the reverse strand, counting down.
ACATGCAACTCTTCCTTATGGTTCAAGAATCCCGGACAACTGCCCAACACTATATAGTCAACGCCAGGAGTAGTCACGAACTCAAAAGAGCCGTCGCTCTTAACGCCCAACGACTGGTTAGTACCATCGCTACCCACAATCCTTGCCACACCATTAGTAAGCTCATATCCGTCCTGCTCGTATATCCAGCCACGGATAGTCTGCACCACCTCTGGGTTCTCGAATGAATAGATATGATCCCAACCTCGCGCATCGCCCCTGTTGCTTGAGAAGAAACCCTTGTTATGATTTCCCTCGAAGGTGAGTCCGAAATCATCGCCCTGAGAGTTAAGAGGATAGCCGGGATGCGAGAGATGATATTTGTTATCATCACCTGCCACGGCAATGAACACATCCAGTCCTCCCATCCCCGGATGACCGTCGCTTGAGAAATAGAAGTCGCCATTGGGACGGAACGTAGGGAACATCTCATTACCCGGAGTATTCACAGGCTCTCCAAGATTCTCCACTCCTGCCATTCCTGAAGCCGTAAGGCGTGTGCGCCATATATCCAAGCCGCCCTTTCCTCCCGGCATATCGCTAACGAAATAGAGCCACTCACCATCAGGCGAGATAGCAGGGTGAGCGTATGATGAAAGGGTATCACTTGTAAGCTTCAATTCCGCAGCCTTGCCCCATGCAGCATCCGAACGCTGAGCCGTAGCAATAGTGGCATAGCGAGGATACTGAGGATCGGTAGGACATTGTGTGAGATACATCGTACTGCCATCAACCGACAGACAGCAAGCGCCCTCGTCAAACTCGGTATTCAGTCCGCTGGCTATCTCCTGCGGTCTGCCCCACACACCTTTCTCGTCCTTGTCAGAAAAGAATATATCGCCCGGCTTAGCCCCTGTAATGCCGCTCAACTCATCGCCCTGCGCCTCGTTGCGTGTAGAGGTGAAGTAAAGACGGTCATACTGGTCACCGGCAAGCACAGGGCAATAGTCCGCCCTACGGCCGTTGAACACATTCATTTTCTTCACCGTATAGGCAGAGCCAGCCTTCTTCCATTCGGGAGCCAACTTAGCCGACGTGATACCGTTCCTTACGAGCAAGTCATAGTCAGCCTGAGAGATTCTCTTCGTGCCCTCCTCGCTAACGGTACTATCCTTCAGTTCTTCAAACTCCTTCAAGGCAGCCTTATACTCGCCATTCTTCAGAAGTATACGAGCGTATGTAAGCCTATCCTCGGGCTTTGCCTGATTAAATCTCACGGCATTACGATAGGACGCCAAGGCCTTCATGGTGCTACTCACGCGGGCATAGCACGTAGCAGCTTTCAAGGCACGTTGTCCGCGAAGTTCACGCTCTTTTGGAGGAGTCTTTGAATAAGCCTTCTTGAATTGCTCCGCCGCATCATAGTATTCGCCAACAGCCAGAAACTTCTCACCCTTACGCATAGCATTCTCTGCCGCACAAGAGCACAGCATAAGCACAACAGCTAAACAAGAGAGAGAAAAAAAAGACTTATTCATATTCTATATAATAACGCACGCGAGCCTTAAATATTGCAGAAAGTAAAAACCACACTCCCAAAATGGAAGTGTGGATTCAGCGATGTTATATAAACAAATCATCAACTATACAATTAAAAAAGAAAACGCCCCAAGAAACCAACAGAACTGGGAATATAAGGGCATTCACAAGCAAAGCATATCCCAGACTATTATTATCAGAAGAAATAAATCCAAAACCTAAGAATCCACTAATCACAGCACCCAAGAAAGCCAAAAACACGATAAAGATTGTGCCAAAGGGATTTCCACCAACAAATAAAAAACATATAAAGACAGAAAGGATGAAGTCCACTCCTATCATGCTAAGATAACGTCAGTTATATCTTTTTTATTGGTTGAAGATTGGTAAGATTGGTAATTATTGTCAGTTCAGCATCGGAGATGCGTTTTATTTTGAATTCATCGAATTCACGTTAAGATATATCTTTTTGGTACTCATATGAAATTTTATACACACTATATTCATCATGAAGAGCAACCCCTTCCTTACACAAGGCATCTGCCCTTTTCTAAAATTCTATATAATAACGCACGCGAGCGGTAATTACTGCTTATGGGTAACAGGTGATGGGTGTTAGTGTTTACTTCACATAAACCACCTTAATAGATCCGTCCAAAGATTGCAGCAATAACTTGTCGCCCAATGCCCTTACATCAAATAGTTCCTTCTCATAAACAGAGCTCTTACCATTGTTCGTAATCCAAAGATCAAGTCCTTTGCCAGACTTTGCCTTACTTGCAATAAATTCCATGCCGTTATTGGACATATACCTTATGCATATATCAGAATAATGAACAATCTTCAATGGATTAGCAGGATTAGCAATATTATACCAGTTGCCATCTTTCCCAAGGGCAATTACCTTATCTGCAGAATTAGCGAGAGCTGTAAATGTATCATCTTCATTCCTGACATACATATAATCAGCCTTCATGTACTTAATGAATTTATTATTCATCTGATTAAAGGACATTTCCTTGCTATCCATATCAAAAACAGCTTCCTGATTCCGCGAAAGCATGTGTATCTTATTGCCAACCACAACGACATCATCAACATGGAATACGTCTTTATCCACCTTCTTCAGGTATAGCTGATGACCATCCTTAGCATCAAAGGCTGCAACATAGGCACATTCAAACTGAAGGGCATTCTTTACAACATCGAAGATACCAACGGCATGATTGATAAGATAGATGACATCACCCTTCATATATAGATCAGAGCGTGTGCCCTTATCCGTGAGTTCCGTTCTCCACACCTCATTCATTTCATCGTCAAAGCAAATCAGACTATTACGATCCGCAAAATAGTTCTTGCCATCTTTTGACAAGATAGCAGATGACAATCCCACAACATTAGCCTTCTTTTCCACACCCCAAGGTACGCAGAACTTCGTAGTCATAGGACCAATCTCAGGATCTTCACGATCCAACGAGTGCAAATATACCATACCTGACACAGATTCGTCATTTGCGCCTTCAAGAAGTTTCTTGATTTCCTTGTCCTTAAAAGTAACCGCAGTACTTGTCGTGCCAACCTTCTTGTGCTCACCAGTATTCATATTTACCCGATAGAGCGCATCCGTCACCATATATTCATAATTCTTGTCGATAGGCTGACAATATGACAAGCCGTACATAGCATTCAATTTATCAGTCCATAGCTTCTCGCCCGTAACAAGTGAAAAGGCAGAGAAATACAGATTGCCAAAGGCTGGTGCCATCCTAAGCACGGCAATACCATTCGACATTCCAACAACGCCTCGCATATTGCCCCATGCGCTGAACTTCTTGGACCACAGTTTATTTCCGCTTTCTGCATTATATACTGCAATCTGTATGTTATTGATATTCTCAACGAGCAACATTCCAGCCTCAGACTCTACCAAATTGAACGTCTGGCCTTGAAGCTGAGGAACCTCCATACTGAACAGCAACTTCATATCAGACACACGATAAGCCTTGATTATAGACTGAGGCTTTTCCGTGTTCTTTGTCTTTGGATCTGCATATCTATATACTATATATTTGGTATTCTTATCAGTAATGAACTGGTAATTGTCATTAGGAACCGTAAACTCCAAAGACTGGGTCCTGAAATTGAATGTCTGAGACGATTTCACTATATTAGGAACAGCCGCCTCACGTATAGCCAACGTATCATTACTTGCCATCAGCGATCCACATCCCGCTACGGCAAAAGTCCAAAACATTAATACTCTTTTCATTTTCATGTAACTAAACAATTTTAAATTCGTAACTAAGTAAGTGATTAAATTTAATTTTATAATCAAGAATTAGAGAATTAGAGATTATTTTTTTGAATTTATACGAATTTGAGAAATGTCGCTTACGCTCTTGCCAATTACGACCGATCCCAATGCTACGTAAGTAGCAATTCTTCTCTTTTTCTCATTAATTCAAAGATCTCCAATTCTCAAATTCTTGATAAAAAATTATTCTGTACATTCATAAAACCTTCTCCGCAATCAAAGCCTCAATTTCCTCTGCCGAAACATTTCCCTTGAAACTATTCACCAGTTTACCAGTATGGATATAGAATATCTCGTCGCTGATATCTGTAAGCGAAGATATGATATGAGAAGAGAATATCACGGTCTTGTGCTTGTCCTTCAAATCCTTGAACCATTTCTTGAGAATGATAGTACCCACAATGTCAAGTCCGTTGAAAGGCTCATCAAGAATCACGATGTCAGGTTCCTGAAGCATAAGCGCCATGATGGCAAGTCGTTTCTTCATACCAAGTGAATACCTCGTGGCATATTTATCCAGAGGCAGACGGAAATGAGAGTTTATCTCCTCCAATGCAGATTTATCAAGCACCTTACCACTCGCCTTCATGCAGAACTCGATATACTCACGACCTGTAACGTATGTATAATAGAATGGCGTATCACTAAGATACCCTACAGTCAAGCCATTTGGAATCTCAACCTCACCATCATAGTTCTCAAAATTGGTAAGGCATCTGAACAACGTACTCTTGCCTGCCCCATTCTCGCCCACCATACCATATATCCTTCCCTCCTCCATAGAAAGGCAGACATTATCAAGGCATACCTGAGAGCCGTATTTCTTCGTAAGATTCTTAACTTCAATCATTGATCACTACATTTGATATATATGAATAGCCTTTGAACATAATCCATGCCAATAACATTACAGACAGGATGAATACATACGGTATTCCGATTGAAAAATATGCGACAAATACCAATGGAACAAATACGAATATCATCATCAGTTGATTGTCCGCCATAGTGAACCTCAGCATCTCCACTTCTATCAGCAGAATTGTTTCAGCAAGATAAACGCTGACAACAGACATCCACGATATGCCTCCGACAAGCAACAACACAAGGAAAGGCAATAGTAACATACCACATCCCACGGCTATCTGTTCCGTCTTCATCCTCACAAAATGCAAAGCCGAGCGATAGTTCAGCATCCAGTTTTTGTCAGGAGAAAGAGTAAGAGCGCTCATCAATTCCAAGCAAACCAATCCTGTTGCCACCTCTACTATGCGGATATTGCCATATATCAAACCTGTCACGGATAGCGCAAGCAACACAATCCAAGGAATAGCATGCCATCTATAGAATTTCTGAAACTCATAGTTTCCCTTCTGGAAAAGCGGGAAACTCGGAATTGTAAGTCCAGAATTATATCTTGGCAAGAAAGGCAAAGCAAACGCAGAACCTATAATGATTGGCAAGAAAAGCCAATCTGAGTTTATTATTGCAAGTACGATAAACGGCAAAGCCACGATAAGCGTATCTGACACCAACAGCCTTCTATATCTCTTGCCAAACTGACTTTCAAGGAACATCGTATCGCCTCTTGCCTGTAACACCCAAAAGGCAATAACGACAAATGCCATCAGTCTATACTTTGCATCTATACAACATAATCCATAAACCACAAGGCACAGGAATGTCAAGAGTAGCAACATCACCACTCCTAAATCACGGCATATCCTATATACCATTCTAAGCCTTAGTTGATAATAGTTTCTCAGCATTACAACAACAAGATATCATTTGCAAAAATAATCAAAATAAATGATACGACCAAATAATCAGCGAACATTCGTCTTCACAAAACAAGAAAAATCTCACCCTTTAATCTGCAATCTGTGGTAAACAAAAAAATTAATGCGATATTAATGTAGAATTGATGGGATATTATATGTTTTCGCTTTGCGAACCTACATAGGAGGCACATTTTCATCGTCCTTCCCTAAAACAAAAACATCCTTGGCTTGGTGTTCTGTTGTTTCTGACTAAGTTCTTCTTCCATGTGCCTTATGGCTGCTTCAAGGAAGAAATGCGTAAGGTGTTCGTCCGTACCCTCTGTGCGGATTTGCTTAAGAGCCGAGATATATTGCTGACGTTCCTCAAGGTAAATGACAAACTGCGGATGTCCTTTTCGCATAAGGATATAATTACTCAGCAAACGGCCTGTACGACCATTTCCATCACGGAAAGGATGCAGATATTCATAATAGCCATGGAAACGTGATGCCACAATCATAGGATGAGTGTCCGACAGACAAGCACGCTCCGTAGCCTCAAGCAACTTTGGCACACGCGCTATCAATTTTTCATGATCACCAAATACAGTATCGCCAGCAGCCATATCCACCGTAGTATATTCTCCAGGCACAGCATCAGGAGAATAATAGCTGATAGTATGCTCTGTAAGCAAGAAATTGACATGCTTTAGGAATGCCTCATCAAGAGGATGATTCAAATTCCGCATCACATACTCGTATGCCCTGAGATGGTCAGCCATCTCCATACATTCCAAAAGTTTCCTGCCATGAGGAACCATGCCAAGTCCTTGTTCCTTGAGCGCACGAGTATCATCTATGGTGAAGCTATTGCCCTCAATGGCACACGAATGTGTTGAGAACAATATCTCGGAATACACCTCATACTGTTCTTTCGACATACGACGGCATATCTTTTCCTGATATTCCTTTCGCACTACCTCATATCGTGATATCAACTCATCTATTTGCATATTCTCCAACCCTTATAAAAGCAATTACGAATTACCAATTACCTGTTTACATCCATGCAAAACAAGTAATTCGTAATTCGTAATTAGTGACCAAAAGTAATTTTCCGAATTACTTCTTATCGCCTACGATACGGAACTTCTTCCAATAGTCAGCTACCTGATATGCCTTAACAACTGAAGCTGGTACATGAAGCTCTCCATATACATCGAAGGTCATGTTGTCGATAGCAGGTGGGGTCTGTGAAAGCAACTTAACAGAAGATACGCTACGGCATCCATCAAATGCATAGCTCATGATACTTGTGTTGCTACCGTTGATAGTAACAGAAGAGAGAGATGAGCAAAGCATGAATGCACCACGACCAATACTGATAACAGACTCAGGGATGTTGATTGATGTAAGTCCATAGCAGAGAGCGAAGGCATTAAGTCCGATAGTTCTTACAGAGTTAGGGATAACGATATTTGTAAGACTCTGGCAACCATAGAATGCACAAGCACCGATACCAGAAACTGTATTAGGAATGATAGTACCCTTACAACCAGCAATAAGCATATTGTTAGCAATCATAACGATAGCGTTACAACCGCCACGGCTGTCATATACGGTATTGTCCTTATCTACAATGATTGAAGCAAGGGCATTGCAAGAAGAGAATGCACCCATACCGATACTCTCAACAGATCCAGGGATGTTGATTGCGGTAAGAGCATCACAGCCAGAGAAAGCGCCCTCGCCGATAGTGGTCACGGAATTAGGAATCGTGACAGAAGTAAGTGCACTACATCCGTAGAAAGCCTTGTCGCCAATGCTCTTAACGGAGTTTGGAATAGAGACAGATGTCAGACCACGATTCTCCAGGAAAGCCTCCTCACCGATAGATGTAACGGAGTATTCCTTTCCATCATAAGTTACAACCTGTGGTATAGTAACAGCTCCTGAATAGGAATAAGAAGCAGTAGGTGCACTCTCGTTGTAGGTTACCTGTGCTTGATTGTTGCTACCGTCAAGATTGTAATAGACACCATTGATCTTTGTCTCAGCAAATGAAACCATTGAAATCATAAACGCTACTGAGAGCATCATGATCTTAGAGTAAGTTTTTTCCATTTCGTCTGTTTTAAAAACAACATTATGTGTAAATATGTTTAGGAGATTTAGATGGTCTCTAACACTATTTCCACCGAACTATAATATATATAAAACATTCGTTTCTTTCTTTTATTGTAATATATTCTTAAGAAATTGCTTTTTTAATCTTTTTTAAGAATAAAGAAATAAACAACCCTCACAAACAACCCTTCAAGCCCCTCACCTGCCCTACGGGCATCCTCTGACACATACTCCGATGTTATCAACATCGGACTTCCCCAAGGGGCGAGGAAAAAGTTACCATTTATCGTTTATGGCAATTTCTTTGAGGATTCATTACATACTTCCCCCTCGCCCCTTGGGGAGAGGGTGTCACATTGTGACGGGTGAGGGGCTATTACTATACAGTTTTCCATTTGCCCCCACTCCCACGGCCGATACCCGGACGCGAGTCTCACGCGAGTTATTATAGAAAGTAACGGTGAACTTACCGTCCGCATCTGGCCTTGCATTAGGATTCCAATACAAGGTGCGACGGTAGTCTGCCGGCTGTGAAGGCAACGATTTTGAATAGTCAGGACTATAAAACTCCTCCGCGTATGTAATGCCAGGGAACACGTACCTACGATCACGATATGAATGGCGAGTACCGTCATCCTCAATAGGCACGAAGTCGAGCACCACGGCTGCGGCATTATCCTCTGCCACATAGCCGGAATCAGTACGAAGCTCATAATCGGTATATACGCGCACATCCTTTATCCTACTAAGACGCAGACGATCAAACATATACGTCGAAGCCATATTAACATCAAACTCTGATGGGCCATGCGTATAGTTACGATAGAAACTCCTCTTTTCCAGAATAGCACGGATATTAGGCTGCTTCATAACCCCCATATTGCCAAACAGGTAATTCGTTGCCTGAAGAGGGAATTTCCTGAAGTTAAGCACGCCTGGTGACAATCCATAGTCGGTCACATCATTATACAGCTCATAGATATCACGCACGATAGCAGGCTTCGACATATCCCATGAACGCTTGCCACGACGACGAGCTTTCACTATGACTGTCTGAAGTGTGTGATTGCCTGCAAGCTTACTCGTCGCTGGAATATCCCCGTCTTCCTCCTCATCAAAGAAATACAGCTCTGGAGAATTCACCTGATACCAAGAATATGGGGTTGAGAAGATCGGGAAGAACATATCCCTCTTGACATAATAGTCAGGGAAGGCACGCTCATCCATCCATTTCTTGTCCTTCAAGCCTTCCATACTACGCTTCACAGAGTCCTTCGCATTATAAGCCTTGATGAACAGAACACCTTTATCATAATATGGAGGAATCTTGAACGAGAACTTACCACCATCCGTAGTCTTTGCCACCACGCCATAGCTCTTACCGTCAAATGACACCTCACCCTCAACAAGCACTTCCTTCTTCAGAGACTTGCCATTGTGGAAATCGTCCATAGGCTCAGAGAACACGGAATTCTCTTCCTGAAGCTCTGTCTCTATCTCTGGTACCTCAGTAACCGCATCACCAGTATCGGGCTTACCATTAAGCATAGAAAGGTCAACTTCATAATCGGCATCTTTTTTCATAATTGCATTGAGGTCCTCAAGCTCGAGAACATCAGCCGTACTCGGAAGCTTATACACGCTACCCTCAAAAGTGGTAGTAACCTCCGGAAGGTATCGAGCCTGTTTTACACGCTTATATCTTCTCCAGCCCTGTATCATCATAAGCTGATCAAGGCGCGATGTATGCTCTGCATCATCAGAAGCGAAGTAATAGGCTGGAGATGCAACGAAACCACGCAACTCACTACCGAGCAGCATATCCGTCAGGATATTGCCGTCATCATATCCCGGATCATCCGTCCTTGCATCACGGATAGCTACGGAAAAGGTGTTGGGTGTTTGGTGCTGGGCGTTGGAAGCCGACAGTTCAAGATTCACTTTCTGATGTGGCCTCAGGGTTGTCTTCTCTGCTACCCCACCTGCATCCGTCATCATCTTCACATCAATCTTTTCACCCATATCGTGATTATTCACAAAGAAGAGGCGTGATGCCAATGGTCTTGCATCAGCATCATATATCACGAGATCATTAACACCTGTCGGAAGCTGAACATCCTTTAGCGAGATAGTTCTTTCCCCATTCAGACGCTGGAACTTCTGAAGCCTTCCACGACAAAGTATTCCGTATGCAGCCGCCTTTACGCCCACGGCATTTACAGAAGCCGTGCGCGTGAGAGGGTCAAAGTGAAGGGCCACACCCTCCTTTTCCGCCTTTGGAAGTTTGAACGAATAATCCTTGTCCTCCCACCTAAAGGTAATCTTCTGCTGAACATCTGACGGAGTATAATGGAAAACTCCACGCCCCATATAGTCGGTCTTTACCTTCGTGCCATCTTGAAGAACGCCCTCCACATCCATAGCCTGACCATCCTGATCGGTAGCCTCAAAGGCAATGGCATTATCCACACCTTGCACGCAGCTACCACCCTCTGGCAGGAAATGCACAAGAAGCCTATGGGTATGCTTCTGAACGTGCTGCTTTGGGCGACGTGACATGTATCGCTGACCGTATGCTCCATTATTCACCTTATTATATACAGGAACCACACGCGAATACAATCCCGGATATTCCCGGAAAAAATCAGCACACATCTGCTTGTTGTAGAACCTACGCTCGTCAATAAACGAATACTTACGATGCTCTACGTTAAAATTAAGTTGCCACTTGGTATATGCCCTTATCTCATAAAATCCAGAATAGAGGCTATCCGAAAGGGCAAACTGTCCGCATGTCAATCCTTTATCCGACACTATCACATGCTGTCTTTCAACAACAAAACCATCAGAATTAAGCAATTCCACATACAACAATTTCGACAGGTTCGTAGGGTGCAGGTCATCCGCCGTCACCACATACGCCTTATACCAGATAGTGTCTCCGAGGAAATAGCAGTTATTGTCAAGATGCAAATATATCTTCTCCTGAATCTGCGGTTTGTCACGAAGCACCGTCTCAAGCGAGTCTATGGCATCTGCATGAGCAAAAAGAGAGGGGAAGAGAAATAGCAATGAGAATAAAAAAGATAATATTTTACTACCTTTGAAAGGAGCATCATCTTTTTGTTTTACAATTAGTTTTTTCATACCGTTTTTTGTCTATAATAGTTTTTGGGTTCTAGTTTCGCAAGCTCGCCTTTAAGGTTATATGGCTTTAACCTGAAAACCTGCAACTTGAGCTATGAAAAAGTTAATTATTTGGGTTTCTGCTGCAAATTTAGCAAATTTCGTGGAAAAAAGCAAGAAAATGGTAGAAAAAATATCGGGTAAAGGTTCAGACTTCAAGTTTCGCTTGTAAATCTTCAAGTAAATTAACGTGAGTTCGACGAAATTATAGTTTCTTTGTTTCCACTATGTGGAGCTACGTTTCTTTTCCTTTCATTGAAAATTTACGATAATTTACGCTTAATTCACGGATAATTCGTGTAGCCAAGCACAGCGTTATAATTCATCGAACTCACGTTAAATTAACGTGAATTCGATGATTTTTTCTATACTTCGTATAACATTAATTGGAACATTAATCCAACATTAATTATGACAGTAATGAGCCTTACGGCATTAAATACTCATGATTTTTTGTCTCAATTAATGTTTTAATTCTCGTCTTAATTTAACGTGAGTTCGACGAAAAAACGCTGCGCTTGGCTACGTGAATTATCCGTGAATTAGCCGCAAATTATCGTAAATTTTTCTTTATTCGATACATTTGCTTGGAAATTTACGAAAAATTCACGGGTAATTCACGGAAATTCGTGTAGCCTCACGCAGTGGATTTTGCAGCTTGCTGCTATATGATTAATTCATCGAACTGACGTTAATTTATGTTTTGAAAGCAAAGCATGAAATGGCAACTATCTCCGTTATACCTCCGCTTTAGCTCCTATGTAAATACCATCATAATACCATTATAATACCATAATAATACCATTATAATACCATAATAATACCATAAACTATGGTATTATTATGGTATTACTAATGTAATATAATGGTATTATAATTGGGTTTTGTTAGGAGAAAAGATGGCTCATAGTGGATAATTCATAGTTCATAATTCATAGTGCATAATTCATAGTTCATAGTGCATAATTCATAGTTCATAGTTGTTTGACACCCTGAAGGGGCGTAATCATCTACGGATAAACATTAACACTTAAAAATCGAATGTGACATGTTAATTGTTTATTGATTGCCTTTTTCATGTTTTTTTGCTTTAGGCAAATTCACAAACGGAACTTAAATGAAGGGATTCATATCCCAGAATTAACGTGAGGAAATGATTATCAAAAAAGGCAATTCGTAATTATTAATTCGTAATTAGTTTGATTTTTTCGGCTAAAAACGAAAAAAAAAGCCTACTTTCTTGCAAATCTAAAAGAAAATTTATACTTTTGCATTTCAAAATTCGATTTTTCCGAACTAAAAAGTTACAATATGAAAGATTTAGATTGGTCAAATCTGGGGTTTGGCTACAGACCTACAGACTACAATGTTCGCTGTTACTATCGTGACGGCAAGTGGGGCGAAATCGAGGTTTGCTCCAGTGAATACATCAACATGCACATGGCTGCCACATGTCTGCACTATGGTCAGGAGGCTTTCGAGGGCTTGAAGGCTTACCGTTGTCCAGACGGCAAGGTGCGTGTGTTCCGTACCGACGAGAATGCTGCTCGTATGCAGTCAACAAGTCGCGGAATTCTCATGCCAGAGGTTCCTACAGAGCTTTTCAATGAGATGGTGGACAAGGTGGTCCGTCTGAATCAGGATTATATCCCACCATACGAGTCAGGTGCAACTCTCTATGTTCGTCCTCTCCTCGTTGGTACAGGTGCCCAGGTTGGCGTACACCCAGCCAAGGAGTACCTCTTCATGATCTTCGTTACTCCAGTAGGCCCTTATTTCAAGGGCGGTTTCTACGCAAACCCATACGTTATCGTTCGTGAGTTCGACCGTAGTGCACCTCTTGGCACAGGTATATATAAGGTAGGTGGCAACTATGCTGCTTCCCTTCAGGCTAACGACAAGGCACACAAGCTCGGCTATGCTTGCGAGTTCTATCTCGACGCAAAGGAGAAGAAGTATATCGACGAGGCTGGTGCTGCTAACTTCTTCGGTATCAAGAACAATACCTATATCACACCAAAGTCAACCTCTATCCTTCCATCTATCACCAACAAGTCACTCATGCAGTTGGCTGAGGATCTCGGAATGAAGGTTGAGCGTCGTCAGATTCCAGAAGAGGAACTTGAGACATTCGAGGAGGCAGGTGCTTGCGGAACAGCAGCCGTTATCTCTCCAATCTCACGCATCGACGACATCGAGACAGGCAAGAGCTATGTCTTCGGCGAAAAGCCAGGACCAGTTTCCGAGAAGCTCTTCACCAAGCTCCGCAACATTCAGTACGGCATTGAGCCTGATGTTCACAACTGGACTCGCGTCGTTATCGACTAATACAAATTTCATTTATAAAACGCAAAGTCACAAAGACGCAAAGCAAAAAAATCTGCGCCTTTGCGTCTTTGCGTTCAAAAACTTTTTACTCACCTATCGTCAACTCTCAAAATCGTCATAGAGAGGAAATCTCCCCTATTTACTTTCCACGAAAAACATCGCCCAAAATCACTAATAGTTTTTCTTTTTTTCACATTGAAATACAAAAAAATGTTACTTTTTAGCAAAAAAGGTCTGCAACATTTCGCTATTTCAAAAAAAAATCTTAACTTTGCCCCAAATTCGTGTTGAAATAACATAACATTTAAGGAAAAAATAGCGTTTACACCTTGAGAATTGCGGGAAATAGAAGACAGCTAAGGCTACAAGGCGGCTTGCAACGAAAGTGTGTAGAGTACCCAACGGCTATAAAAACAAACTTTTAAACATTGTGCTGATTATTCAGGGATAACTAAATCAGACAAAAAAAGATTATGAACAAATCAAGCAGAATTCTGAGCATCATCCTTATGCTCGTTATCGCAACCGTCGCTTGGGCAAGTCCTAAGGACGATGATTTCTTCGAAGGCAAATTTGGAGGTCCTATTGGTATGTATTATTATTACATAGAGGACAACGAAGCTGTTATCACCAACTTCAACGCTAGCGAGAAAGGAAGTGCAAATGGTGGTGGTGCCTACGAATCCGAAGTTACCATCCCAAGCAGCGTAACATACGAGGGAGAAACATATCCCGTTGTTGGAATACAGGATTTTGCATTTTACAACTGCCCTGACTTGGTAGTTGTAAATATCCCTAATACTATCCAGACAATAGGACAATCCGTATTCCGCAGTTGCCCCAAACTGACAAGAATCAATGTAGCACAGGATAGTCCATTTTTTCATTCCATTGACGGTATCCTTTATGACAAATTCAACAAGGAACTGATTGCATTACCTGCAAATGCAGTTATAGCAGATGGTAAGTACAACCTTCAATCTACTGTAACCAGCATTAGGGACTATGCGATGACAGGCTGTAAGCAACTACAAACTGTTACACTACCAACAGGTCTTAAAAAAATCGGAAAATACGCATTCAGCGGATGTACAAATCTCATCTCTGTTAATATCCCAAGTGGTTTGACAGAGGTTGGAGAGTATGCATTCAACAATTGTCAAAAACTTGCTATTGATGTCGTAATTCCAAATGCTATTCAGGTCATCCCAGACGCTCTGTTTCAGAATTGTCCAAAAATAAAAAGCGTGACATTGCATAGTGAGGTGACTTCTATTGGCTGGCAGGCATTCCAAGGCTGTACAACACTAAAGAGCATTCAGTTCCCTAATTATATTGAGGAAATCAAGACTGGTGCTTTTGCTAATTCAGGTTTGACATCCATTGAGATACCTGCAAACCTGGGTACCATATCAAGATCTGCATTTGCTAACACCAAGCTTACCAATGTGGTTCTTCGCGAAGGACTTACAACAATTCAGTCATACGCATTCGCGAACTTAGGCACAAGTCTAACTTCCATAAACTTCCCTAAGTCACTAAAGAGCATTGAAGAAAACGCATTTGAAGGCACGTCAATCAACGACATCTATGTAAACAACATTCCAAGCAAGATTTCGCTATCTATAAACACTCCGTTCACCAAGAAATCTGGGATGAAGATCCATGTCTTCACACTTTTGGGTGACGAATTTAAGGATGCCACAGGTTGGAGCAAGTACAAGGACAATATCGTAGCAGATATAGACATTAAACACGTAACTGCTATAAACCTTGACAAGAAGCAAATTATAATCCCACAACTTGCATCAGGTTCTATTGCTGCAACAATCACACCTCACGATGCAGAGGTAAAAGACGTTATTTTCACAACGAGCGACAAGGATATCGTCGCTATTACAAATGCTGCAACCGGAAGTTTTTCAACAGGTTCTATAGATGGTGAAGCAATAATCACTTGCACAGCCGTTGACGGTAGCGGAATCAAGGCTACATGCTTGGTGAAAGTTGTAAACAATTTCATTGATGCAACAAGTGTAACCGTTACAAATGCACCATCCACAATGGATGTCAATGAGAAGATACAGCTCGTAGCAGAAGTTGCGCCAAACGATGCTACCCTCAAAAACATCCTTTGGGCTTCTTCTAACGAGGAAGTTGCAAAAGTATCAGAAAACGGTTTGGTAACAGCAATAAAACCAGGTGTTGCATCAATCACAGCTCTTTCTGGGGATGGAAATGCCAGTGCAGAATTCGAAATTATAGTAAGCTATCCTACATGGGAAATCAACGATGATGGATCTGAGTACACTAATAATGTACAAGCTCATGTAAACACTCTTACATATAAAAGATCTTTCGGAACTACAAACTGGCAGGCTCTCTATGTACCATTCCGCATGTCATACGATGACTGGAAGGACGATTTCATTGTAGCAAAGATTGTAAACTTCCATACATACGACAATGATGGGGACGGAACCAATGAGTACAAAGAACTTGAGATTGAGATTGTAAAGAGTGGTACTCTTAAAGCTAACCACCCTTACGTTATCCAGGCAAAAACGACAGGAAAAAAGTCAATAGTCGTTACAGATGCAACGCTCTACCCAAATGATGAAAACAGCATCGAATGCTCTTCTATCGAGGAAGAATACAAGTTCACAGGAACATACAGACCAGTGCAAGGTTTACTTGACATGGGTGCTAATGTGATATCAAGAGGCGCAGTCCAGCCAATAACGAGCAACACAACTACACTTGCTCCATATCGATGGTATGTTCAAATTACAGACAGAGAAGGTCAGGTCATCAAGACTACAGCAAATGCCAAGATTGTTGTTGTTGGCGAATACGAAGATGAGACAACAGGCATAGATGAGGTAACATCTGCTTCGAACGACAATGCCAAGGACATTTACACAACAAATGGTGTTAAGGTAAAAGAACTCCAAAAGGGGCTAAACATCGTCAAGATGGCAAATGGCTCTATAAAGAAAATTATTGTAAGATAAAACATAATCACATTATGAAAAAAGAATATATTAAGCCAGGACTCGTTGCTGTACGAATCGACAACAAAGCTATCCTTGAAGGATTACCCGTAGGTTCAGGAACAGACACAATCGAAGAAGCAAAAGGATACTACGGTCGTTTTGAATTCGATGAAGAAGACGAGGATTAAACCCTTCAAAAAGCAAAAGGATGTCATTAGGCATCCTTTTGTTTTTATTAGAAAGTATATAAAATCAAGATTTTCAAACTTAATTTGTTGTTTTTTGTCATTTTTCACAACAAATATTTGGTCAATTCAAAAAAAAATGCTATTTTTGCATCGGATTATATATATAAAAATTCACTACTGTAACAAAAACAGAAGAAACATTCAACCGATAATAAAACAAATAACAATATGAGAAAGAAACAATTACTCTTAACAACCGCTTTCGTTGCAAGTGCAAGTATCGCATTTGCAGATGGGGATGTAGTAAAAAACGGAATCACATATTCCGTAATCAGCACTACCATTGAGAATCAAGGTAACATAACCAGCAGTCCCTCAAACGAACAAACCATTACAACATTTGATAATGGTGTAAGTGTTAACATTGTAAAGATCCAGACCATAAGTGGTCAAAAAAGGAATGTATCTTTAAAAGCAATTGACATTGACAATACGAATGTTGTCCCTGGACAAATCATATCATGGTCTGAAGATGCTCCACAGCCAGAAGATGGTATAAAAAAAGATTACAATACGAATATCAACCAGTTTGGTACCGTACCTGATGGCATTGAAGAATTCACATACGAAGTTAGAACCGATGACCCTACGTATATATTATATGCCGATGCATGCGAAAAAGCGATGGCAGCAGGTTATGATATAATTAAAGGTGTAAACATTCCATCAGGAACATGGGACACACAGGATATGGATGTCCACCCCGACCTTTATTACAAGATGAAAAAATCCGGACGACCTGCTAAAACTACTTATGAAGTAATAACCCATACTACTGGTAGATATTCTGAAACGACCCAGTATCTAAATGGTTGTGTGGATACGTTTTATCCTACAGCAATTGACGCAAAGATAGGATACAAGGTCAGCGAAGGTAAGAACGGTGTGGTAACAGGTGTAGTCAACCATGCCAGAATGGAGGATATTATCGAAGGAAACGCACGTAACTTCGACTTTACGGGAGCTATTATCTTTGGAGAAGTCAATCAGACTGTTCCTGCGAACAAGCTCGTATATTTCCCAGCCAACACAAAGCTCAAAGAAACATCTTCTAAAGTAAACATTGTTGTCGGTTCACAATGTGCAGATTACCAGATTGAAGACAACGGCGAGGAAATATATGTAAACAAGAGTTTCTCTGCCACAGAATCTTCATACAAGCGTACTTTCACACATGATACATACGGAACAATCGTGCTTCCATACACAGTTTCTTCTACATCTAACATATTTGTGAAACAGGCTAAACTGACATCATATATCGCCAGCGAGAATAAGCTTTCATTCACAAGCACAGAAGTAATAGCACCAAACACGCCATATATGTTCAAGGTGCTTCCTACTATTGGCTCGAACGAAGAAGTTGTAATCTACGGCGATGTAAATACCACGGTCCTAAAAACAGCAGATGCAAAAAGTGTGAAATTCGATGGTGCTCAGTTCGTTGGCACATTCGAGGGCCTCTCAGAAGAAGAGGCAGCTCAGGTATATGTAGTAGGTGCTGTGGGTAAGATAGGTAGAACTACGAAGGCTTTGAAGCCAGGCCGTTGCTACCTCACACGCGAAATCAGCTCAAATGCCAAGGTTGAGAACGCAACAATCGAGATTATCGATGAGGACGGCTCTTCTGAGATTGTTAAGGTTGACGAAACAGTTACCGCTATTGACGGCGTAGTAAATGGCGAAGTAGTATCTGTTCAGTATATCTCAGCTAATGGTCAGGTTTCTAACGAGCCATTCAGCGGCATCAATCTCGTTAAGAAGACATTCGCTGATGGTTCAGTTGAGACATCTAAAGTTGCATTTTAACAAGAAGGAGGATTGAATTTATGAAGAAAGAATATAAAGCACCATATTTCAAGCCAAGGTTCATGACAGCGATTGAGCCTCTCATGGTTAGCGGTGATATCCGAGACACCAATGAAGGTTTCGAGGCAAGCTTCGGAGAAGATGATGTAGATGAGGGCAACTAAGTATTAGCCTTCACCAAGAATATAAAGATGAACGATGTCATTAATATAAAGAATGATTATCGTTCATCTTTTTTTGGTTTTATTTTGAATTCTGATTTTTTTTGATTAATTTTGCACAAGCAAATCAAAAAACAATGGGAAAAGGTAAACTCGCAAAGTTCGCAGACATGGAACGCTATGAGAACGTGTTCCAATATCCATACTCCGTGGTGGATAATGTTCCTTTCGACATGAAAGGACACTGGAGAGAACAGTATTTCCACAATGATAATCCTATCGTGCTCGAGCTGGGGTGTGGTAAGGGGGAATATACCGTAGAACTGGCTCAATTATATCCTAACGTGAACTTCATAGGTGTTGACATAAAGGGAGCGCGTATGTGGACTGGTGCTACCAAGGCTTTGGAAGCAGGACTAAAGAACGTGGCATTCCTTCGCACCAACATCGAGATAATAGACCGTTTCTTCTCTGAAGATGAAGTTCAGGAGATCTGGCTTACATTCTCCGACCCTCAGATGAAGAACGTACATAAACGCCTTACCTCTACCTTCTTCCTTGAGCGTTATCGTCATTTCCTTGTGGATAATGGTATCATTCACTTAAAGACGGACTCTAACTTCCTGTTCACCTATACCACCTATATGGTTGAGCATAACGATTTGCCTGTCCTCTTCTGCACGACAGACCTCTACCACACCGAGGGTATTGACGAAGAGACAAAGAAGATTCTTTCCATACAGACCTACTACGAATCTATGTGGATAGAGCGTGGTCTAAACATCAAATACATGAAGTTCCGATTGCCGAAAGAAAAACGACTTACGGAGTCAGAGAAGGAAATCGAGTTGGATGACTATCGTTCATACCATCGCGACAAGCGAAGCAGTCTTACGACTAATAAATAGCAAAATAAATTTGACCAGCAAGTTGCTTTTAGAAAGTAAATTATCAAGAAATTAAATTCAGTAAATTATAATTCAAAAACAAAAAGGGAAACGGATTTATCTGATGTATCTGAATGGGCTTATATCTTTCGATACAACCCAAAATTTACTGAAATAATTTAATCCCAATTTACTTTCTAAATCCCTCGACATTCGTAATTAAAAGTAATGATTGTTTGCATAGCCGAGAAACCGAGCGTAGCTCGTGATATTGCCAATGTACTTGGAGCCACAAACTCTAAGCAAGGGTACATTGAGGGCAATGGGTATCAGGTGACATGGACCTTTGGTCACCTGTGCGAGCTAAAGGAACCTGATGACTATACCCCTATGTGGAAGAGATGGTCATTGGGGGCATTGCCTATGATACCACAGCGATTCGGAATAAGACTGAAGAATGATCAAGGTATCAAAGCTCAGTTTGCCACTATCGAGAAACTGATGCAAGAGGCAGACTCTATAATAAACTGCGGTGATGCCGGACAAGAGGGAGAACTTATCCAGAGATGGGTGATGCAGAAGGCAGGGGCAAAATGTCCCGTGAAGAGACTGTGGATATCATCACTTACGGAAGAGGCTATACGTGAAGGCTTTCAGACACTAAAGGATCAGCAGGAATACGAACCTTTGTATCTTGCAGGACTTTCACGCGCCATTGGTGACTGGATGCTTGGCATGAATGCCACTCGACTATATACGTTGAAATATCGTCCACAGGGGCGTAGCAATCAGGTTCTCTCAATAGGAAGGGTACAAACCCCTACCCTTGCGATGATAGTTAACCGCCAGAAAGAGATAGAGAACTTTGAGCCTCGACAGTCGTGGATTCTCTATACAATGTATAAAGACACGAGGTTTACAGCCATTGCCCATGATGAGGAGGCAGAGGCTGAAGATGCAGCTGAAGTTGCAGAGGCAGCGAAGAACGGCAAGACACAAAAGCCGAAAGGACCTATCTATCGTCAGATAGAATATACAACGGAAGAGGAGGGCAAGAAAGTTCTTGAAGCTATCAAGGATAATGACCTCCACATTGTGGATATTTCAAAGCGTAAGGGTACAGAGACACCTCCACGCCTTTACGACCTTACCTCGCTGCAGGTGGATTGCAATAAGAAGTTTGGATATTCAGCAGATCAGACACTTCAGCTTATACAGGCTCTTTACGAGAAAAAAATCACCACATACCCACGTGTTGATACAACATTCCTTTCTGATGACATTTATCCAAAATGTCCTCAGACATTGAACGGGTTATTCAAGACACAGTTTAGTGGTGTGGCTCCATACGCAGAGCTTGTAAAAGCTATTGGTGGCAAGCCATTGAAGAAGAGCAAGAAGGTGTTCGACTCATCAAAGGTGACAGATCACCATGCCATAATCCCTACGGGAATACCTCCACAGGGGTTGTCGGATATGGAGCGTAACGTCTTTGACCTTGTGGCAAGAGCCTTCATTGCTGCTTTCTATCCAGATTTGAAGTTTGAGACAACCACGATTCTCGGAAGAGTGGGGATTACAAAGCCAGAGGGAGTTGCCTCTGTAACAGGAATTGAAGGGCTTAATGATGAGAATAGTGTTCTGTTCAGAACCTCTGTCCGCATTGTTACGGACGAAGGCTGGAAGGTTGTTTTCAAGAAAGACAACGCATCTGCTGATTTAGAAAACGAGAATGAAGAAGAGGGAAATGCCTCTTCTAACGTAACATTCTCAAAAGGCGAGAAAGGTCCGCACATCCCATCTCTTTCTGAGAAATGGACACAACCTCCAAAGCCTTACACGGAGGCAACCCTGCTTCGAGCAATGGAGACAGCGGGCAAATTTGTGGATAATGATGAACTGCGAGACGCTATGAAGGAGAATGGCATTGGTCGTCCTTCTACTCGTGCGGCTATAATAGAGACACTATTCAAGCGACATTACATAAGGAAAGAGCGCAAGAACCTCGTTGCTACTCCGACGGGCATTGAGCTTATTGAGCTAATACACGAAGAGATGCTGAAAAGTCCCGAACTTACAGGCGTATGGGAAAAGAAACTCCGTGACATTGAGCACAGACAATATGATGCAGGTCAATTTATTTCTGAACTCAAGGAGCAGATTACAAGCATAGTGAATCAGGTTCTTGCAGATAATACGAACAGACGAGTAACAGTTATAGATACGGCCTCTCCCCCCGCCCTCCCCCGTAGGGAGGGAGCCGGTTCGCGCAAGAGTAGCACGAAAAAGAAAGCAGCCAAATCCTCCTCTGACAATCCTGATAATGTATCCCCCACAAGCACACAAACTCCCTCTCTACGGGAGAGGGCGGGGGGAGAGGCCACAATCTGCCCTCTTTGCGGAAAAGGAACTATCATAAAAGGAAAGACGGCTTACGGATGCTCGGAATGGAAGAACGGCTGCACGTATAGAAAGCCTTTCGCCTGATTATGCCATAGACATAGGAAAATGACCAAAGATGGACATTCATGAGATTTTTGGCGGAAAAGTATCGGAAAATAAGACAAAATCTGAGTTTTCATGGGGTTCTCGCGAAAACTTTCACTTTGACAACGGTTTTATTGACGATTATCAAGGAAATATTGTGTACCCACACAAAAGCATAAGGAAAATTTGTCAGTTAAGGATTATCAGCTTAATTTTGCACTCTGGAAATTAGAAACTGGCATCGCTCTATGAGCGACAAGCCATATTTTCAAAGCGCGAGAAAGCACTCGCTTTAAGCAAAGCTTAAACCAAGAATGAGGGTAATCCGAAAACCTCAGTATTCAGGATAGAGTAGGAAAAACAAATTTAAGCAACTAAAAAGAAATGAAGAAATTTTTCGCTATCGCTGCTCTCGCAGTAGCATCTCTTACAGTAAACGCACAGACATGGATCGGTGGTTCATTCGGTTTCAACTGGGACAAGTCAAAGGATGACGGTGCAAAAGCAACAACATCATGGGAGATTGCTCCAGAGGTTGGTCACGACATCGACGAGACATGGGCAATTGCCATCAAGCTCGGTGTTAATTCATCAAAGCATGGTGATGATGATGCTGTAACTGGCGTTATCGTAAACCCATACGTTCGCTACAAGTTCGCTAATGTTGACAACCTCACATTCTTCCTTGATGGTGGTCTTGCATATAAATCACACGGTAGCCACAAAGGTAACTCTTTCGGCATTGGCATTAAGCCAGGTGTAGCCTACAAGGTAGCAGAGGGCATTAGCCTTGAGGCTAAGTTTGGCGGTTTTGGATGGACAACATTTAGCAAAGATGGCGGCAACAAAGACAAGTTCGGTCTTGGCGTAGATACAGAGGATCTTTCATTCGGCATCTTCTTCGATATCTAAATTCAGAATACAACTCAATTCGACATAAGGCTTGCAACTTAGGTTGCAGGCCTTTTTTCATGGTTTAATCTCTTTTCACTAATAAGATTTGGATTTCTCCGTTTTTATCATTATCTTTGCATTCTAAAATAATATTATTTTAAGCAATGAATTTATACCCGAAACTCATAACCGACGCACTTGCAACAGTCATCTACGCCGGTACAAAGAAGAACCTTATCGAGTCAGAAATGCTTGCTGACACCCCAAGCATCAACGGCAATAGCGTGACGATTGTCCTTATATTCCCACGCGAAACTGACCCTTTCCTCAAATCAACCGTAAAGGCAGCTGAAGCAGCCATACACTATCACGTTGGCAAGGATGTAGAGGTAAATATAAAATTAGAATACAAGTCTGCTCCACGACCAGAGGTAGAGAACCTTCTCCCTGGCGTGAAGAATATCATAGCTGTAAGTTCCGGTAAGGGTGGCGTTGGCAAGAGCACAGTATCTGCAAATCTCGCCATAGCGCTTGCACGACTCGGCTATAAGGTCGGACTTCTTGATACCGACATCTTTGGTCCAAGCATGCCTAAGATGTTCAGCGTGGAGAGCGAGCGACCATACGCAATAGAGAAAGACGGTCGTCAGCTTATTGTTCCCGTTGAGAAATATGGAGTTAAACTTCTCTCTATCGGTTTCTTCGTAGGAAAAGACACGGCTACTCTCTGGAGAGGTGGTATGGCTTGCTCTGCTTTGAAGCAGTTGATTGCGGATGCCGACTGGGGCGAACTCGATTATTTTATTCTCGATACCCCTCCAGGCACAAGCGACATTCACCTTTCTCTGCTACAGACAGTAGCAATCACAGGTGCCGTGATTGTAAGTACACCACAGCAAGTAGCACTTGCCGATGCACGTAAGGGTATTGACATGTACACTAACGATAAGGTAAATGTTCCTATCCTTGGTCTTGTAGAGAATATGGCATGGTTTACTCCGGCTGAACTTCCTGAAAACAAGTACTATATCTTCGGAAAGGAAGGATGCAAGAATCTCGCACAGGAAATGAACGTACCACTCCTTGCACAGATTCCTCTTGTTCAAGGTATCTGCGAAAAGGGCGATGCTGGTACTCCTTCTGCCCTTGACGAAAATACCGTTACAGGTCAGGCATTCCTTGCACTTGCCCAGAGCGTTGTTACTGTTGTAAACAGAAGGAACAAGGAGCAGGAGAAGACCAAGATTGTGAAGACAAAGTAATGAAAAGGATATTGACCATATTACTGCTCTCTGTGCTGGCATTAGGAATGTCAGCACAGGGAGACTATACCTCTCTCTGGAAGCAAGTAGAGAAAGCTCAGGAGAAGGATCAGCCTAAGACGGCTCTATCGGCAATAAAGAAGATAGAGACAAAGGCTGAGAAAGAAAAGCATTATGGCAATCTTCTCGCAGCACTCTTTACAGAGAGGAATATCCTCCAGGAGATTTCCCCCGACTCTGTTGCCCCTATGGAAAAACGCATGGAGGCAAAGCATAAGGAACTGGAAAAGACAGCTCCGATAGCAGCCTGTATCTATCAGGTGGTAAAAAATGGTAGAAACAAAAACATTGTTGACAGCCTACTCTATCACACTACTCCAGAGATAGTAAATGAACTGACTAAAGAAAACCAAGCTCTGAAATACATTCCACTCGTAGAGAAAGGAATTGACAGCAAATACTTCAATCATGACCTTATAAGCCTCATCGCTCACAAGGTTAACAACTTTGAGCCTCTGGTGCGTTATTACTCGGAGAAGGGAAACAGGAAGGCTGCTTGTATAGCAGCAGCCCTCATGCTGGAATCCCATAGCTTTAGCGTCGGAACAACACGTAGCAGATTCATACAGAAAGCCGACTCTCTCATCGCCGAATATAAAGACCTTGACGAGTGTGGTGCAATTGCCGTAAGGAAAACAGAATTGATGCGATATTCTGATGGTATAGCTATCCAAAAGACAATAGAATGGATTGACGAGGCAACAAAGCGCTGGCCTAAATGGCAGGAGATAAATGAACTGAAGAGACAGAAAGCAGAGCTTACATCCCCAAGTGTAACTGTTCTGACAATAAACAAGAACGGACTTCTCAATACAAGTCAGGAGGCAAAAATATATCTTGAACAAATCAGGAACATATCAAGTATAACTGTTTCTGCAACCCCTTTGATAGGATTGACTTCAGAAGAAATCAGCAAGCTAAGATCTGGGGAGAAAAATGATTTTGCTAAACTGAAGCAACATCTGCAAAAGGCAAAGACAATCACTCGCTCTAAGGAGTTTGACAAGCATGAGGCTTACGAATTCTTCAACGACAGTCTTTCGCTTGGCACACTTCCTCTTGGCACTTATCTGATAAATGCAACTTGCGATGGTACAAACATCTCATCCAAGAACGAGTTCCAGCTTCTCATTGTCAGCGACCTGAAGGTCATAACCCTTCAGCAAAGCAAGACGCAGAAAAGATATGTAGTGGTTAATGCCATATCAGGAAAACCTGTTGCCGGAGCAAAGCTGCATCTGACAGGAAGAAAAGAATACGAGAACAAAAGAGTGGTAAGCACAGATGAAAAAGGAGAATACATCTGCGAGTTCACAATAGACAATGAGCCAAGATATGTCTTTGCAACAACCGACAAAGACCTGGCTATGCAGTCACAGTTCCTTTCCACAAGTTTTCCTAATTACCAAAAAGGCAATAAGGTAAGGGGAAAAACATCCGTATTTACCGACAGGGTACTATATCGTCCGGGGCAAACCGTACACGTATCATTAGTTGCCTACAACGAAATCGGTCGTGAGACAACAAAAACAGTTGCTGACAAGAATATCAACGTTGCACTTAAAGACACAAACGGCAAGGAAATTAGCAATGCCAAAGTCAAGACAGACTCTTTCGGCGTGGCTACTACCGACTTTATTATTCCTGAGAATGTAAAGAACGGAACATTCCGCATAACAGCAGACAACCAATACTCCGCAAGTATCACGGTAGAGGAATATGTCCGCCCTACTTTCGAGGTAACTATCAACAAACCAGAAACCGCATATAAGGATGGCGACACTATCACCGTGACTGGTTCGGCAAAGACATATAGCGGCATAGCTGTAAGTAATGCCAAGGTAGCATACACAATCAGAAGGAATAACAGCTGGTGGTGGAGAGCTGAACATGACAATACAGAATTGCTTCAAGATACCGTTGTTACAGATGCATCAGGAAATTTCAGTATGAAGATGCCTATGCTTCTGCCAAAGAAAAATAACGGCAAAAGGCCATTCTGGCAGCCTATGTTCTATAGCATCAAGGCAACAGCCGTTGTCACAGATCTGGCAGGAGAATCGCATGAGGCACAGCTTTCTCTGCCTTTGAGCAATCGCTCTACAGTACTCACAAGCAATATTGAAGACAAATACCTGAAGACAGAAAAGCCTATTGAGGTGGTCTTCACACGCAGGAACAATGCCGGAACAGAGATTGATGGCGAAGTTTCTATTGAAATTGACGGCAAGGAACAGGAAAATGCAGTCTGTGGTAAGTCCTATGTGATTCCTATGTACCTCCCTTCTGGTTCCCATTCCATAAGGGCAATTTGCGGGACTGACACTATTAACAAGAAATTCGTGCTGTTCAGTCTTGAGGACAAAGTTCCTGCGACAGAGACAAAAGACTGGTGGTATGCAACAGGCGATAATTTCCCTGCCACAATTCAGTTTGGCACTTGCGACAAGGATGTCCATGCCGTATATGCTCTTTTTAGTGGTAACAAAATGATAGAATCAGGTTCTCTTGAACTTGACTCATCTGTCGTTACCCGTAAGTTTGAGTACAAAGAAGAATATGGTGACGGCATCTGCTATACAATTGCATGGGTACGCAATGGCGAATGCTATACCCATAGCCATACAATAAAAAGAGCCCTTCCAAACAAGGACTTAAAGATAAACTGGACAACCTTCCGCAACAAACTTGAACCTGGACAGAAGGAAGAATGGAAACTTTCCGTAACTGACAATGACGGTAAGCCTGCTAACGCCAACGTGATGGCTGTGCTCTACGACAAGTCTCTTGATGCAATAAAGCCACATTCATGGTTTTTCTCAGACAACAGATTCCTATCTGTTCCTTCATTCTCTTGGCAAATCGCAAGAGTACATTCTGACATATACTTCTATTATACAAGACCAATAAACTCATACACATCAAAGCCTTTGAAGTTCTCTTCTTTCAAAGAAGACCTGCCATATGCCACATCCAACATGCATGTATATCAATTGCTTGCAACTGGATACGCAGCACCAAAAACAAGCAACAGAGCCCTAAGGATTATGGGTACAGCTCCTATGGCAGAAGAATCAGGTATGATTCTCAAGGCAAAAAGCTCGATTATGGCTGATGCAGAAGCAGCAGACATGGTGTCTGAGTCTGTAGAGGATGATGCCAACACAGAAGAAGTTTCTCTCCGCACCAACCTTAACGAAACAGCTTTCTTCATGCCACAGTTGAGAACCGACGATAAAGGCATTGCGACATTGTCGTTTACCCTTCCAGAGAGTGTTACGACATGGAAGTTCATGGCATTTGCACATGACAAGGATGTAAGGTTCGGCACTATGACTGATGAGGTCATCGCACAAAAAAAACTGATGATTCAGCCTCGTCTGCCTCGTTTCCTGCGTGAAGGCGACGTGACAGACATTCCGGCTTCTGTATCAAATATAACAGAGAAGGACATCACGGCAACTGTGAAGTTCATTATTCTCGATGCAAAGACAGAAAAGGTTCTCGCAACCCAGAGCAAGAAAATAACGGTAAAGGCTGGCGAGAGTGAGGCTGTATCCTTCCCTTACGATTCCAGAAATCAGGAAGACAAGTCTATAATCGTGCGCTACACCGTTTCAGGCAAGAGCGAGGAAGGAACTTTCTCCGATGGCGAGCAGAAGGATCTGTCTATTCTTTCACAGAAGGAATTGATGGTGAACACCCAGACGTTCATCCTCACAGAGGCTGGCGAGAAAACATTCGACCTGAAGAAAATCATGCCGTCTGTTAATGGCAAGCATCTAACAGTAGAATATACAGATTCTCCAGAATGGCTGATGATAAAGGCTCTTCCTTACGTCTCAAAATACAATGACGAGTGCGCTATCTGTCTTTCCTCTGCATACTATGCAAACTCCATAGCAGCGGGCATAGCACGTACAAATCCGGAGATAAGGAAAGCTATCGACGAGTGGAAGTCTGAGGAATTAAGCCATCTCTTCGACTCTACCTCTATCGACTATCGAAATACCGATATTCTCAGCCGTCTTTCAAATCTACAGAACAGCGATGGCTCTTGGAGTTGGTGGAAAGGCATGAATGGCAGTACGTATATGACCGTTCAGGTTCTTAAGACTCTTCTCCGTCTTAATCTCATGATAAACGATGAGAAGGTCAAGAAACAGAATGAGCAGTTGATTAGGCGTTCTTTCAACTTCCTTGACAAGGAAACTGCAAAGAAAGTGGCAGAAATGAAGAAGGATAAAGCAAGATATCTTCCTTACTATGCCCTCGACTATCTCTATTGCCGTGCTATTGCCAAAGCTTCTGGCACGAATATCAAGAGCAACAGCAATGCCGACTATCTTCTAAAGCTTGTTCCAGAAGAGACACGCTATGACGATATGAGGACTAAGGCGCAGGCTGCCATCGTTCTTGCCTTTACTGGAAACAAGAGCAAGGCTTCTGAGTTCATCAAGAGCATAGTGGAACATACAGTATATCGCGAGGATCTTGGCAGATACTTCGACTCTGACCGCGCACACTACTCTTGGTGCGACTATAAGATTCCTACACAGGTATCTGTTATCGAGGCTCTGAAACTGATAGATGGAAAGAACTCCGCAAAAGAGATAGCCGACATGAAACGCTGGCTATTGCAGAGTAAGAGAACCCAGTCATGGGACACTCCCATCAACGCTGTAGATGCTATCTATGCCTTCCTCTGTCCATCACAAGACACTACATCCTCACTAAGAAAAGGTGTTCCTGCCGATATCGCATTGGGCAAGACAAGAATGCCGGCTCAGGAATACACCTCTGCCCTTGGCTATGTGAAGACCTCAAAGGATATCACTTCAAAAGACAATGCCATTACAGTTACCAAGCATACAGATGGTGAGTCTTGGACTAACGTATTCATAGAATACAAACAGGCTGCCACGGAAAGCAAGGTGTCTTCAACAGGTCTTTCAATTACAAGAAAGGTCGAGACTCCGAACAAGCAGCTAAAGATTGGCGACAAGATTGAGGTAACAATCACTATCACGGCAGACCGCGATTATGACTTCGTTACCGTTACCGATAACCGTCCGGCATGTCTTGAACCTGTTGAGCAACTGTCTGGCTACAGCCACGGGACATACAAGATTATCCGTGACACCAAGACCGAATATTGCTACAATATGTTGAGAAAAGGCACACACGTCATCAAGACATCATACTTCGTGGCAAGAAGCGGCAACTATACTTCTGGCACAGCAACAGCAACCTGTACATATTCTCCCGTATTCACAGGAAGAACCCCAGGTTCTAACTATGTGGTTAAAGAATAAATATTACAGATTAAGGATTAAAGAATAAGGAATAAAAAATAAATGAATAAACTATCTCTATCACTTCTACTTGCATTTCCGCTCTTTGCCTCGGCACAGACATTGCAAGTGAGAAATAACGTCATCGACTTAGGACAGGTGCAGTTCATGCAACCTGTCACGGCAACATTTGACGTAAAGAACATATCAAATGCACCTATCGAGATTTCAAGCATGTACTCTGGATGCAACTGCACTCAGGTCGGCTTTCCTGTAGGAGTAATACCAGCAGGTACTGATTTCAAGGTTAGTTCTACGTATGACTCTAAGCAACTGGGACATTTCCAGCGCGATGTAGCTATATATGTAAAGGATCAAAAAGAACCTACATACGTTACAGTCAAGGGTGTAGTAGTACCAAAAGTCGAGAACTTTGTAGGTAACTATCCCTACTCTATCGGAGGTCTGCTGACAGATGCAAACATTATTGAGTTTGATGATGTAAACCGTGGTGAGCGTCCCGTTCAGGACATCCACATCATGAACCCTAACAATCAGTATGTAGAGCCTGTGCTTATGCATCTTCCAAACTATCTCCGCGCAGAGATTTCACCAAAACGTCTTGGTCCTAAGAAAGAGGGTGTTATTCATATTATGCTAAACTCAAGCAAGATGAAATCGCTTGGTCTTACTCAGGCAAGTATCTATCTGTCAAAAGGCATGGGCGACAAGGTTTCTGAGGATAAGGAAATCATGGTTTCTACTGTACTTCTTCCACCAGAACCGAGACTTGACGAGGCAAGCCTGTATCGCAGTCCTCGCATACAAATCTCTTCTACAACCGTTGACCTTTCAAACATAAAAGGCAGCAAGAAGAAGGCTGAGATTGTGATAACAAACAAGGGTAAATCTCCTCTTGAAATTCGCTCTATGCAGTTGTTTACCCCAGGCATAGAAATTACTCTTGCCAAACAGAAACTTAATGCAGGTGAGAGTACAAAAATGAAAATTACCGGTTATGCGCAAGACCTGTCAAGGGTAAAAACACGTCCTCGTATTCTCATGATTACGAATGACCCAAGGCAGCAGAAAGTGATAATCGAGATAAAGAAGTAGTAATATAATTACGAATTACAAATTACTAATGACCTCGTTACTTTGTAATTTGTTTTGTGAATAGTAATTCGTCATTAAAGAATATGGAACATCCAGAAAACAGCAGCGAATATGTAGGTCTAACCGTAAATAGCGGTGTGGCTCAGCCCTCTATCGTCAACCCATATCTGAAACGCGGACGTTATCGTCATAGGGAGTATAGCGTGGATGAAATGGTTGAGGGACTATTGCACGGTGATGTGACGATACTATCTCAGGCTGTCACGCTTGTGGAGTCTGTCAATCCTGAACATCAGGCAAAGGCGCAGGAGGTGATAGAGAAGTGCCTTCCCTATAGTGGAAAGTCTGTAAGAATTGGCATAAGCGGTGTTCCAGGTGCAGGAAAAAGTACCTCCATTGACGTCTTCGGCACACACGTGCTTGACACCTACGGAGGAAAACTTGCGGTTCTTGCCATCGACCCTTCTTCCGAAAGGAGCAAGGGCAGTATTCTTGGCGATAAGACAAGAATGGAGAAATTATCTACCAGAAAAGAAACATTCATACGCCCTTCACCATCAGCAGGTTCTCTTGGAGGAGTAGCAAGAAAGACCCGCGAGACAATAATACTCTGCGAGGCTGCAGGCTATGACAAGATTTTCATTGAGACAGTAGGTGTAGGACAAAGCGAGACTGCATGTCACTCTATGGTGGATTTCTTCCTGCTTATTCAGGTTGCCGGCACAGGCGATGAACTTCAGGGCATCAAGCGAGGCATTATGGAAATTGCGGATGGCATTGTCGTAAACAAATGCGATGGTGATAACGTGGATAAATGCCAGATGGCAGCAACTCATTTCCGCAATGCGCTACATTTCTTCCCTATGTCAGAAAGTGGCTGGCTACCTAAGGTTCTCTGCTATTCCGGTTTCTACGGATATGGCGTTAAGGAGGTCTGGGATATGATCTTCAAATATGTGGACTTTGTAAAGAAGAACGGATATTTCGAGACACGACGTCACCATCAGAACAAATACTGGATGTATGAAACCATAGAAGCAAATCTTAGAAACAGGTTCTACAATGATCCTGTCATTGCCAAGAAACTGGCAGAAGCAGAAATGAGCGTCCAGAATGGCGAGAAGACAAGTTTCACCGCCGCTCACAACCTATTGGATGAATTCTACAAACAATTGAAATAAATTGAAAATGTACATTGTAAATATTTAATTATAAATAACTCGATGTTAATAGAAATTGACTCTTCATCAGGATTCTGTTTTGGTGTGACAACTGCAATCAACAAGGCAGAAGAGGAATTGGCAAAAGGTTCCACGCTCTATTGTCTTGGAGATATTGTGCACAACGGAATGGAGTGTGACAGACTTCGTGAGATGGGACTTATCACTATAGACCACACGCAGTTTGCAGAGCTTCACAATGCCAAGGTACTGCTAAGAGCACATGGCGAACCACCTGAGACATATAAGATAGCAGAACAGAACAACATCGAGATTATTGATGCAACCTGTCCTGTGGTACTACAGTTGCAGAAGCGTATCAAGAAACAGTTCACAGCAAATCCCAATGCACAGATTGTCATCTTTGGCAAGAACGGTCATGCGGAGGTATTAGGGCTCGTGGGGCAGACGCGGCAGCGTGCCATAGTGATAGAGCATGCCGACGAGGTCACACGACTTGATTTCACACACGACATCTACCTCTATTCCCAGACCACCAAGTCACTTGATGAGTTCCACACCATCATAGACTATATCCAGGCTCACATGGCCGAAGGTGCAGACTTCCAATGGTTTGACACAATTTGCAGACAAGTAGCCAACAGAATGCCTAACATCTGCTCATTCGCCACAAAACACGATTTGATACTCTTCGTATCTGGCAGAAAGAGCAGTAATGGCAAGGTGCTCTATAATGCTTGCAAAGAGCAGAACCCACACACCTATCTTGTAGAAGGTCCTGACGAGATAGATCCGAAATGGGTTTCAAATGTCAATAGCATTGGTATCTGCGGAGCAACATCCACACCCAAATGGCTTATGGAACAAGTAGCAGACAGAATAAAGAACAATTATAATATAGAAATGAAAAAGATAACAATAGCAATAGACGGCCACTCTTCTTGCGGAAAGAGTACTATGGCAAAGGAACTCGCCCGCAAGTTAGGATACATATATGTCGATACAGGTGCCATGTACCGTACCGTCACACTATACGCGATGCGCAATAACCTGTTCACTTCTGACGGAGAAGTCATGACAGATGAACTTCAGAAGCAAATGAACAATATTAAAGTTTCTTTCTGCATAAATAAAGAAACAGGAAGACCTGATGCCTGTCTCAACGACGAATGTGTAGAGAATATCATCCGCTCTATAGAAGTCAGCAATCACGTATCAAAGATAGCAGCCATACCATTTGTACGCGAAGCAATGGTTTACCAGCAGAGAAGGATGGGAGCTGAGAAGGGTATTGTCATGGACGGAAGAGATATTGGCACAACCGTATTCCCTGATGCTGAACTCAAGATCTTCGTAACTGCAAGTGCCAGGGTACGTGCTCAGAGACGATACGACGAACTTCAGCAAAAAGGCATGCCGGCAGACTTTGACGAGATTCTGAAAAACGTAGAGGAACGTGACTACATCGACTCTCACAGAGAAGTCTCACCTTTACGTCAGGCAGAAGACGCCATCTTGCTCGACAATAGCTATATGACAATTCCACAGCAGAACGAATGGCTGATGCAACAAGTAGAGAAGGCTTTACAATAATGTAAAGCCTTACTTCCACAGCCATAGTACCTCCGTCACAAATCCGTTATAAGTCCGCTCTTCCTCCGTACCAAAGTCGGTGCAAAGTCGGTGAAGGTTCGTTTCAAGAGCGGAGGTGCATCGAGTTTTGTTCGAAAGAAGAACGAATGCAAGGCTAATTACCAAGTGCCTTTGATTCATGCTCAAAGCCATCTAATTCACATTAATCTAAACACACGTGCGCGCATACATTATTATATTAATGTCACTATTTCCAATTCTTTCCATAGCACAAGAAAAAGTATGGGAAGACTATTTTCATGAGATCTATGCCATGGAGGAAATAGATGAGACATCAATAGAAAATGACTACGAGCACCTATGTGAACTAGAATCATCGCCACTAAACATAAACACCTTAACGCCAGAAGACCTATATCTAATTCCTGGAATAAACAGAGACCAGATAGATGATATAATAAAATACCGTGACAGGTATGGTGAGTTTAAAACAATAGAAGAATTGGCACTTATCGAATCTATCGACAGACCTCTTAGACTTTTTCTATGTAACTTTATTGTTGCAGAGCCAATAATAAAGAATAAATGGTATTCAAGACCTACACTTGATTCCATAATGAAAAAAGGTCACGGAGAAATTCTAACATATACAAACATACCATTATATGATAGGGAAGGTGATAAAAATGGATATCTTGGATATAAGTATAAATACAATATTAAATTGTCTGGAAAATTCTCTGACAACATAAAATATGGTTTCTGTGCTTCACAAGACGCAGGTGAACCTCTATTTGCCAACAAAAACAAATGGGGAACAGATTATTACTCCTTCTACATCAAGGTGAATAATATAGGAAGATTGAAAACGTTTGTGTTAGGACAATACAAAATAAAATTCGGAATGGGCCTAATACAAAACAATTGTTTTGGGTATGGCAAACAGATAATGCTATCTTCCATGAACAACTATGATGCTACAATAACAGGACATTCATCAAGAGCAGACGGAGAACATTTCCTTGGGCTTGCAAACACATTCGATTTAAGCAAGAAAAGTTCCATCAACAAATGGACTTTAACCTCATTCTGGTCTTATAGAAAAATAGACGCAACTCTAAACAAAGACGGAAGCATATCAACCATTTCAACAACTGGATATCACAGAACACCAACAGAGATGGAGAAAAAGAACAATTCTTCATCCTTAAACGCAGGTACACATATCAACTATAAAAGAAATGGGCTTTACATAGGAGCATCAATGGTATATAATTGGTTTGACAGACCTTTGAATCCAAATACGAATAACAATCCTAATTCATACAAGGCTTACTATGCAAAAGGGTATGATTTCTGGAATGCAAGCATAAACTATGGATATGCTTCCAGGAAATTCACGTTTTCCGGTGAGACAGCAACAGGTTCATGCAATTCTATTGCAACTATAAATAGCCTTGAAGCAAAACTACACAGAGATATAACCGTAAATGCCGTCCAGCGTTTTTATTCTTACAAATACTATGCAATAAACGCAAAGGCATTCAACGATGGTGGCTATACACAAAATGAAAGCGGAATATACGCAGGTATAAAATGGACTGCCACAAAAAGACTAACCATTGATGCATACTCAGACCTTTCATATTTTCCATGGGTAAAATATTACACAAATGCATCATCATACTCATTTGACAATAATATCTCACTAAAATACAACAAAGACAAATGGACAATTCTTGCCAAATACAAGTTCAGAATCAGGCAAAGAAACAATTCTGAGAAAACATACATCCTAAATAGATATACAAACAAACTCAGAATTTCCATTCAAAGAACAACAGAAAGTGTATCAACATCAACAATTATAGATCTTTCAAGGTTCAGCTATACCGACAATCGGTCATACGGCTATTCTTTCACACAAAATATGAGCATTCAAGTACACAAAAAAGCAACCATTTACGCATTTGCATCATATTTCGATACCGATGACAATAACTCAAGTGTATATCTGAGCGAAAGGACAATTCCCGGAGCTTACATTTCTTCATCTTTTTACGGAAGAGGCTTCAGATTTTCATCAATTGTGAAGTCAACGCTAACTTCCAATATCATAGTCAATTTCAAAGTTAGTTTAACGAAATACTTTAACCGAAACACAATTTCTTCCGGACTTAGAATGATTAATCACTCACATCAAACAGACATAGATTTTGGCGTGAAATACAAATTTTAACATAAAAACATGGCATTTTAGGATTAAATTATGACAAAAATCACTTTTTTTGCACTTTTCTAATGAAAAAATGCAAGAATATTTTGTTGTTTAGCAAAAATATATTACTTTTGCAACAAATATCTAGATGAAGGAAACAACAATCTAGGGTTAATTGCATGATATAAACAATTAAATCATAAACGAAATGAAAAAGTTTTTCTTAATGCTTGCTGTTGCAGCATCAGCTATGTCTGCATCAGCTCAGGAGCCAAAGAGCGGATTTGCAGACGCTAAGTTCTGGGACAACTGGTATCTTGGTGCAAATGCAGGTGTTCTTTCTACAGCCAAGAACCAGGCAGTTTTGAAGAACCTGAATCCAACATTTGGTATTCGCTTTGGTAAATGGTTCACTCCAAGTGTAGGTCTTGCAGCTGAAGGCAATTTCCTTTTCTCAAACAAGTTCCGTGGTGAGAATGTTACTGATCCTTCTTTTATCCACGCAGCCAAGGCTCATCTCCTCGGTACTGTAAACTTTTCAAATGCATTTGGTGGCTACACAGGCACACCTCGTTCATTTGAAGTTATCGGTCTTGCAGGTATCGGTTTCATCCACAACTTTGGTACAAAAGTTGAAAATGGCACTTCAAACCAGCTTAATATGCTGAGTTCAAAGCTTGGTCTCGACTTTGCTTGGAACTTCGGTAGCGATAAGGAATGGCAGTTCTATGTTGAGCCAGCTGTCACATATGCTCTAGGTGGTGCTGAAAGAGGTCAGAAGATTCAGTACAATTCTAACTACGCAAATCTTGAGTTGAATGTTGGTGTTAACTACTACTTCAAGACAAGCAACGGTACACACCACTTCCTCAACATCACAGAGTGTGACCAGCGTGAGATTGACGCTCTGAACAACACAATCAACAGCCTCCGCGACAAGAACGCTGCAGATCAGGCTAAGATTGCCCAGCTTCAGGCTGAGATTGCACGCCTCCAGAAGGCTCTCAGAGACTGCGAGAACAAACCAGCACCAGAGGCTACATACGAGACTCCAACAATCCCATCTGTATTCTACAATGTTAACAAGTCTCTCATCACAAAGCAGCAGGCTGAGAACGTTGCAGTTGCAGCACAGATTCTCAAGAACCACCCAGAGCTCAAGCTCAACATCAAGGGTTACGCTTCACCAGAGGGTAAGGCTAAGAAGAATCAAGAACTCTCTGTTCGTCGTGCTAATGCCGTTAAGGATCTCCTCGTTAAGAAGTACGGTATCGACGAGAGCCGTATCACAGCTGAGGGTTGCGGTACAACAAAGGACAAGTATGAGACCTACGAGAACAACCGCGTAGCTATGCTGTTCTTCGAGAAGTAATTAAAACTCAACTAAATAAGAAAAAGCTTCATCCTAATAGGGGTGAAGCTTTTTTTCATGCTCTTTTGTAATAAACAAAGATGTTTTTCGTTATATAAAAGTGAAAACAAATAGAATAGTGACAATAATCATCATAGCCATGGCGCTGGTTTCTACAAAAGTCAGAGCCCAATATGACGCATACTTTTCTCACTATTTCGATATGCAAACATCATTCAATCCAGCAGCCGCAGGATTGTTTGACAAGCTAAACATCACAGCCTCCTATGCAATGAGCATGGTTGGCTACGAAAACAGTCCAAAAACGGCATACATTTCTGCGGACATGCCTTTCAATGCGCTAAACACAAGAAATGGAGTAGGTGCCAGTTTCATGAACGACTCGAAAGGCTTGTTTTCAAGGCAGCAGATAAATGCGCAGTACAGCTATCAGAGAAAATTCGGAGTTGGTCGTCTGGCAATAGGCATTCAGGCAGGATTGCTCAGCGAATCCTTTGATGGCTCAAAGCTTGATGTTGAAGAGGATGATCCCGCACTCAGCAAAAGCAACATCAAAGGCAACGCTATAGACTTCGCTTTCGGACTTCACTACAGCTACGAACCTTGGTATGTAGGAATATCAGCTCAACATCTGACATCACCAACGGTTTCACTTGGCGAGACAAATGAAATAACCATAAAACCTACATTATTTGCTACTGGCGGATATAACTTCAAACTGAACAATCCGTTTTTCAACATAGCAACATCCGCATTTGTAGCAACCGACCTTGTTGGATATAGAGGAGAACTCTCAGCCCGCCTGATTTACACTTACGAAGGCAGAACAATGAGTGCAGGCATAGGATATAGTCCTAAGAACTCCACTACAATATACCTTGCAGGAAGTTTCCACGGAATAATGTTAGGTTACAGCTACGACCTCTACACCAATGGCATCAATCTAGAGAATGGTTCTCACGAATTATTCATTGGCTATCAAACAGATATCAACTTCATGCCAAAAGGGAAGAACAGGCATCAAAGTGTAAGACATCTCTAATAAAAGATATGAAGATAAGAAATATTATATTAACTCTTGCAATAACCAATGCGGTTTTCCTTCTTTCATCTTGCTTTGGAGGCAAGATGACATCCTCTATGTCTGGAGGTGAGGTGACAGGTGTTGGTAACGGACGAGGATTTACAGAACCTACTCCTTACGGAATGACCATGGTAAATCGTGGTTCCTTAAGGATGGGTATTGACAAGAACGATTCTCTATGGGGTAATACTGCACCTGTAAAAGATATCAGCGTTGATGGATTCTGGATGGACGAAACCGAAGTCAGCAATTCAAAATACCGTCAGTTCGTAATGTGGGTGCGTGATAGCATCCTACGCACTCGTCTGGCTGATCCTGCATACGGTGGTGATGAAACCTACCTTATTACAGAAGACCAGAACCACGATCCTATTCCTCCAAGAATCAACTGGAAAAAGCCATTGCCTCGCAAGCCGAATGAGGATCAGC
The DNA here is from genome assembly GCA_902801425.1 of uncultured Bacteroidales bacterium. Classification (GTDB taxonomy): domain Bacteria; phylum Bacteroidota; class Bacteroidia; order Bacteroidales; family Bacteroidaceae; genus Prevotella. The sequence goes on along the minus strand of CADCIQ010000018.1, from coordinate 10,678 downwards.
AGCGTGCATACGAGAGTCTCTACATCACAAATCCCGTGACAGGAGAAAAGCTCATTGATGCTTCTCAACTCATTTACCGCTATGAGGTTTATGACTATACAACAGCAGCTCTTCGCCGTAATCGCATCAAGCCAGAAGAAAGAAATCTCAATACAGATATAACAGTGAATCCTGACGAAATCGTAATGATAACAAAGGATACTGCATATATCAACGATGAAGGCAAGATAATAAGAGAGTCTATCAACCGTCCTCTCTCTGGACCTTGGGACTTCCTCAATACTTACATTGTCAATATCTATCCAGATACGACATGCTGGGTGAATGATTTCCCTAACTCTGACAATGAGATCTATCTCCGAAATTACTTCAGTAACCCAACATACAACGACTATCCGGTTGTCGGCGTGACATGGGAACAGGCCAATGCCTTCTGCGCATGGCGTACAGACTTCCTTCTCAAAGGACTTTCTGGACAGGCTAAATACATCCAGCGTTATCGTCTTCCTTCTGAAGCAGAATGGGAATACGCTGCACGAGGAAAGGATGGCACAGAGTTCCCTTGGGAAAACCCAGATGTCAAGAACGGAGACGGCTGTTTCTATGCAAACTTCAAGCCCGACAGAGGTAACTACACAAAGGATGGAAACCTGATTACCTCAAAGACTGGCATTTACTCTCCAAACAGCAACGGTCTTTATGACATGGCAGGAAATGTCGCAGAATGGACTTCTACAATATACACAGAAGCAGGTGTGGAGGCAATGAACGACCTCAACCCTAAACTGGAGTACAATGCTGCAACTGAAGATCCATACAGGTTGAAGAAGAAGAGCGTCAGAGGTGGTTCATGGAAAGATCCAGAGAGTTTCATCCGTTCTGCATGGCGTTCATGGGAATATCAGAATCAGCCAAGAGCATACATAGGTTTCCGCTGTGTTCGTTCATTGGCAAGTCCTGCAAGCCAAAACGGCAAAGGCAAGAAGAAGAGATAAATAAATTCATCTGAAAATATGACAAAATATAGCAAATTCAACATAGTATATAGGCTTCAGAAATGGATGGATAGCGTGTCAGGCCAGACCTTCATGAACTACGCTTATTCATGGGGTGCCGCAGTCGTTATCCTTGGAACACTCTTCAAACTTACCCACCTCCCTGGAGCAAACTTCATGCTCTTCATCGGAATGGGTACAGAGGTGTTCGTGTTCTTCATCTCTGCTTTCGACCGTCCGTTTGACAAAACCCAGGAAGGCCGTAACCTCGCAACAGACACAGAACTGGCAGCAACACTTGCAGCTCAGGAAGCATTAGAAAACGGTATTCCCCCTACACAAACTAATGCAAATCCAGGGAATGTAGCAGCCGTTGCAGCAACTTCAAGCAATGATGGTGCATCTCCAATATCACATATTAGTGGTGGAACTATCATTATTGGCGGTGGTACTATCGGTGGAGGCACACAATCTTCATCTGCATCTCAGCAGCCTTCTGAGGCAATATCATTTGCTCCAAGCAATTCAGAAGAGCAGCCAACTGTCAGCGTTTCCGCTACTCCTCAGATTGGTACTCCTGCCCCAGCAGTTACTCCAGAAACTGCCCAAGCTATGGAACAAGCAACTTCTACATACGTTGACCGCCTCAACGAACTGAATGATCTGCTTCTCAAAATCGGAGCGGTCAGCGAGCGTCTCTCTATTGACTCTCAGGAAATGGAGAACCTCAACCGTACACTCACAGGTATTGCGCGCGTCTATGAGATGCAACTCAAATCCGCATCACAGCAGATAACTACTCAAGATGAGATCAATGCCGAGACACGCAAGATGGCTGATGAGATCAAGGAACTCAATGCCGTATATGCACGTATGATAGATGCTATGACAGTCAATATTCCTAAGCAGTAATTCGTAACCTATTAATTATTAATTGCATAGCCTGTGGCAATAAAGAAGAAACCCGTTTCTCCACGCCAGAAGATGATCAATCTGATGTATGTAGTCCTCATGGCGATGCTGGCGATGAATATCTCCAGCGAGGTGCTTGATGGCTTCAGCATCGTTGATGCAAGTCTGATGCAATCAACAGCCAACACAGAGAAACAGAACACCACAATATACGATGACTTCGAGGCTCAGCTCAAAGCTAACCCTCAGAAAGTCAAGGAATGGTTTGACAAGGCTACACTTGTCAAGCGAATGAGCGATTCCCTCTACAATTATGCTCAGCAACTGAAGGTGGAAATTGTGAAAGATGCAGACGGCTCTGATGGTGATGTGAACAAGATCGAAAGAGTTGACGACCTTGAAGCAGCCAACCATGTAATGCTTGCTCCCGGCACAGGGCAGGGTTCCAAGCTTCGCAAGGCAATAGACAACTACCGTGAGCAGATTCTCACAATGGTTACTGACGAGGACAAGCGTCGCATCATTGCAAGCAATCTCACAACCAAGATAACAGGACGCAGAAACCCTCTCAACAAGAACTGGGAGGAATATATGTTCGAAGGTATGCCTGTAGCAGCAGCCGTCACTATGCTCTCAAAACTTCAAAGTGACATTCGCTATGCCGAGGGAGAGGTTCTTCATAATCTCGTAAGCAACATCGATGTTAAGGATATCCGTGTAAACAAACTCTCTGCTTTCGTTATCCCTAATGCCCAGACTGTTGTAAGAGGCGATAAGTTCTCAGCAAAAATCGTAATGGCGGCAGTAGATACAACCCAGCAGCCACAGATTTTCATAGGTGGTCGTGAGGTAAACCTAACAAACAGCACCTACGAGTTCGTCGCAGGAAAGACAGGCGACTTCACTCTTTCTGGCTACATGACCGTACAGAATGGTGGTGGAGAGATTATCCGTCGTGATTTCGAGCAGAAATACACGGTCGTAGATCCTTCCGCTACAGTTTCTGCCACAATGATGAACGTACTCTATGCTGGTTATCCTAACCCTATCAGCGTATCTATCCCTGGAGTACCGCTCAATAAGGTTAGCGCAACAATGACAGGCGGCTCTTTCACTCCTGTTGGTCCTGGTAAGTACATCGCCCGTCCTACTACCGTTGGAAAAGATATAACAATCTCCGTTTCAAGCACTCAGACTGGGAAACCTGTTCAGATGGGACAATTCACATTCCGTGTTCGTAAGCTACCTGATCCTACACCTTATATTCTCGTAGGCGACAACCGTTTCCGAGGCGGTGGTCTTGCCAAGGCATCACTTCTTGGCGCAACAGGCATCAAGGCAGCCATTGACGATGGACTTCTCGACATAGAGTTCAAGGTGTCAGGCTTTGAGGCTGTTTTCTTTGACAATATGGGCAATGCAGTACCTATCGTAAGCGATGGTGCCTCATTCTCTCCACGACAAATGGACACCTTCCGCAAGCTATCACGCTCAAAGCGTTTCTACATCTCAAAGGTGAAGGCAACAGGTCCTGACGGTATCCTACGTACACTTCCGACATCTATGGAGGTTATAATAAAATAACCCCCCAGTCCCCCCAAGGGGGAGATTTTAGATAGCAATAATCCCTCTGGGGTATGAAAATCGTAATTAGAAATTCGTAATTATTTATGAAATATAAGATGAACAACGGATCTCCACAGCGAGACAAGGTATATAGAAAGCTCCCCCTTAGAGGGGTTGGGGGCTTTTTCGCAAGCCTATTCTGCCTTGTTGTCCTCTCCCTCATTGCCTCTTCTGCCATTGCACAGCCAGCAGCACGTCGTGCACAACAGGCTCAGAAAACGCAGAAGAGTAATGCCAACAACATGACAGAACGCGCAAAAATCGCATTCCCTACACAGCAGAAAATGCCAGAGGATGTAGTTTGGCGTCGTGACCTCTATCGTCTGCTCGACCTTACGAAGGAAGATAACAGCGGTCTCTACTATCCTGTTGAGCCTGTAGGTTCGCAGATGAACCTCTTCACATATCTCTTCAAACTCATGCTCTCTGGTCAGATTACCGCATATAAGTATAATCTGAACGGTAGTGAGTCTTTCACTCCTGATGCAAAGATTAAGCCCTTGGAGTTTCTCGATAACTACAGCATCTACTACGAGAAGAAAGACGGCAGACTAAAGATTGACAACTCCGACATTCCAAGCCGTGACGTAAAGTCATACTACATTAAGGAGTCATCCTACTACGATCAATACACGGCTACCTATCACACAAAAGTCGTTGCCCTCTGCCCTGTCATGACTCGTGAGGATGATTTCGGAGGTCAGGCAAACACTTACCCTCTCTTCTGGGTAAAATACGATGACATTGCCCCATTCCTCTCTAAGCAGATGATTATGACGAGCAACATCAATAATGCCGCAATGATGAGCATAGATGACTTCTTTGTAAAGAATAAATACAAAGGCGATATCTACATGACCAACAATATGCTTGGTCAGACTCTTGCCCAAAGCGTTGCCGCTACCGACTCCACGAATCAGGAAGTTGCAATAAAGAAGGAGCAGCAAAAGATAGAATCCCAGATGAAATCATTTGAGAAGAGCATCTGGGGTGATCAGGCTCGAAAGGATTCACTCGACAGCATAGCCAAGGTTGAGAAAGATGGCAAAGGCTCAAAGAAGAAAGCCAAGAAAACAAACCGACGTTCATCAACCTCTTCTTCCGAGGTCAAGAGTTCAAAGTCTAAATCAAAGTCTTCAGCCGTTTCTGCTGGCTCTGCACGTGTAAGCGTTCGCCGTCAGCGTCACTAATTCATATAAATGAAAAGTGAAAAATACAATTTGCATTTAGAGCAATCGACAATAACGAATAATACCAGTTTGTATTTTTCTCTTTTCATTTTATAATCTAATCAAAATTGCTTATGAAAAAGTTATTACTCACAACAATAGCAATGATTTTGCTCGTGCTTCCTTCAAGTGCGCAGATAAAATTCGGTTTTCAGGGAGGCTTGAACATAAACAAATTCAGCATGGATACCAAGGTCATAGAATCTGGAAATCAGGCTGGATTCTACATCGGTCCAACATTCCTTCTATGCGTACCTATCTTCGACTTTGAGGTTGCCGGCATCTATGATGTACGTAGAGGTCAAGTAGATGGCGAGAGCGTGACTGAACAGAACGCCAATGTTCAGATAAATATCCGCAAGGGATTTGACATCAGCGACAACAGCCAGCTTTTCATCTTTGCCGGTCCGCAATACTCTTTCAACATAGATGCAGATGGTATCGACGAGATATCAGAAAATGTCAAGGACTGGCGTTGGAAGAATAGCGACTTCAGCATTAATCTTGGTGGAGGTATCAAGATCAACCACGTTGAGCTAAGAGTCAACTACAACTCTGCCCTCGGAAAGACTGCCGATGCAGAATTCAACCCAACGATTGACTCAAATGGAATTCACCTTCTCGAACCAAAGTCTAACGCATGGCAGATAGGTTTGACATACTATTTCTAAATAATTACAAATTACGAATTACCTGGCTACAATAATGCGAACCAAGTAATTCGTAATTCGTAATTTATAGTTCCCTATGAAATACATCAACGTAATCCTCCCCCTCGGAATAGACGGTCTCTATACTTACTCCGTGCCCGAAAGCATGGTGAAAGATGTCGTGCCATTCATCCGCGTGAAGGTTCCACTGGGTATTTCAAAGACCTACACAGGACTTGTAGTAAACGCACCTACTGAGGAAATATCAATAAAGGAAGGGGTACAGATACGTGACATCATCGCTATTATTGATAGCACTCCCGTCCTTCTGCCTCAGCAATACAAGCTCTGGACTTGGATTTCCGAATACTACATGTCGCCCCTCGGCGATGTTTTCCGTGCTGCCCTACCCTCTGGAATGAAGGCAGAAGGCACCTACCGCCCAAAGACAGAGACCTACATCGGACTTACAAAGCAATATCAGAATGAGGATGCCCTTCACATCGCACTTAATATGCTCGTAAGGGCAACGCGCCAGTTAGAGGCATTCAACTCATACCTATCCCTCTCGCACTGGGACTCGATAGAAGGCGACAGTACACGTGAGGAAATAGTAGAGGTCACGCGCGAGGAGCTGATGAACGAAGCCCATGCCAATGCTGCTACAATAAAGATCTTATGCGATAGAGGATTCTTACGCATCTACGACAAAGAGGTTAGCCGACTGATGCGTGACACTTCTCTCCCACCTCTAAACACTACCCCCTCAACCCTGAACGAAGCCCAGCAGAAAGCCTACGACACCATATATAAGGAATGGGAAGAGCATAACGTATGCCTCCTTCACGGAGTAACCTCAAGTGGAAAGACAGAGATCTACATCAAGATGATTCAGCGTGCCATTGACGAAGGCAAACAAGTTCTCTATCTCCTTCCTGAGATTGCCCTCACCGTACAGATCACAGAGCGTCTGCATCGTGTCTTTGGCAACAAACTCGGCATCTATCATTCCAAATACTCTGATGCCGAGCGCGTGGAGATATGGCAAAAACAACTCTCCGACCAACCCTACGATGTTATCCTTGGGGCTCGCTCTGCCGTATTCCTGCCTTTCAAGAACCTTGGCATGGTGATAATCGACGAGGAGCACGAAAGCTCATTCAAGCAGCAAGATCCCGCCCCTCGCTATCACGGACGCTCAGCCGCCATTGTCCTTGCACAGATGTATGGTGCAAAGACTCTCCTCGGAACTGCCACGCCAAGCGCAGAGACCTACTACAATGCCTCCCAGAACAAATACGGCTACATCTCTCTCACACAGAGATTCAAGAACATCAAGCTACCACAAATCAATGTGGTGAACGTGAAGGATCTTCGTCATCGCAAGATGATGCGAGGTGTCCTGTCTCCTGACCTTAGAATGGCTATCGGAGATGCACTTCATAACGGCGAGCAAGTCATTCTTTTCCAGAACAGAAGAGGCTTTTCTCCCGTCATAGAATGTCACCAATGCGGATGGGTGCCTCGCTGTACTAACTGCGATGTCTCCCTCACCTATCACAAGAACATGAACTCCCTCACCTGCCACTACTGCGGCTACACCTATCGTATGCCTACGGAGTGCCCCGATTGCCATAACCCGGAACTCAAGGATCGTGGTTACGGCACAGAGAAGATTGAGGACATAATTCGTGAGGAATTCCCAGAGGCTCGCATAGGTCGCATGGATCTCGACACTACAAGGACACGCAATGCCTACGAGCGTATCATCGGCGATTTCTCTTCACAGAAAACCAACCTTCTCATAGGCACACAGATGGTGACAAAGGGGCTCGACTTCGACCACGTTAGCGTTGTGGGCATCCTCTCTGCCGATTCCATGCTCAACTATCCCGATTTCCGAGCATGGGAAACCGCCTACATGATGATAACGCAGGTGGCTGGTCGTGCTGGTAGAAAAGGCAAGCAAGGCAAGGTCATCCTCCAGACGAACAATCCCGAACTACCTATCATCCGACAGATAGTGAACAACGATTTCTCAGGTTATTTCCGTGACTTGATGCAAGAGCGTCGTGCTTTCTGCTACCCTCCTTTCACGCGCCTCATTTACATCTACCTGAAGCATCGTGATAACCAGATTGTGAATAATGCGGGCATAGAACTTGCCAATCGTCTTCGTCAGGCTCCTGCCTTGAAGAACCAGAAAGGCACCATGATACTCGGCCCTGACAAGCCCGCCGTTGCGCGTGTCAAGACTCTCTGCATCCGCAAGATTGTTCTGAAGCTCGATCTATCTCTATCTCTCAAGGCAGTAAGGGACAACATCAAGTTCTGCGTTCTGCAGATGATGACTGACGCAAACTACAAGTCATTACTCGTGCATTATGATGTGGATCCATCATAGGTAATTACGAATTACCTGATTTGCATCTAACACAGATTTTCACAAAGCACATTCCCAAATCGGGAATGATGTCAGCTGAAATTTCAGCCCACATACTTCACCCACGCAGTTTCGCTGATGTTAATTTGCTTTCCAAAAGCCATTCTGTTACTTCTTCCCCTTCTGATTCTGCCTGTAATCTATAGGTGAGAGGCCAGTCTCAGCCTTAAACACGCGGGAGAAGTGTCCAGAAGTGTTGAAACCACATTGCACCTCAATCTCGCTAACGGTCAGGTCAGTTTTCTCAAGCAGACGCTTAGCCACGAGAAGCCTTCGGTTACGGATATAGATATTGGCTGTAAGTCCGCTCATATTCTTCAACCTTCTGTTGAGAGTAGAAACGGAAGTGCTCAGCTTATCTGCAAGGAACGAAGTGGAAACCTCGCCCGAAATAAGGTTGTCATCAATCAGCTTATTAATATCATTGAAGAAATTAACATCCGCTTCTGGAATCTGCCTACTCGTCTCATCATCCGACCTGCTATTCGTAAACATTTTCCTTAGTCGTCTGCGCTGCTCAAGCAACTTCTCCACGACAAGGAGCAACTCTTCATTTATGAATGGCTTGGCAAGATACACCTCCGCACCTGCACTAATACCGTCGAGACGCTCATGATCCTCTACACGAGCAGAAACAACGACAATCGGCAAACAGCACATCGTATCATCAGCACGAACACTTCTCATCAGCTCAAGACCATCCATTCTCGGCATGGCAATATCCGTGATGAGCATATCAGGAAGCTCCTCCCGAAGCATCTCCAATGCCTCTTGACCATCAACCGCACGAGTTACGGAATAGCCATTATCGCGAAGCATATTGCAGATGAGCATAGCAACATCGTCGTTGTCTTCGGCAAGGAGAATAGAGGAAACAGAACCGTCGGCCTCTCCTCCCGCCCTCCCCCGTAGGGAGGGAGCCGGAGTGCTATGGGCAGATTCAACAGAAAGATTATCTTTGTTTGAGACAGACTCCTTGAGGGCGTTAGCGACTCCCTCCCTACGGGGAAGGGTGGGGGGAGAGGCAGTATCACTCAACTCCACCATCTCTCCTTCCTTCGAAGCAGCTATGAGCTTTTTAATAAGCTCAAGAAGATTATCACTCTGCCTATGAGCAGCCTCAAGGCTCTCACGACCTACCACGTCATCCTCTGGAATATGCTGTTTCAGTTGCTCCACCATGCCAAGGACAACGGTCATAGGCGTGCGCAACTGGTGGGTTACGTTCCTGTAGAATAGTTCCCTCTCCTCTGTAGCCTTTCTCTTATAGCGAGAAGCACGATGACGCACAAAGAACACGGCTCCCAAGGCAATAATGATCATCAGGAATATCAAGGCTACAACAACCGACACGTTCATTATGCGCTGATTGGTAAGCTTCAGTTCGTCAGCCTCAATCCTAAGGCGACTATTGCCCAGACGAGCCTCCATTTCATTCAAGTCATTAGTCTGCATTACCGACCTCACGGAGTCGTTAAAATCGGCTATCCTCGACTGCATTTCAAAAGCCTTCTTATAGTCGCCTTTACGCAGACTGACAGTGAACAATTCGTTCAGCCTCTCCTCCTCATTGTCTATCCTTGAAGCGATTTCCTCTGCCCTATCCCATTCCTGCCTACACGCAGCAAGACGCGCCTGAAGTCCAAGCTGCATGTGCTCTGGCAAAACGTCATCAATATCCCCCCTATGGATTGCAGAAGCCTCGTAAGCCTTCATAAACTCAGTCTCATTACCCGATTCGTAAAGAGCGATGAGATAGGTGTATTCGCCGAACACCTTGTAAACCTTATTGTTGGCAAATGCCCAGCAACGACGGGCAAAGGCAATGGCTTCGTCATATTTCTTTATTGCCTGATAGCTAATGGATAGCTCACGAGACACAAGTGATACGTGCATACTATCATTTATGCCATACTGCTCTGCATTTTTCAGATACGGGATAGCCATGGAATGATCTCCACGACTTTGATAGATACACCCCATAAGATAGTTACAAAGGTACAATCCCTCAGCGTATTTCGAAGTCTCTGCCTTCTTCATCAAATCCCTTACGATTTCCTGTGCAGAAATGTATCTTTTCATATCAATGAGATACTCTACCTTGGCATAAGTTCCATCATATAATTCCTGCTGATACTCAGGACTTGACGCTGCAATTTTCAGATACTCGTCAATAGTCTCAAGAAACAGTTTTTCCTTTGTTGGGTCAGCCACATACACATAGTATTTCAGTTCCAGCGCCCTGAGCTTGCACCAGTCGGAATTGAGTCTGTCCGCCTCCCTGTAAATGGAATCAGCCACAGGAATATTGGCGGTGTCGTAGGTATGCTCATAGAGCAGTTTCATTCTGGTCTCATAAACGTAGTTCTTAAACTCGTTAAGTTCCAGAGTATCAGCGGTGGATTTTGACACACCACTCTTGCCGTTGCCACATGCCCCAAGCATGCACACAACGGTTAATATCGTGAATATTAATCTGCAAGATTTAAGAAGCATCAGTAGAATAACTTTTATAGTTTTATTAGTTTGACAAAATATGCCAGACACATCACATATCAAATTTATAGCGTGGCAGCCCCAAGGCTGGCACACATTCCATACATTTGGGTGTAAAATTACGAAAAAAAATCGATTTTTCCAAACAATTCCTCTACTAATTAACGTGATTTCTGCTAAATCCTTAACCTTACAGATCGTTTTCCCAGATATAATCAAAGGGATCGGAAATTACCGTCCCCTTATTACCCATAGTCGTATTATCACACAAAAACATTCTCCGAGGAGTCCCTGATTTAGGGAGTCGTCGATGGGATGAAGAACATT
>CADCIQ010000017.1 GCA_902801425.1 uncultured Bacteroidales bacterium | reverse complement strand
GAAAGGCATAATAAAAACTGCAAAAAACATGAAAGCAGAAGGCCTGCCTGCATCTCTTATTGCAAAGATGACAGGTCTTCCCGAGGAAGAAATTGACAAAAACGTGCATGGCAATTATATTCAAAGTTTAATATAATAAAAACTTATTATGAGATATTTTTTTCTTGCTGTCATATTTGCTCTTACTTCAATCGGATGTTCAAAGAACAGCTCTATTATAAAGGAACAAAATCCCAAGTTGGTAAATATGATTGATTCCGTTAGAAATATTATACAAAAGAATACTTTTTCTCAGCATCATGGATATGTAGATACAATAGAAATGAATTATGCATTGGCTATGCTTGATACAATTATCAAAAATGATGAAGGCAAATCTTTGTATTACAATTGCTATCAAAATAAAAGCCAGATATATATTCATCTTGGTATGTATGATAAAGCTTTGGTAGAGATGGAAAATGCAATTAACTTGCTTGCAGAAGATAATATTGACCGTATAGCGTTCTATGCAATTAAATATCACTATGAAAACAATACAGATTCTGCACATTTCTATTACGACAAGTGTATGTCTGAATGTAATGATAAATTGCATAATGAATTCAACGAAAATTATATTATTTACAAAGCACAACTGCTTTATGTTTTTTATAGTCAAACTAAAGCTATTACTTTTTTAGAAGGAGTAAAACGTGAAAACTCAAACGATACAGAAATTGTAAAAACAATAAATACTATAGAGAATGACATTCCAAAATTCAAGGAATATATGATGATTTGGGAAAAAGGGAAAAACAAAATGTTGTCCACTAAAAAATATTGGAAACACAAAATGTACTCTTGAAACCTTAGCTGTGTGAAAATTTTGTTCTCTCTCTTTCTTAACTATAGTACAATTCTATGTCTATAGCACCTTCGTTGCAAATCCTATGTAACTCCTATGCAAATCCCATATAACTCCCATTTCAAATAAGAGCTACATAAGAGCAGCATAAGAGTTTCATAAGAGCATGGGAAATGCATTACCTCATTGATTTTTCACCACAAGAACAAAGGATTTTCTTTGTAAGAACGATATTTCCCCTTCACTTATCACCAATCTTTGGCAAGGCAACCCGTGAGAGGGAGTATCGTGCCTCTGGGTTTATTTCCTGAAGATGACGGAAGACATCTGCCATGGTCTTTCTATTTGTTTCTTCCTCGTATGGGCAGAGGGTTTTCTGCTTTTGAAAGCCAAGTTCTTCTGCTATCTCACGGATATCATCTTCATGAACAAGACACATAGGACGGATGATTTGCAGGGGATAATGCTCTAACTGAAGTATTGGGGGCATGGTATGGGCAGAGCCTTCAAAGGTGATATTCATAAGATAGGTTATGATGATATCATCATTATGATGCCCAAGGGCTATCTTGTTAAAGCCATTTGCTACGGCATATTCAAACAATGTCTTTCTACGGTTCCATGCACAGAGGAAACAACGTGTCTTTCGTGGGTCGGTACTCTCATCAAAACGAGAATGAAGGATATGCAATCTGATACCGAGTTCATCGCAGAAGTTCTGGAGATACGAGCGGTCGGTCTCGTATGGTATGTTATCCATGATAACATGTGCAGCCTCAACCGTTATCTTCGGTTTATAGATGCGAGAACGCTGAGCCATCAGTCGGGCAAGCATGAGAGAGTCCTTGCCACCCGAAAGGGCAATAAGGATGCGGTCACCATCTGAAAGGAGGTGGTATGAAACGCAGGCACGGTTGAAAGAGCGCACAAGTGGCCTCTCCCCCCGCCCTACAACCCCTTTCCTGCCCTGCGGGCATCCTTTCCCCGTAAGGGGCAAGGAATTAGTTACGTTTTTCTCGCTATTAGCCATTCGATTTCTTTTTATTCAACCCTTCCTTTACTTTTCACATCATCTTCCGGCTCCCTCCCTACGGGGGAGGGCGGGGGGAGAGGCCACTCTTTATTTAAATATAGTACTCCGCCTCATCCACTATTCCAGCACGGAGGGCATAGCGTGTGGCCTCGTGAACATTATTCACGGAAAGTTTACGGAAGATATTCTTTCTGTGGGTGTTGATTGTATGGAAAGAAGAGAAACGCTTTTCTGCAATATCCTTTGTCGTGAGTCCAAGAGCAATATCCTTGAGGATCTCGGTCTCTGTCTTGGTGAGAGAGACCAGATCCTGCTCCACATGCTGCTGTGGAGCAAAGAGGAGTTCGGTCATTCGCTGGCAGATATAGCGATTGTCATTAACCGCATATTTGATACACTCACGAATCTCGTTCATAGGCGATTCCTTGAGCAGAATACTGAACTGAGAACCTGATGATATCATCCTTCGTGCAAAATCAGGACTTAGTTCCTCGGAAAACAGAAGCCAGCGCGAATGTGGGAATCGAGCAGCAAGGATAGTCAGCTCAGTATCATTTACGAAATCAAACTGAGTATAGTCGAGTATCACGATCGCCTCATTTGAAGGACGGAAATTCGACTGCTTAAGGCGCTCGATGAGTGATGCCTTATCTTCTGAATAATGCAGTTCGATACCAGGGAACATATCAGTAAGGATATACTGAAGTCCTGCACGAGTTATGTCTTGTCTGTCAGCTAAGATTACCATAAGCCTAATAAAAGCCTAACCAAGCCTTCCCAAAGGGAAGGATGTTTTATACATTTGTTGTTTAAATGAAAAGTGAACAATGAAAAATACAATTTACACTTGAAACCTTAAAAGGTAATCAGTATTTTATAATTTTTCATTTTATTATTTCCACCGTCATTACTATCCACTCCCCCTTGAGGGGGTGAGGGGGGAGGAGCCCTGACACATACTCGAAGATACTCAATCTTCGACTTCCCTTGAGGAGGGACTGGGTGGGCCATTGGGTGGCCCCTAGAACGTCATTTCAAACATCAGCCTAACACCATGCTTAGTGGCAGTAGGGAGTTCGAGATAGTTAAGTCTGCGTACATATTGAACGCGGAAAAACTTGAATATATTATATATACCGACTGAAAACTCTGCGTATGGGCGGTTAGGATTCATAACCGTACAACCGTCAGGGAATTGCATCAACATAGTAGATTGCTGATTACGTTCAAGGAACGGATTGTTCTTTTCTGATATTCCACCCCAGAGAGTCTTGAAGCCCACGACCTCACGCCATTTCAGTTTCTTGAGCAAAGGCACACGGTTGAATATCTTACCTGCCAAATCCCATTCAATATCAGCCGAAGCATAGCGGTCGTTCAGAAACTCCATGTTATTCACAAGGTTGAAACATCCCTTCTGAACTATATACGATAGATTTGCAGCTGGCATCAACAACAAAGGATATGGCACCTGAGACCATTGTACGCCTCCATTGAACCTGCAGTTCACCTTCCCCCATGAGTTCAACCAGAAACGCTTATAGATACTTGCCTCAGTAACATTATAGTTATACTCACCACCGAGGAATCCCTTCACGCCAATCGTATGAGATAGTTTGAATATAGGAGCATCGTTATTGTTCGGAATACGATTCTGCTTTGTATTGATGAACGTGCGTCCTGGGGCATACTCCACTTCAATGTGCATCTCCGTGGTACTTAATGAGATTTCGGTGTCAGGATCAGAGAGACGACGGAAATGCAGGTTGCCAGCCCCTTCGTTCTTCTCCAACTTAATATTGGCCAAGAAGCGCATACCCCACTCTTCCTCGTATTCGAACTCCAGCTTATGACGATGATAGAACATCATCTTATCAACCGTTGCCCATTTGAATGCCGTGAATACGTTATCCTTATCATGAACGAGGAACTTATCCGAAGGCGACATCACATCGTATGATGAATGGAACATCAGCGTGCGACGCGGGAACTCCATCGGGATGTATTTCTTTGGGTTGAACGAATATGTCACCTCACCCTTGTAATAGTTGTTCTTCGTATTGAAGCCATGAGCCACATATCCAGAGAAAAAGAGATGACGATTGAGATTGGCAGTCGTAATACCCGACAATCGCATGCGATAACCGTCAATAAAGTTATTCGACAGGATAGTATTGACAGGTCCGATGTCGAACTTAGAAGGATGGCCGTTGAATCCAGTCTCGACAAAATTCTCTACAACCGGACGAATGAAGAACATTATCCAGTTGAAACCCTTCATGCTCTGGGCATCCTTAACGAACTTACCCATGTTCTTCTCCGAGGTGGTGAGATCTACCTTACGATTAGACCTCCAGAACTGCTCATCCTGTATCTCGGCATTTGCATCCTTGCGGATTTCTCCAACTCCCGAAAACTGCTTGTCGTCTATCGGATCAAACGAATAATCGCTTCGTGTAGAGGTCCTTACCATGAGTCCATGAGCCAGAGACTGATTGATACGCAAAGCCACGACAAGATCATTTACAGTCAGAACCCAGTCATCGGAAGGCAACAGCGTGTATTCCTGCGTTATCTGCAATCCCTCCACGAAGTTAATGCCTGAAGCTTTAGGAATAGACAAAGACACCTTCTTTACGTGAAGCGATGAATCCTTGAGGATATACATATCTCCGTTGAAACCGAAGTCCTGCGGATTGTTAGGAGTGAAATAGATATGAAAGCAAGAATCACGATCCACCTTCACAGTATCCATTATGTAATACCTGTAGAAACCAATGGCATCATCAGCAATAGGCGATGTCATGGTGCGACGAAGCAATCTAATGCTATTGTCATAGATATCAACCTCAGAGAAGGCATCAGCCGATAGGGCATTGAAGATATTACCCGTCTCGAAAATCTCGTTGATACCCTCAGAGCGCTCACCCAGCACGAGAGTACGCTGTTTCTCTGGTGACTTGCGATACATCACCCTCGTCACCTTCTCATCAAGAATAAACGGAAGAATCAGCTGACCACTCAACGGACTATACTCCACCTGATTTCTCAGCCAAGGTGTACGACCAATAAAGCCTGAATCAAGCATCTCACCTGTAACGCCATTGAGAGATATTGTCATCTTCTCATAGTTCTGATACTGATAGTATGGCTTGTTCGTGAGCTTTGTCTGCTTCTTTGCCGCTATGACGCGCTTCATCAGTTCAACGGCAGGATTATTCTTGCGAGAGTATCTTTTCTTCTTCGCCTTCACCTCTACACCCGTCAGATTAACATCAGCGAACAACGAGTCGTTGGCGCGTTTCTGCACGGTACCGTCCATCTGTGCATTTGCAGACAGACAGAAGATGAAGAGTAGTAATATGGATATTAAACGTCTAATCAACAAATAATTAACAATTAAAAATTAACAATTAACACGAGCCCCTAAAACCAAACGCACAATTCCTGTAAATCGCGGATTACGAAATCAGGTGTCGTCTCATCAACGGGTTCTTTCTTCCACCCCTCCCCCTTGAACCAGGCGGTCTTGCAACCGAGGCTTTTAGCAGGAAGGATATCCTTTGAAATGCTATCGCCAACAACAAGGATATCAGATTCTTGTATCTGCTGTGGCAAAACATTTTTTCTCAATGCCTCCACTCCAAGAGCATAGAGGCGAGGATCGGGTTTTCGTATTCCGACCTGTGCAGATTCTATCACATCACAGAAGAAATCCCGAATCTGCATCTCTTCAAGCACAGTCTCCACATTTCCATAGAAATTGCTGACAAGCGCCATAGGGATTCCCTTTTCCCGCAACTGCGAAAGAACCTGTCTGGTATGTTCCATATTCCTTTGAAGTCCCGAATACAGATATTCCACAAGGGCATCATGCTTTTCTGCACGTTCAACAGGTTCAGGCAACCAAGCACCAGACTCCCGTAGGAAATCAAACTGAAGGTCTATCTTCACTTTGAGAGTTGTGAGGAAGGTATCAGTCTTGCGGATTATCTCCTTATTTCCAAGCGTGCGCTCGCCATATACGTATGCCTCACGATATTGTGCCTCTGTCACAGGTATGCCAAGATATTCATAGCCATGCCAGATAACCATGCCCCAATGTTGTCCGAATGTATCGAGCGTGGCACCATAGTCAAAGAGTATTGCGGTCATGTGTTAAATGAAAAATGAAAAGTGAAAAATGAAAAATACAGATTACATTCTTTTGTGTATCTCCATTAGCAATATTTACTAACTTGTATTTTATAATTTTTCATTTTTAATTTTATAACTTAACTCCTTACACATATTCTCATGAGTCCTTTTCATATACACCAAGGTCAAAGCCATAACCGTGACCTCAAAGAGCGGATATATCCAAGGATAATTGGTCAAGCAACCTATGTAGAGCATTATAGCACGCCAGTTGTGAGTAAGGAAATTCGTATATTTCATCAGAGGGAAACTCCTTCTCCTGAACTCATCCCTGAACTCTTGCGGAACCTTATCCATACCGCCATATTTCTCAGTAAGCACAGCCTTTAGCTTCTGAAACTCCGGCGTTCCCTTCTCCTGAGCATGACAATAATTCGCATAGTTCGCAAAAAACAGCACACCCACCCAGTTCTTTTCTGCACGATATTTATCGGCCAAGGCTTTCTGTGAAGCGTAAGAATCAAGTTCAGAACCTTCCTTACCGAGAAGGAAGAAGAGGTGGATATTGCGATAATAGTCTGCATAGCGACTTTGCACGGCATGCCCCCTAAAACCAGCAAGAGCGCATAACAACCATATCCCCCAGCCCCATTTCATGTCAGTTCCCGGAATGTTCTCTGACATAAGACGAAAACTGATAGCCACATAGGCACAGAAATACCAAACATTAGACGCAAAGCCGTCAAGCATTCTGCCTGTAAGGGTTTTCTTGCCAGTAAGACGAGCCAACTGTCCGTCAGTAGAATCGCAGAAGTTGGCAAACATCAGAAACAAGACTCCATAGATGTTCCACTCCAAGGATGTGTGGTAGAAACACCATCCAGCCGCTCCACCGAGGAAGAACGAGAGTATGGTTATCGCATTTGGATGCACACCAAGCCTTTTCCAGATAAGTGCAAAGAACAATCCTATCGGACGAGTGAAATATATGTCTATATTCTCTTCTGTGTCGTATGACTTATACGTGCTGTGAAGCAAATCCAAGAAAGCCCCCCCCCCAGCCCTCCCGAGGGAGGGAGAAGAAGAGTCACCTTTGCTTGAAGATTTACTTTCCTCCAAGAATGGTTCGATATTCTCTTGATTGCTTTTCTTATTTTCTTCTTGACCTATCATTTTTTATTCACTTCCCGTCGGGGGATGTCTCTCTTTGAGTTGTTTGATTGTTGTTACTTGCCTCTGGTAAAGATGTCGGGGTCGTTAAGGATTCCGTCAAGAATGAACTCGCCTCTTTGCTCTGCCTCGATTTCTCTTTTCAGTTGCTCCAATTCTTCGGGAGTTAGGACATCGGGCATGATGTCATACTCTGTGCATTTCTGCTTGATTAACTCATCGATATTAGCCATAGTTCCTTGATTTTGGTGCAAATATATAAAAATATCCGCAATGTTATTCGTTTATTTATTCTTTTTAACTGAATAGTCCCATCCGAGCCGCTTTGCTGCTTTCTCGTTGTACTGATGTGTAAGGCTTATCCATAACTTGCGGTCGCTTGCTGCGTCACCAGTCTTCTGCTATCGGAATGCCTTGCGAGCATTGGCATTTGCTCTTTTGAAAGCACCTTGTGCGGTCTTCCAAGAAACACCCCATCCTTTTTCGGGCCGTTTTATCGAAAAGGTGTATTCTTGTCCCGTGGCTCTCATTTCCTTTTGATCGTAATAAACCATGCCTGCCACGTCTTGATGCGAGAATGAAGAACCTCCTGGGTGATTGTGCGTCACGATTGCATCTTTGGTTTTGTGACCATCCATGCCATAGGAAACTTCATGACTACTTCCTACCTTCTTGAATATCTCGTTGCCGTTTGCATCCAATGCGTAAAGCGTTTCGAAATTGTTGCCCCTAATAAACCTATTTACTCCTACCCTCGGAGAGGCTGGGAGGGGGCCTTTATTATCGCCTTCGCTGCCTCTTCCCTGCATGGGGAGAAAGTTGGCCAGTCGTTGAAATCTATTATCACAAACGAGCCATCAGACCTTATTATAGCATCACCACCATAGACGATTACGCCTATTGCCGTGGCAAGACAATCAACCGTCTTTTTCATCTCGTCTGCATAGAACGGATAATGATGAGCCTTTCCGTTATGCTCCTCGCTACCGAACTTGCTACGACCAGAGTCCGTTGGATAGAAATGATAGAAGAAATCCGTATTGGCAACACCATAGAACTTCACCAGATCACCCACCACGTGAGCCTGTCGGCAAACTTCCGTTATGCCACGAGCAGCAAATCTCCGCATAGTATTCTCTACCTCCTCTTCTGAATTGCAGAATATCGTATCTTCCGCAACCTCTGCCGTTCCTTTTCCGCGTTTCAACCAGATGCCGTTGTCTCCATTTTCAGGAGGCAGAGGAATCTCCCACCTCCTCATAACATCGGTAAGAGCCTGTCTGTTACCGCATATCCTGATACCCTCCGGATTATTTATGATATGCGCCTTAGAGCGTTCTATTATCTCCAGAGCCTCATTACTACGAGCCATACAGAATATCACATCTGCCTCTGGCAAGGTTTTTAGCGTAAGGACTTCCTCCTCTGTCATCATCCTCACCTCATTACCCATAGCCTCCATCTCGCGAGCAACACCCTCAAGAATCAGCCTGTCATTCTCCACAGAATTGGGAGAGAAACGGCGAGCACGGAATATAAAAACCCCTTTCCCGCCCTTTGGGCACCCTTTCCCCATAAGGGGCAAGGGAAAAGTTACCTTTTGTCGTTTATGAGGGTTGCACATACCATTCGCTTTTTTGATTAGAAATACTAACATCCCCCTTGCCCCTTACGGGGAAAGGGTGCCCGAAGGGCGGGAAAGGGGCTGTAGGGCGGGGGGAGAGGCCACCATTCTTTCCGCCTTCTCAATATCACCTGCATGGTCAATATCAAGCACCTTGGAGAAGGGGAAAGCTATAAGCCGAAGTCCATCCCCTATTAGTCCTCGTTGGAAGTTTCGCATACGGCTCTTGCCCTCCGCCATACAGCGGTTGAGGGTATCTATCGCCTTGGGTGTAAGACCATAGATGCCGGCAGAGATATATGGGCATTTCCTTTCTTTATCTTCATCAAGGAAATTCTCGATAAGCGGAAAACCCATTCGCCTTCCGGCCTCCCCCCTCGGGGGGACGGGAGAGGGGGCTATGTACAGCGGCTTCTCATCATCAATATAATCCGTTACGCCCATCATTCCGTCAGCCGAGCCATTGGCAAGCGAAGCCTTGAATGCCTTGACGTATGCCGAGAACTCCTCCTCACGGAAGATAGTATCAACCGTGGTGAGCACGAAGGGAGAGTCATTTAAGAACTGACTCAACTCGTAGAAGCTATGCATGGAACTCGGTGTTGTCCTGACTATATGCCGAAGCGGAATCTTCCTACCCTCAAATCCGTCACGCTCAATCCTCGTGAGATGCTCATCCACAAGAGGGGTGAGATCGTTGCATACCACGATTATCTCCTCTGCTTCATTATCAAGAAACACACGAATCAAGCGGTCAATGAGACATTGTCCCCCAACCTTTACCAAAGGCTTTGGTGCAGAGATTCCTTCCTCTGCCAGTCTTGAACCTTCACCAGCTGCTATGATTGCATATTTCATATCCGAGTGCAAAATTACACACTCTTCCACATACAACCAAAAAAATTTATAAAAAATAACATTTTGGCTTGATTCCGCAAACAATTAATTAACGATAGTTCTACGAAATAAAGGAAACTGATTTATTGTTAATTTTACTATTGAAATGATAAGGGAAACGGATTTGTCTGATTTTTCTGATAGCTGGCGCAGTAATATATCCGCGATTTGTTTCAGATAAATCCGTTTCCTTTTTTATTCGAACTAACGTTAATCAGCCTGTCGCTCAGCTCTTACGACGCTTTTCCATAGCTATACCTACGCTGATAATCCGAACTAAGCCCGATGATAATACCATTATAATACCATAATATTACCATAATAATACCATAATATTACCATTAACTATGGTATTTTAATGGTATCTTAATGGTATTTATATGGTATTTTAATGGTATTTACATAGGAGTACCGTATGGACCATTTTTTCCAAATAATACAGAAATAACAAATACTGATTATCAGAGAGTTATAAATTTGTTATATAAAAGCCGATTCGCGAAAGGAAGTCCCCCTTTAAGGGGGATTTAGGGGGGCTGACTTTAGACCTTAGACTTTTGACTTTAGACTTAAAAAAATGGAAAAGAAAGAATACATTAAGCCTGCTATGCGGCAGATAGAGATACATCACAACAAGCATCTACTCATCGGCAGTAATGACCCTACGAAGAAAATGGAGATTTACGATGATACGATGGTCAACGAGAATGATGTGATGTAAGAAAGCCAATAGTAAGGTATTAATAATTAGTTGCTTTCGCCATTTAGAAAAACCAATTAAAACAAAAGAATACAAAAGAAAACATTTTGTTTTTATCTGTTTTTATTGGTTTTTCCCTGTTTTTTTAGATGGCGAAAGCAATATATTTCAAACGCAGAGACGCAGAGATACAGAGGTTTTCTTTTTACGAACACGAAATGCACGAAAGAAACGAAGGCCTTCGTTTATTCTGTATTTTCCGTGTTCAGATAAAATCTTTGCGCCTTAGCGCCTTTGTGTTTAGTTAATAATTCGTTGCTTTCGCCATTTAGAAAAACCAATTAAAACAAAAGAATACAAAAGAAAACATTTTGTTTTATATGTTTTTATTGGTTTTTCCCTGTTTTTTTAGATGGCGAAAGCAAATAGCGAGGTGTTAAAAGCAGCTTGCTGCCAGAATTTACAGAATATAATTTGCTGCTAATTTGCTTTCCAAGAAGAATTTACTTTCCGCTGAACTTGATAAGCGCGAGGCCTATTGCCGTCCAGATGAGTTCTCGAAGACGAACCATGAGGGCAACGAAAGCGGCACTTCCCGATGATATGCCGAAAGCGGTTATAGACATAAGGAAACCGCCTTCCCTCCCCCCTAACTGAAGGGGAATGAAGAAGAGGAGATTGGCAAAGAGTGAGGTGAAGGCAAGGACAAGAATACATTGGATGAAACTCACCTCGGGCATAAGGACAAGGAGGATGAAGTAAATCTCCAAGGATGAAACAATTCGGCAGACAAGTTCAAGGAGAACAGCCGTTACAAAAGTCTTTGGATTCTGAGCATGAAGTGCAGAAATCTGACTATCAACAGTATCGAGTTGCTCTTTATGGGATTCTACGAAAGGACGCGCCCAACGCTTGAGGAACGGAATATGTCGGGCAACAGACAATACTCTGTTAGCCAACCCTTTACGATAGCCAGCCATAAAGAACCACAATCCCAAGAAACAGAAGCCTGTGCAGAGGGCAAGGAGTATGGCGAGATTGGAGGTAAGAGCCTGGGTGACAAGAAAGAGGACTATGCTTATTGTCCAGAACCAGAAATGGCTGAACATGTGGGTCATAGCATAAAGGATGACCGATGAGGAAGCCTTTTCCTTGCCAATAAAAGGAGATATAGACATGATGCGATAAGGCTCCCCTCCCATAAGTCCTCCCGGAGTGGCATAGTTTAGCGCAAAACCAGAGACCGTGAGACGATAAATATACGAGAAACTGAGTTTTCGGGTTTCAGGACTTCCGTCAGAACGGATGATGATATACCACGCAGAGGCATTGAATATATAGAGAAATGCCCATAGAACCACAACCGCAACGAACCAATAACCTGCATGGCACATACCACGCCACGCTTCTTGGAAATCCAGTTGACATACCATAACTCCGAGGACGACAAGTCCAAAGAGCAGGAAAAAATTCTGTGCTTTCTTACTCAAACTTAATTATAAATTACAAATTGCGAATTACAAAACTCTTTGCAAAGATACATATTAATTGTAAATTACGAATTGCGAATTACGAATTACTAAGTTTTTTTATTATTTTTTTCTACGAAAGTTCTTTATTTATAAGTAATTTTATTAATTTTGCAACAAATTTATTGACACAACAAAAAAGATGACACCATCAAGTACAAATAAGACGCTCATCGAGACTGTGAGCAGACTTTCAGACAGCGAATCGCTCAAAGGTCTGTTCCATCAGCACCAGGAAGGCAATCCGCTGCCTTCAGGAGATGCATTATCTGAAATTATACAGCTTGCCCGTGGCATATTGTTCCCAGGCTACTACGGACAGTCATCAGTCAACAGACACACCCTACCCTATCACATCGGCATAGACCTTGAGAGATTGCATAAACTGCTCTTCCAGCAGATAATGGCTGGTCTATGCTTTGCTGATGAGGATTGCGATGATGACAAAGACTGTCTCGACAACGACAATTGTTTGCAGAAGAAAGCGAGAGAGATAACTAACCAGCTTATTGCACGACTCCCAGAGATCCGTAAGACACTCGCAACTGACATAGAGGCTGCCTACAACGGCGACCCGGCAGCTGTGAACTTTGGCGAGATTATCTCATGCTATCCTGTGATAAAGGCATTGGTAAACTATCGTATTGCCCATGAGCTTCATGTTCTTGGCGTACCACTCATCCCTCGAATGATCTCGGAACTGGCTCATTCAGAGACCGGTATCGACATACACCCAGCAGCTTCAATCGGTCATCACTTCACTATTGACCACGGAACGGGCGTTGTGATAGGCGCAACGTGTATCATCGGAGACAACGTAAAGCTGTACCAGGGTGTAACGCTTGGTGCACTTAGTTTTCCTCTTGATGAGAACGGCAACCCTATCAAGGGAATACCTCGCCATCCAATTCTTGAGGATAATGTGATAGTTTATAGTAATGCGACCATTCTCGGAAGGATAACAATAGGAAAAGGCTGCGTAATAGGCGCAAATATCTGGATTACCGAGAATGTAGCTCCAAATACAAAGATTTACAAGAGTTTCCGCGACAACTCAACCAACCTTAATGGATATGGAATTTAAAATGATAGCAAAGACCTTCATGGGTCTTGAAGAAGTACTGGCTCAGGAGTTGACAGAACTCGGTGCCAAGAATGTAGAAAAGGGCAATCGCATGGTAAGCTTCACCGGTGACAAGGAGATGATGTACCGTGCAAACTTCCAGTTGCACACAGCCATCCGCATCCTCAAGCCTATAGCCACATTCAAGGCTTCATCAGCTGAGGATATGTACGAGAAAGTGCAGGAGATTGACTGGAGCGAGTATATCGGGAAGGGAAAGACTTTCTCTGTAGATTCTGTGGTATATTCGGAGGATTTCCGCAACTCACGCTTCGTGACATACAAGGTGAAGGATGCAATCGTGGATCAGTTCCGTGAGAAAACAGGCGAGCGTCCAAACATTTCAGTTGCAAATCCTGACATCCGCATAAACATCCATATCTCAGATAATGACGCTACCGTTGCCCTCGACTCAAGTGGTGAGTCTCTGCATCGTCGTGGATATCGTCAGGAGAGTGTAGAGGCTCCTCTGAATGAGGTTCTTGCAGCCGGTATGATTCTCATGACAGGCTGGAAGGGCGAGACTGATTTCATCGACCCTATGTGTGGCTCTGGTACTATCGTGGTAGAGGCTGCACTTATTGCTCGCAATATCTCACCAGGTGTGTTCCGCAAGGAGTTCGCCTTCGAGAAGTGGCCTGACTTTGATGCAGACCTCTTTGACGAGATCTATAACGACGATTCACGAGAGCGTGAGTTCGAGCATAAGATCTACGGCTATGATATTGATATGAAGGCTGTTAATACAGCATCCCTCAACGTGCGTGCGGCTGGTCTTAGCAAGGACGTCATAATAGAGCAGGCAGACTTTGCCGACTTCAAGCAACCATCAGAAAAGGCTATCATGGTGACAAATCCACCATACGGAGAGCGTATCTCTACCCCTAACCTCCTAGCAACATACAAGATGATCGGCGACAAGCTGAAGAACAGCTTCAAGGATAACGAGGCCTGGGTTCTGAGCTATCGTCAGGAGTGCTTTGAGCAGATTCGTCTGAAGCCAAGCATAAAGATTCCTCTCTACAACGGCTCACTTGAGTGTGAGTTCAGAAAGTATTGTCTGTTCAACGGTCGTTTCAGCGATTTCCGTGCTGAGGGTGGCATTGTAAAGACAGAGGAAGAGAAGAGGCAGATGGCCGAGAAGCATAGATTCAAGAAGAATCGTGAGTTCAAGCAGCGCATGGACGAGCAGGAAGAGAACGAAGGACAGGATATTCGCTCTTTCAAGTTCCTCTCACTTGAGCGTCGCCGCGAGGCTGAGAAGCAAGAGCGCGAGCACAGGGAGCGCAAGAACTTCAAGCGTGAGGATCGCGATGGTGGCGACCGCAAGAACTTCAAGGGCGGCAAGAAATTTGACCGTGAGGATCGTAAGGGCAAGAAGCCTTTCGGCAAGCATGATGACTTTAAGAAAGGCAAAGGTGGCAAGCGCGATAGTAAATTCAAGGCAGATTTCATAGATGACGATGAGGATTAATCGTCTTTTCATATTATTTCTGACACTCCTAACCACGACTATGATGCAGGCACAGGACAAAAAGTTGTTCACGCTGGAGGATCTTAACTTCGGTGGCACAAACTATCGTAATATGCGTCCTGAGAATCGCTACACAACATGGTGGGGCGATGAGCTCATGCATCTTGACGTGGAGAGCGTTTCCCTTATTAATAAGGTGAATGCGAGTGAGAAGCATCTTTTCACCCTCAGCGACCTTAATGCTTGGGCTGATCTTGAAGGTGAGAATGTGGTCAGGACTCTTCTTAATGCCAAGTTCCCATACTCTGGCGAGTCGCTTGTACTTGTAAGCAACAAGACAAAGCGTATGCTCGTTGACTTTAAGGCAAAGAAACTGGTATGGAGTCAGGATAAGAAAGGCTCGTTGGAGTGGAATGCCAAGAGTAAGGCTGACGCATATCTTGACAAGGATAATCTCTTTGTGCGTACCGCAGATGGTAAGACTACCCAGCTTTCAACAGATGGAAGTAGGGAAATTGTCTATGGCCAGAGCGTTCACAGGAATGAGTTCGGTATTGAGAAAGGTACTTTCTGGTCAGAGGATGGCAAGAAACTTGCTTTCTATCGTATGGATCAGAGTATGGTGGCAGACTATCCACAGGTTGACCTTTTCCAGAGGGAAGCAAAGCACGATCCGGACAAATACCCTATGGCTGGTATGACAAGTCATAAGGTGACAATCGGCATTTATGATATTGACACTCAGAAGACTATCTATCTCAACACAGGAGATCCAACGGACAGATATTTCACCAATATCGCATGGTCACCCGATGGCAAGAAGATATACTTGTTTGAGCTGAACCGCGATCAGAACGACTGTTCCCTTAATGAATATTCTGCTGAGAGCGGAGAGAAAATCCGCACTCTCTACACAGAAAAGGACGAGAAGTATGTAGAACCTCTGCATCCTATCTCATTCATTCCCTGGAACAATCAGAAGTTCCTTTTGTGGAGTCAGAAGGACGGATATATGCATCTCTATGTCGGAAATCTGAACGGAGACATCAATCTCAAGCAACTCACCAAGGGCAATTTTGTTGTGGATGAAATTCTCGGTTTCTGCGCAAAGACAAAGAGCGTCATCATCAGGAGCAATGAGGCTGATCCTCTTCAGATGAACCTATGGAGCGTGAACATAGAAACAGGTAAGCGCACTATGCTTGACAAAGGCAAGGGCGTACACAAAGGCAAGTTGAGCGAGTCAGGACTTTACATAACAGATTCATACTCAGAGCCTACGGTTCCGCATAATATCGACATTCTCTTCGCAACAAACAAGAAGCCTGTACGCTATCTCACGGCAAAGGATCCGTGGGAAGGCTATCAGGTTCCAGAGTATATCAACGGAACTATCAAGGCTGCTGATGGAGTAACGGATCTCTATTGGCGAATGGTTCGTCCTGCTGATTTCGATCCTAATAAGAAGTACCCAACCGTAGTATATGTCTATGGCGGTCCTCATGCTCATAACGTGGATGCCTCATGGCATTGGGCTTCACGCTCTTGGGAGACCTATATGGCTCAGAAAGGATATATCCTTTTCATTCTCGACAATAGAGGTTCTGAGAATCGAGGCAAGGAGTTTGAGCAGGTAACATTCCGTCATCTTGGTCAGGAAGAGATGAAGGATCAGATGTGTGGTGTGAACTATCTAAAGTCACTTCCATACGTTGATGCCGACAGACTTGGCGTTCATGGCTGGAGCTTTGGCGGTTTCATGACAATATCCCTCATGACAAACTATCCTGACGTGTTCAAGGTAGGTGTGGCAGGTGGTCCTGTAATCGACTGGAAATGGTATGAGGTGATGTATGGCGAGCGCTATATGGACACACCTCAGACAAATCCAGAGGGCTACGAGCAGACCTCTCTCTTGAACAAGGCTAAGAACCTCAAGGGCAGGCTTCAAATCATCACAGGTATGAACGACCCTACGGTTGTTCCTCAGAATTGCCTTATGTTCCTTAACGCTTGCAGCGAGGCTGGCACTCAGCCTGATTTCTTCGCATATCCAGGCGAGGGGCATAACATGAAGGGGCACAAGAGCGTGCATCTGCACGAGAGGATTACGAGGTATTTTGAGGACTATCTAAATGGGAAAAATTAAAAATGAAAAATTATAAAATACAGATTACAACTTCAAAACGAAGAAGGTAACTTGTATTTTTCATTTTTCACTTTTCATTTTTCATTTAACTAAGAAATATAAATAACAATAATAAAAATGCGTACCCTCCGCAACAAGGGGGTGGGTCTATATGAAAATATTACTATTAGGTTCAGGCGGCCGTGAGCATGCCTTGGCATGGAAGATTGCGCAAAGCGCAAAGTGTGAGAAACTTTTCATCGCTCCTGGTAACGCAGGAACTGGTGAGGTTGGTGAAAACGTAGCTATCAAGGCTGATGACTTCGAGGCTATCAAGACATTCGTTGTTGAGAATGGCGTTAATATGGTAGTTGTAGGTCCAGAGGATCCACTTGTAAAGGGCATCTACGACAATCTTCTGAATGACGAGCGCACAAAGAACATTCCAGTTATCGGTCCTTCAAAGGCAGGTGCTGTGCTCGAAGGCTCTAAGGACTTCGCAAAGGCATTCATGAAGCGTCACAACATCCCTACTGCTGCTTACGAGACATTCGACGGCAATCATGTAGAGGAGGGTTGCAAGTTCCTTGAGACCTTGAAAGCTCCTTACGTTCTGAAGGCTGATGGTCTTTGTGCAGGTAAGGGCGTTCTCATCATCGACAATCTCGAAGAGGCAAAGAAAGAGCTCCGCGAAATGCTTGGCGGTATGTTCGGCAACGCTTCTTCACGCGTTGTTATCGAGGAATTCCTTTCAGGTATCGAGTGCTCAGTATTCGTTCTGACAGATGGCAAGAACTACAAGATTCTTCCAGAGGCAAAGGACTACAAGCGTATCGGCGAGCATGACACAGGTCTCAACACAGGCGGTATGGGTAGCGTGACACCTGTTCCTTTTGCTACAAAGGAATGGATGAAGAAGGTTGACGAGCGCATCATCCGTCCAACGGTTGAAGGTCTTGCAGAGGAAGGCATTGTGTATAAGGGCTTTATCTTCTTCGGTCTTATCAACGTGAATGGCGAGCCTATGGTAATCGAGTATAACTGCCGTATGGGAGACCCTGAGACAGAGAGTGTTATGCTTCGTCTGAAGAGTGACATTGTTGATCTTTTCGAGGGTGTTGCAAACGAGGATCTCGACAAGCGTACTATAGAATTTGACGAGCGTGCTGCTGTATGCGTAATGCTCGTTAGCGGTGGCTATCCACAGGAATATGTTAAGGGCTACCCAATCACAGGTATCAAGGATGTTGAGGGCAGCATCGTGTTCCATGCAGGAACTGCGACCAAGGACGGTCAGGTAGTTACAGCCGGCGGTCGTGTAATCGCTGTTAGCTCTTACGGCAAGAACAAGGAAGAGGCTCTTCAGATGAGTTTCGCCGAGGCACAGAAGATCCAGTTTACGGATAAGTACTTCCGTTCGGATATAGGACAGGATCTTTAATAAATGAAAAATTAAAAATGAAAAATTATAAAATACAGATTACTACTATAGAGCAAAAAATGTAACTTGTATTTTTCATTTTTCACTTTTCATTATTCATTTAACCTGATGAAACGATTTCAGAACAGAGCAGCAGAAAGTTCACTATCCCTACCAGTATCAGCAATCGTCTGTATACTGATATGGCTTGCAGCAGGATTGGTATCCCAGAAACTATGGATACCACTCCTGCTGACGGGCTTTTCTACCTATCTGATAGCAGAGCTGAACAACCGCAACGCACTCCTGAGAATAAGATCAAGGATGATGTCGTGCGTTTTTCTCTGGCTTGCCACGATGCAAGCAACAATAACAATCAGCTGGCAGACAATAACCATTCAGGCACTAATGGGAATCTGCACGTTCCTACTTCTTTTCTGCTATAGGGACAAGACGGAAGTGCCGAGCATATTCTGCATGGCATTAACAATAAGCATAGGAAGCATTATCTGGGCTCCATTCCTGTATTTCCTTCCCGTAATATTCATCTTGCTATGCACCCCATTATATGCCATGTCATTCAAGGCTGTAAGCGCAATAATCATGGGACTTATACTCCCACATTGGGCTTTAATCCCGTATTTCGTATATAAAGAAAACGTAGATTGGCTAAAGGATCATTATAAACTCCTTTATGACGGTTCGGTATTCTTTGACTATTCGAGCACAACCATCGGACAGGTCGCATACTACGCCATCTTATTGATTCTTATGCTGATAGGATGGACTCACTTCGTCCGTACAGCATATAAGGACAAACTAAAGACCAGGAACCTATACGATGTAATCATCGCGCTATCAGTATTCTTTGCGGTAATAACTCCGTTAGTGCCACTCTATGCCAACTATACCCTTGCCATGTTCACTATTGCCGTTTGTCCTTTGGCAGCACACTATTTCTCTTTGACAACCACAAAACTGACAAACATCGTATTCATCGCAACAATAGTGATAATAGCGATAATATCAATAATGGCAATCTATACCCCATATTTCAAAATTCCAATCCTATAGCACCATGCTCGAATTCCTAATACAATATGGTCCTATCGGAATGCTTATAGCAGCATTCATTGCTGGTAGCGTGTTTCCATTCTCTTCCGAGGCTGTAATGCTGGCTATGCTTGCTGCTGGCGTTGATCCTTGGGAAATGGTGATATACGCCTCAATAGGCAATACCGCCGGCTCTATGTTCAATTACAGCATAGGACGAATGGGAAGAACAGACTGGATTGAGAAATATCTCCACGTAAAGAAGGAAACACTCGACAAAGCCCAACGATTCATGGGAGGAAGAGGCGCATGGATGGGTTTCTTTGCCTTCCTTCCTCTTCTCGGAAGTGCAATTTCGATATTACTTGGACTTATGAGAGCAAATGTTTTCATAACCCTCATAAGCATAAGCATAGGCAAGGTAATGAGGTATCTGATTATCGCATGGCCGTTTTTATAGTATCTAAACCATTCTAACTATACCTAAATATGCAGAAAAATAGAATAACACCAGAGTTTATAACCGCTCTCCAGCCAAACGAGATATTCGTCTTTGGCTCTAATCTTGGAGGCTTCCACGGAGGAGGCGCAGCCCGAATGGCTCGTCTGCATTTCGGCGCAGAGATGGGCAAGGGCGTAGGCATTCAAGGACAGTCATACGCCATACCAACCATGCAAGGAGGCGTAGAAACCATACAGCCATACGTTGACGAGTTCATAACCTATGCCTCACAACATCCCGAAAAGCAGTTTCTCGTCACCCCAATAGGCTGTGGCATAGCAGGATTTAATGCCCAAGACATCGCCCCTCTTTTCAAGGATGCCAAGAACATAGAGAACATTTCATTACCAGAAGAGTTCTGGGAAATCATAGGATAAAACAATCAGAAATAGCCAGAGGACAATTACTCTGGCTATTTTTTATGTCCAAATACGGAAGAACATACGTAATAAATCCTATGTAAGTCCGATGATAATACCATTATAATACCATTATATTACCATTATAATACCATTATAATACCATTAACTATTGTATTATTATGGTATTTATATGGTATCTTTATGGTATTTATATGGTATTTATATGGTATTTACTATCGCCCCAGAACGAAGGAGAAACAAATCTTTTTATAGGCTTCCCTTGGTAGTATTGAAATTTTTGTTTACTTTTGCACCAAAAAAATGTAGTCATCAATATGATAAGAAATCACAAGAAAACTGTTATCGCAATATCGCTAATCTCAATAATTGCACTCACATTTGGATTCTTTCATCAATTCGAGGTTGATTATTCAGATTATAAAAAAATAAAACCTGTTGGCGGTGAAGGATTCTATCCTGATGGATATAGTGTTTTTCATACAGAAAAGGAATTCCTCCAATCTGCCACATATTTATATGATGGCAAAGATATTACGCATGTAATGAATATGGACTTTTCAAAATATAGTTATGTTATGGTTCAAGGAGCAAAGATTAAGCGGATGTATTTTAGTATTAAATCTACCCTATTCGATGATAAATCTCCGGATTGGGCAAAAGCACGTAGATTTGGGAAATTATGCCTTTTTATAGAATATCAAACACCTGATAACTATATGTATATTTATCAGATTAGCAAAAACACATTTTTAAGAGGATTTGGCGGCGACTAAACGACAAGATATAGTTACCACACGACTCTAAAAGTTAAAGAAAACAAAATCAAGCCTTAATTCGTATTTTTTTCGTATTTCATTCTTTTTTCTACACGATATTTAGTAATTTTGCATGGAATTGGGCAAACATGAATTGCCAAAGAAGGAAATAAATCATTTTATAAAATACTTAAGTAATTAAATGAAACAGTACAGACTGATAGACAACGTACTCGGCTGGGTGACATTCCTTATTGCAGCCTTTGTATATTGTTCTACCATTGAACCTACAGCCTCTTTCTGGGACTGTCCTGAATTTATCACTACCGGCTACAAGCTCGAAGTTGGTCACCCACCTGGCGCACCATTCTTTATGCTCACAGCCAACCTATTCACCCAATTCGTTAGCGACCCATCAGACGTTGCACGCATGGTAAACACCCTGAGTGCTCTCTTGTCGGCTACGTGTATATTGTTCCTTTTCTGGACAATAACGCACCTTGTCCGCCGTCTCCTCATAGATAATTGGGATGAACTAACCACAACAAAGACAATAGCCATAGAGGCATCAGGCCTTGTCGGCGCACTAATCTATACATTCTCAGATACATTCTGGTTCTCAGCTGTTGAGGGTGAGGTATATGCATATTCAAGTGCCCTTACCGCTGTTGTATTCTGGATGATCCTGAAATGGGAGGATAATGCAGATAGCCCACATTCAGACCGTTGGCTGGTGCTTATCACCTATATAACAGGTCTGTCAATAGGCGTTCACCTCTTGAACCTGCTCTGTATTCCTGCCATCGTACTTGTATATTACTACAAGCGTTATCCAGATGCAGACCTCAAGGGCTCACTCATTGCCTTGACAATAAGTGTTGTGATAGTAGCAGCCGTACTCTATGGCGTTGTACCAGGTATCATAACCGTTGGCGGTTGGTTCGAGTTGTTCTTCGTGAACACCCTCGGAATGCCATTCAACACAGGTGAGATTATCTATATCGCCTTGCTTATCGGCATCGTGGTATGGGCTATCTACGAGAGCTATGTTGACAAGAGTATCAAGAAGATAAATATCTCATTCCTTCTTGCCGTTGGAATGCTCGGTATTCCATTCTATGGATATGGATGGTCTGCAGTAATTACTGGCATCATCATCCTTGCCTTGCTCTATTTTGCACTTCAGCTCAAGAACAAGAAGACAAAGGCATATTATGTGACATCACGCATCAAGAACACGGCTCTTTGCTGTATGCTGATGCTGATGATCGGTTATTCTACATACGCTCTGATTGTGGTTCGTTCAAGTGCTAACCCACCTATGGATCAGAACTCACCAGAGGACATCTTCACTCTCGGTAACTACCTCAGCCGTGATCAGTATGGTGATCGTCCATTGCTCTATGGTCCAACATACGCTTCACAGGTAGCTCTCACAGTTGACGAAGAACAGGGAATGTGCCGTCCGGAAATGAAGGAGGGTGCCCCTGTAATCCAGCGTGTTGAAAAGAAATCCCCTGACGAGAAGGACTCATACTTCACCGTCCGCACAAAGGATTCATACGTATATGCCCAGAATATGCTCTTCCCAAGAATGCATAGCTCTGACGGTAATCACGTAAAGGCATACGAGGACTGGATGGGTGGTATTGATACATATCCTGTCGAATACGACCGCTGTGGTCAGTTGATGACGGTAAACATGCCTACTATGATGGAGAACATCCGTTTCTTCCTCTCATACCAATGTAACTTCATGTACTGGCGTTATTTCATGTGGAACTTTGCCGGTCGTCAGAATGACATTCAGGGACACGGTGAGCTTGAGCACGGAAACTGGATCACGGGTATTCCATTCATTGATAATGCGATGTATGGCGACCAGAGTCTCCTTCCTGATGAGCTGAAGAACAACAAGGGACGCAACGTATTCTATTGTCTGCCTCTCATTCTCGGTCTTATCGGACTTTTCTGGCAGGCATACCGTGGCAAGAAGGGTATTCAGCAGTTCTGGGTTGTGTTCTTCCTGTTCTTCATGACAGGTCTCGCTATCGTTCTCTATCTTAACCAGACACCTTTGCAACCTCGTGAACGTGACTACGCATACGCAGGTTCATTCTATGCATTCGCAATCTGGTGTGGTATGGGTATCGCAGCTATCATCGATCTTATTGCCCGCAAGACAAAGAAGGAGAACGTGGTTCTTGCAGGAATCATCGGAGGTGCAGGTTTGCTTGTTCCTGTTCAGATGGCTTCACAGACATGGGATGACCACGATCGTTCAGGTCGCTATTGCTGTCGTGACTTTGGTCAGAACTATCTTAACTCTATGCAAGAAGGCACATATCCTATCATCTACACAAATGGTGATAACGATACATTCCCTCTCTGGTATAATCAGGATGTTGAGGGTGTAGGTACAGATGCACGTGTCTGCAACCTGTCATATCTCCAGACAGACTGGTACATCGACCAGATGATGCGTCCGGCATACGAATCTCCAGCACTTCCTATCACTTGGCCACGTCTCGACTATTGCTCAGGCACAAATGAGTATATAGAGGTTGCACCAGAGCTGAAGGAGCAGGTTAAGGAATTCTATGCACAGCACCCTGAAGAAGCCAAGAAACAGTATGGTGAGGATCCATTCGACATCCACAACGTGATGAAGTACTGGGTTCGTGGAGGTAAGGGCGATATGCACGTCATCCCTACAGATACCCTCTATCTCACTATTGACGCTAATGCAGTAAGGAAGAGCGGTATGATGATTCCACGTGACTCTGCAGGCAACGAGATCCAGATTCCTGAGAAGATGGCAATCTCACTCAAGGGTAAGCGTGCCCTCTACAAGAACGACCTCATGATGCTTGAGATGATAAGTAACGCCAACTGGACACGTCCTCTATACGTTGCCCTTACAGTAGGTGCAGAGAACTTCATGAACCTCGGCGACAACTTCATTCAGGAAGGTCTTGTGAACCGTATCACTCCGTTCGCTACAAACGACCAGACCAACTTTGATACAGAGAAGACATACAATAATGTCATGAACAAGTTCAAGTTCGGTGGTCTTGAGAAGAAGGGACTCTATCTTGACGAGACTGTAATGCGCATGTGCTTCACGCATCGCCGTCTGTTCGGTATGCTTATCACACATCTCCTTCAGGAGGGTAAGACAGACAAGGCGAAGAAGGTTCTCGCATACGCAGAGAAGGTATTGCCTACATACAACGTGCCTATGACATACCTGAGCGGTGGTATGGACTTCCTTCAGGGTTACTATGCCGTTGGAGAAAAGAAAAAGGCTGAGCAGGTTCTCAACGATATGTGGAAGAACAGCCAGCAGTATCTCTCTTGGTATCTGTCTCTGAACGACAAGCGTTTCAACCAGTCTCAGCGTGAATGTCTGCTCCACTTCTATACTATGCAGCGCATACTCGAGATTTCTTCTCGTTATGACGAGGCATTGACTATGAAGAAGGACAACGAACTCAAGAGTCTCATGACCGTATATCACAATCGTGGCGGTAATTTCGGTGAATAATGATAATTGAACAACCTACCATATGGCTCCGTTGGATCTATCCCAAAGCATTTTGGCGAATGGATCCAAAGGAGCATTCGGTTTATCTAACCTTTGACGATGGGCCGATTCCCGAGGCAACACCCTTTATCCTTGACACTCTGTCAAAATATGGGGTGAAGGCAACATTCTTTATGGTAGGTGACAATGTTCGCAAGTACCCCCACCTCTATGAACGCATAAAGGCAGAGGGGCATCAGGTGGGAAATCACACATACAACCACATGGGTAGCATAAGGCATACCCTAAGAACGTATGTGAAGAATACCAACAAGGCTAACGAACTGATTCACTCCAGATATTTCCGTCCTCCACATGGCTGGATGAGACCTGCGGCCTATATCTGGCTAAAGCGAAAATACAAGGTTGTGATGTGGGATGTCGTGACACGCGACTATTCAAGGCTTCTTACAGCCGAGGATGTGGTCAACAATATCAAGACATATACACGTAATGGTTCAATAATAACCTTCCATGATTCTTTGAAGAGTATAGACAAGCTCTATACCGCTCTTCCTGAATCCTTGGAATGGCTTATATCACAAGGGTATAAATTCAAGATTTTCAAGTAAGAGGCTATTTGTAATTAGTAATTCGTAATTAAAAATTGAACTCACCAAGAATAATACCGGCAATAGTAAGAGGTTTCTTCACTTCATTCGTTGAGGGAATAGTAGAGGGAAGTCTTCCCGAAGCCGATGGTCCTCAAAGCGTAGAGCCAAAGCAGATGAAGCAATTGCTGCTTGAGCATTATGAGGAAATGGCTCAATTCCTCTATGAGAGTATCTTTGACGCTATTGCCATTGTCAACTATCCTTCGCATGAGCGACTGGAGCAACGTCTTCGTGAGGCAGATCCCGCATCTCTCAATTCTATGACGATGATGCAACACGCCTGTCGAACAGACAAGCTCTTCAACCTCATGGCTGACGAGTATCGCAGAAACTTCTATGCTGTTCTGCAAGGTCACGTGATGAGCATAGAGGAATATTTTGAGGTGATAAACGAGGAAATGGCTCCTTTAGAGGCAGGCAAGGTTTCATCAGAAATAGCGATTCGCGCTATGGTGATAGCCGTGATAAGGGGATATCAGTCAGGCAGAAAGGCCGTAAAGGCACATACAAAGCCTGCAAATGTGGTTTGCATATACCGACTTCTCGCTGATAATATGCAGACTTTATTACACAATTCACCAGTCAATACACCTGACGACATAGATCTCAATGACCTCTTCCTTGCAGTATGCAAAACCCCAGAGAACATGAATACTATGCTCGAAAATATGCAAAGGGTGATGCAATCTTTGGCTGAAGAATAATTTTTTCGACAAATTCAATGGATTATCGAAAAAAATTATTACCTTTGCAGACATAAAAACAAAGAAATATTAGGTCGCACCGGTTCGATCGGGAGACTCATCAAATAATTCTGAAAACCGAGACAGCTTCTTTTGTCAATGGCGGGCCATTATTCCTGATGACATAAACACTTCGGGTGACATCACATTAGGAAAGCTGAAAAGCCGATGGATTACAAAGACGGGGAGTCCTCAAATCTTTTTAACTCGGAGTTTTCATCACATCATCGGTGCGACCACCTTTTTTTTCAAAAAATGGAAAATGAATAATGAAAAATTATAAAATACGATTTAGCATATCCTGCGAATAAGAATACGCACAAAACGTAAACTGTATTTTTCATTTTTCATTTTTTAATTTTTCATTTAAACGATGTTTTCTTCCAAGGACAATATCAACATACTAACCTCTCTGCTAATCGACTACGGAGTTGAGCACATCGTTGTGTGCCCGGGCAGTCGAAACGCTCCTATAGTACATAATTTTAACGAATCACCGAAATTCATCTGTCACCCCGTGACCGATGAACGCTCTGCTGCTTTCGTGGCTTTAGGAATGGCACATCAGACAGGCGAGATGGTTGCAGTATGTGTAACTTCCGGCTCAGCCCTTCTCAACACCATCCCAGGTGCAGCCGAGGCTTCTTATCAAAATCGTGGGATAATAGTCATTTCCGCAGACAGACCACAGGCTTGGATAGGTCAGCTTGACGGTCAGACCATGCCACAGCCAAATGCCTTAGGCTCTTTCGTCGAGAAAAGCGTGAACCTTCCGGAATGTAAGGACGAGATAGAACAATGGCAATGCCGCCGACTTGTTTGCGAGGCTATCCTTGCCTTGATGACAACAAAAAGGTCTGTACATATCAATGTGCCGATAACCGAACCTCTTTTTAACTTCACCACAAAGGAACTTCCAGAGCTTCAGGGTATATACCCACTTCGTTGGACAGACGAGATTGAAAGAAAATATTTCCTCGATATGCTTTCACGCTCACAACGCCCTATGTTCGTCATAGGACAGAGCCAACGCTACGAGATACCGAGCAAGGCAATAGCCAAACTCCGTCAAGGCATAACAATCCTTTCTGAGCCTCTATCTTCTGACGATCCGTCACCAAGTCTTGATGACACCTTTGCAAAAATAGGCTCTGATACAGAAGAATATAAACCAGACTTCCTTCTATATATAGGTAGTACGACTATCAGCAAGCGTCTAAGACAGTTCATGCGCACTCTTGATGACTGCACGATAGTAATGCTCAACGAGCAAATGCAGATAGAGGATATCACACAGCACGCAAGCTATATTCTCCAAGGCTCTGCCACAACCGTTCTTGAGGATTTATCATCAATTCTCCAATTAGAGAAGAGCGCATTTGTCATGAACTGGGACAGACTTCTCTCTTCCGTAAGGGAAGATGCGAAGAAACTACCTGTCAAGATTACGGAGCAAGCCGTACAGGAATTGGAAAAACGCATGACGAAAGAGTCAGATGTGTATTACGCCAACTCTACCGCCATACGCCTTGCAGCACGTCATGCCGATCACTTCGTATTCTGCAACCGAGGTCTTAACGGAATAGAAGGCTCTCTCTCCACAGCCGTAGGTGCCTCTCTCGTAAGCGAAGGAAATGTGTATTGCGTTATAGGAGACCTCAGTTTCTTCTATGACCAAAACGCACTCTGGAATATGCACCTGAAACCTAATCTCCGCATACTTCTCCTTAACAATGGAGGTGGCGAGATTTTCAAGCAATTACCCGGATTGGAAAACTCTCCTGCACGTGATGAATACGTAATGGCATCACACCACACAACAGCCGTAGGCGCCTGTCATCAATATGGAATTTCAAGAAAGGCTATCAGCAAGGCTGAGGACATCAGCAAAGCTATTGATTGGTTGACAGAAGAAGGTGGAAATGCGCCAAGGTTGGTGGAGGTGGCCTCTCCCCCCGCCCTCCCCCGTAGGGAGGGAGCCTGTCCCCCCAAAAAACAATAATTGAATAATAAACATGCCATCGCCTTCCAGCTCCCTCCCTACGGAGGGAAGTCCGATGTTGATAACATCGGAGTATGTGCAAAGCGGGGGGAGAGGCCGTAAAAAATATAAATATATGAACTGGACAATCCTACACCCTTTCAAGGAAATAATCCTTGAATATGCAGAGGGCATAGCAAAGATTTCTATCAATCGCCCTCGCTATCGTAACGCTTTCACGCCCTTGACAACTAAGGAGTTGTCAGAGGCATTCGCAATATGTCGCGAGAACCGAGATATTCGCGTAGTACTCCTAACAGGTGCAGAGACACCTCGAAAGGAAGGACAGACCGACGAGGAATATCTTCGTCAGCAGGCTTTCTGTGCAGGAGGAGATATGAACGTGAAAGGTCGTGGCGGATATGTGGATGATGAGGGCGTACCACGTCTAAGCGTGCTCGATGTGCAGATGCAGATTCGTCGTCTGCCAAAGCCTGTTATTGCTATGGTAAACGGATTTGCGGTTGGCGGAGGTCATGTTCTACATCTCGTATGCGACCTGACCATAGCTGCTGAGAATGCTAAGTTCGGTCAGACTGGTCCAAAGGTTGGAAGCTTCGATGCAGGTTTCGGAAGCTCTTACCTTGCACGTATCGTTGGTCAGAAGAAAGCACGCGAGATTTGGTTCATGTGCCGTCTCTATACTGCCAAGGAAGCTGAGGAGATGGGTATGGTGAACAAAGTTGTGCCTTACGATCAGCTTGAGGAAGAGTGTATCTCATGGGCAAAGACTATGATGGAACGCTCTCCTATGGCTCTCCGTATGATAAAGGCAGGTCTTAATGCCGAACTTGACGGACAGGCTGGTATTCAGCAACTTGCAGGCGATGCGACCTTACTCTATTACTTTATGGACGAGGCTCAAGAAGGTGGTCGAGCATTCCTCGAGAAGCGCAAGCCTAACTGGGGAAAACCGTTGCCGTAGGCCATTGGCAATTAAAAATTGACAATTGAAAATTAACGTGAGATCGATGAATTTAATATATATGGCAGCAAGCTGCTTTTAACTGACAATAATTACCAATCTTACCAATCTTTTTCCATGAAATTTATTTTTTATTGGTTAAAGATTGGTAAGATTGGTAATTATTGTCAGTACAAGCACCAAAGGTGCGTATTCGTCAAACTCACGTTAAGTAATATTGAATTGAGAAATGACAATTTCCTATGGAGCTAAGCATTTCAAAAGAAACACTTCATTTCAAGAAACCAGCACGTACATCTCGTGGAGAATATTCTCTTCACGAGATGTACTTAATTACGCTCACAGACAAAGAGACAGGGAAGAAGGGCACAGGCGAACTTGCTCCCCTACCCGACCTCTCCTGTGATCGTAATGCCTATCCTGATATCTCCGAGGTAAGACGACTGGCAGAAAAGGCTCTTCCATCTGTCATAAACGGCTCATGGCCTGATGATATGCTCTCCTACCCTGCCCTTCGTTTTGCCCTTGAATCAGCAGTTGCAGAGACAAGAAGCATCAACCAGAAGGAGCGAATATCAATACCTATCAACGGACTTGTCTGGATGTCTTCATTCGAGGATATGCTTGAACAGGTAAAGGTCAAGATGGCGATCGGATTTCGTTGCATCAAACTCAAGATTGGTGCTATCGACTGGCAGAAAGAGATAGAATTGATACGTTATGTTCGCTCTTGTTTCCCAAAGGAAGACCTGCAACTGCGTGTTGATGCCAATGGTGCTTTTGCTCCAGAATGGGCTATGGATAGGCTCAACGAACTGGCTAAATATGATATTCATTCCATAGAGCAGCCTATCCGTCAGGGACAATGGGACGAGATGGCACGACTTTGTAAAGAATCCCCTCTTGCCATTGCCCTTGATGAAGAAATGATAGGCATTAATGATCCAAAGGAAAAAGCAAGACTTCTTGATACCATCCATCCTCAATACATAGTACTTAAACCTACTATGCACGGAGGAATTTCCGGTACTCGCGAATGGATAGAACTTGCCGATAAGCGAGGTATTAACTCTTGGATTACCTCTGCCCTTGAGAGCAATATCGGACTTCGTTCCATAGCCCTTCTCGCAGAATCCGTTTACGGTCCTAACATAACATTTCCACAAGGATTAGGCACAGGACAACTATTCACAGATAACATTGAGAACAATATCCAAATAGAAGGCGCTAATATAGTTGTTAGGTGATAATGACTTTAGAAGAATTTACATCCGATTTCCTGTCGTCTTCCCCCCTTATCGAGGTAAAGACAAGTGGCAGTACGGGCACACCAAAGCGTATGCTCGTGGAAAAAACTCGTATGCGTGCTTCAGCAAGAATGACATGCGACTTCCTAAATCTGAAAGAAGGCAATACTGCTCTCCTCTGTATGCCTCTCGACTATATCGCAGGTAAGATGATGGTGGTAAGGGCTTTGGAGAGAGGACTGAAACTGATAGATATTCCTCCAAGCGGACATCCTTTTGCCGATATATCCCTTCAACAAAATCCACCTACCTTTGCAGCTATCGTGCCATTACAACTCTATAACACGCTACTTGTAGAGAAAGAAAGAGAGGCTCTCTCCAAAACAAAACACGTAATAGTAGGAGGAGGAGCCGTTAGTGAGGAGATAGAACAACAACTCCGCACATTCCCAAACGCGATATGGAGCACTTACGGAATGACCGAGACACTATCCCATATCGCTATGCGAAGACTTTCTGGTAAGGACACATCAGAATGGTACACGCCAATGCCAGGCGTCAGCCTCTCGCAAGATCACGATGGCTGTTTGATAATCAACGCACCAGCTTTGAATCCTGAAACGCTGATAACCAACGACATAGTAGTATTGAGACAAGACGGAACTTTCCGTATAATAGGCAGACGCGATAACGTGATATGCTCTGGTGGGGTAAAACTACAGATTGAGGAGATAGAACGTGAGCTTCAGCCTTTACTCTCCTCTCCATTCATGATAACGAAAAAGAAAGATCCCAAGTTCGGTGAAATCGTTGTTTTGCTTACTGAAGGAGACACGGAACAGGCAAGAACGGAACTTTGCAAAATGACAAATAAGTTCAGCAAGCCAAAGCTCATCATCCATATAGACAAGCTCCCTCTTACGGAAACAGGAAAACCAGCCAGAGCAAGGGCAACGGAATTAGTTTCAAAATAAAATATCGACAACGTATAATACCACAAACTTATACCTGTGTATCAAAGACAAATATTAATGTCTTTGATACACAAAAGAAATGGACAAGCACTAAAAAAAATTCGCAAGATTTATTGTCAGAAGTTATTTATTCCTTAATATTCCATGAGATGCAATGCATCGCCCCACATTTGGCTGCAATATCACGCATTCTTATCTGTCTAACTTCACAATCAGGATTACATTCTTGTACATATTTCAACGCCTGTTTATCTTCGGGTATTCCGAAAGCAGGCATTACAATTTTATTCCCTACTTGCAGATAGTTTATATATGCCCAATTCCAATCTAAGTCTTGGTCTTTTACCTCAAATAGCATTTCTCTGACATCAAACCCATTTCTCTCCATTATTTGCTTGATTTCTTTAGCTTCTTCTGGATCTACCTCTCTATGATTTGACATAAGAACTTTGTTGCCACCACACCAATGAATAAAACCATCAGAATGACCAAAGAAATCAGCATTTTCATCATTAGGATCAATACAATGCCACGGAATGATAATCACTTTCTTTTGAAAGAAATTCTCCAATTGAGCTATAAAATCTCCATCATCTTTTTTCTTCCCATTCTCTGTAAATACTTTATCGGTCATTACTACATAATCACCACATAGCGTGATGTTTCCACCATCTATTATCATCTTTGTAAGACGACATTTGATCCCCAACAAACTACAAACCGAAGAAGAATCCGTCTTTGACTTCCTATAACTGCAGTCTTGCAGGTAGTCTGGCTCATACTGGTACAGAAGGAATTCCTTCTCACTTAATTGAATAGGCATAAAGTCGCGAACCCAAATATCATTCGTTCCGGGAATAATTTTCCATAAGATGCCGAATTCATCAAACAACTTTATTAATCTACCCCAGAAATCTGAATATTTTTTTGGAAGCTTATCCGACAAATATACCACATTTGTTTCTATATCCTTAATCATGGCTCTATATCATTCTTTCTTGTAAAACTCCAAGGTCTCATGTCTTTCTCGTCTGTTTTATTTCCATCAACATAAACATACACATTCCTTCTTGGAGAAGGATCGGGAATGTCA
The DNA here is from genome assembly GCA_902801425.1 of uncultured Bacteroidales bacterium. Lineage (GTDB taxonomy): Bacteria > Bacteroidota > Bacteroidia > Bacteroidales > Bacteroidaceae > Prevotella. Next base: position 13,727 of record CADCIQ010000017.1, on the reverse strand, counting down.
TGAAGAACTTTTGATTTTTCTTCTACCCACTCAATATCATTGTTATTATCAAGCGAGAAACCATTTAGGTAGTTATAAAGGAAAGTGGACCTATCATCGTATATCTTTCCCTTCTCGTTTTTAATGAACGATTTACTTTTAACATCATAGATTGCATAAGCTCTAATCAATGCTGAAGCCCTATACTTATATTGTTCGTTTTCAAAAGTAATGTCAAATCCAGAAGCGTGTGCATGAAGGGTTAGCAAAGGAAAGTATGGAAGATTCATACCAGGAAATTTCCCATTCCTATGATATACAATAGGATCAGAGATATGGAAAATACTGCCTTCTTCTGCATGGAAATAGAATTCTACAGTTTTCACATATATACGATATTCATCTCTGACTTTGATATATCCATCGTATAAAATACTCTCAGCTATATCCATAAAAGTCTGTTCAACATACTTTTCATCCATAGTTGGAATGTTTGAAAGTTTTTCTTTTAATGTACTCATAATTCCAAAACTTATAATTGATTGTTTAACATATGCTCTTGAATAACAAATTAGGTTCTCAAGATTTTGCCATTCCTGTTTTTCACTTATATTTAGGTGTTATGAATCCACGACTGGTAATAAATCATGAAGACGAGGCAAAAATACAAATAAAATCTGATAAATCAAAATTAAGCGAAGAAAATCTGCTCTTTTTATAATAAACAATGAAATCCACGGCATTTTAAGTTCAGATAATCCTCCCACGTAAGTCCGTTGTACCTTCGCTCTACCTCCGTACCAAAGTCGGTGCAAAGTCGGTGCAAAGTCGGTGAACGTTCGATTTATCATAGGAGCTTCAGCGAGTTTACTTAAGAGGGACAAGGGAAGATCAATGAAGGAAAAACCTATTTGTTTTTCTTTACACATAACAAGAGCTGCAATAACAAGGTACTAATTTTCGTGAAATAATTTGGATGATTGAAAACTTATTTGTAATTTTGCAGCATATTTTGCAAAATTATAGTTATTTTATGACATACGATAGCGATATCAACATAGTAGTGGAGCGTCCAGACGTTCTGGAATGTGACGTAGTGCGCTTTCAAAACAACAAAGAGAAATGGGTGGCATTTGTGGGCCTTCTTGACGGTCGTCCCTACGAGATTTTCACAGGTATCCAGGATGACGAGGAGGGAATAGTACTGCCTAAGAATGTTGTCAACGGAAAGATTATCCGTCAGACAAATCCTGATGGCTCACACCGCTACGACTTCCAGTTTGAGAACCGCAAGGGTTATAAGACTACCGTTGAGGGTCTCTCAGAAAAGTTCAATCCTGATTGCTGGAACTATGCAAAACTATTCTCTGGTGTGCTTCGCTATCACATGCCTATTCCACTGGTAGTCAAGCTTATTGAGTCTCTCACATTCAAGGAAGAAATGCTCAACATGTGGAAGAGTGGTGTAGCCCGTGCACTAAAGAAATATATTCCAGGGGAGAATGTTGACAATTAAAAAGTTTAGTGTTTAGAGCTTAGTGTTTAGAGTTAAGAAGATGACACGCAGGTCTTTAATATCATTCATATTAATACTGTTCGCCGCAGCCGCTATGGCTGCCGGCAAGCACAAGTTCACGCTCGTGATAGATCCGGGACATGGAGGACATGACGTAGGTGCTATGGGAAAATTCTCGAAGGAGAAAGACATCAACCTACGCACAGCCCTTGCTTTCGGTAAGTATGTTGAGCGTAACTGTGGCGATGTGAAAGTGATATACACACGTAAGACCGATGTTTTCGTCACTCTTCACGGACGTGCAGAGATAGCCAACAAGGCAAAGGCAGATCTATTTATCTCTATTCACACCAACTCCCTTCCTGGCAAGAAAATCTCCCGTGGTCTTGAAACCTACACCCTTGGTATGCACCGAGCATCAGACAACCTTGATGTGGCTAAGCGAGAAAACTCCGTGATTCTTGTAGAGAAGGACTATAAGAAGCACTATGAGGGCTTTGATCCAAACTCTTCAGAGAGTTATATCATTTTCGAGTTCCTACAGGATCACAATATGGCAAAGAGCGTGGAGCTTGCAAAGCTCGTACAATCAAATGTTTGCTCTACTGCCAATCGTCCTAACAAGGGAGTAAAACAGGCAGGATTCCTTGTGCTGCGTGAGACCTCTATGCCAAGTTGTCTCATAGAGCTTGGCTTCATCTCAACAAGCGATGAAGAGAAGATTCTGAACACAGAATCAGAGGTTGACAAGATGGCACGAGGCATCTATCAGGCATTCGTGAAATACAAGAACAACTACAACGGTGGATCGTCTTCCTCGACAAAGGCACCTGTTCAAATAGAAGAACCTCGTCAACAGGAGCCCGAATTAGAGATAAGGGAGGTCGTAAACATGAAGCAACTGCCAAATCCAAGCGAACCAGAGATAGGGCAACTGCAAATGGTGGTTCCTGCACCAAACGAAATGGCAAACAGAAATCAGCAGGTAGCAAGACCTCAGCAAAACATAGCTCGAAATCAAAGGGCAATAGCAAATCAGCAAAACGTACCTCAAAATCAGGTAGCAAGGCCTCAGCAAAACATAGCTCAGAATCAAAGGGCAATAGCAAATCAGCAAAACGTACCTCAAAATCAGGTAGTAAGGCCTCAGCAAAACATAGTTCAAAATCAAAGTCAGGTTCAAAGGCAAAATCAACAAGTAAGAAGAGAGCCTGAACAGCCTCAGGTTCAGACATTACCAATGCCTCAGCAGCCTGCACCTGCCCAGCAACCTCAGGCACAGACTTTGCCACAGATAGAGCAGCCAAGACCTGCGCAACAGCCTCAGGCTCGTCAACTTCCACAGGAACAGCCACAGGTTATTGCCCAGAAACAGCAAGAGATTGCCTCTGCTCCAAAAGTGGAACAGCCAGAACAAAAAGCTGAACAACCAGCACCTGTGGCTCAGGCACAGCAGAAGCCTAAGACTGATCCTATCAGAAATCGACTTAATGTGCCTCGTAGCACCACTTCATCTGACCACAAGGCTCCTGTGGGCGCACCTGTGTTTATGGTGCAGATTTTCGTGTCAGACAAGGTGCTTGATGCAAGCGACACACGCCTAAAGGGCGAGAAAGCCAACTATTATAAGGAAGGTCGTGTATTCAAGTACACGCTCGGAGCATCAACCGACTACAACGAGATCATGCAGTTGCGTAAGGATCTGGCAGCGAAATTCCCAGGATGCTTCGTTGTTGCCTTCAAGAATGGCGAGAAGATGAACACCAATGATGCTATCATTGAGTTCAAGTTGAACCAGAGAAGATAAAAAGAAATACTACAGTGAAATATTTTACAAAAGAAGTAAGAATTGCCCTCGTGGCAATCGTAGGATTAGTTCTTCTGTACTTCGGAATGAACTTCCTCAAGGGACAGTCCCTTTTTGCATCAGATAATATCTACATCGTGGAATTTGAAAACGCAGAGGGTCTTTCAGGCGCAGCACCTATCTATGCCGACGGCTATCGCATTGGCACGGTGTTAGATACGAAATACGACTATCAGCGTCACATCATCGTGGCAAGAGCTGATGTTGACGAGGCCCTACACCTTCCTGTAGGTACAACAGCCGAGATTAGCACCGACCTTATGGGCAACTCTCGCGTGAACCTTATACTTGCAGGTACTCCTGACAATCTCCTCAAGCCGGGAGACGTTATCAAGGGTGCAGTTTCAGAAGGTGCTATGGGACAGGTCAAGGCTATGATTCCTGCCATTGAGCAGATGCTTCCAAAGCTCGACAGCATACTTGCATCTATCAATCTGCTCTTGGCTGATCCTGCCCTTGCAAATACTCTCCACAACGCGCAGAAGATAACAGATAATCTCACAGTTTCTACAAATGAGCTGAACAAGATGCTTGCTGACCTCAACCAGCGTGTTCCGGGTATTGCAGAAAAGGCTGACGCTACTCTTGCCAACACAGAGAAGCTCACAGGTAATCTCGCAGCCCTCGACCTCGCTGGCACTATGGCTAAGGTTGACAAGACTCTGAACAACGTAGAGAACCTCACAAAGACTCTCAACTCTCGTGAGGGTTCTGTCGGTCTTCTTCTTCATGACCCAAGTCTCTACAACAACATGACTGCCACAATGGCGGCAGCAGACTCTCTGCTCATCGACCTAAAGGCTCATCCAAAACGCTATGTGCATTTCTCCCTCTTCGGAAGGAAAGATAAATAGCCCCTCACCTGCCCTATGGGCATCCTCTCCCCTATGGGAGAGGGGGATATTACCTTTTTCGTTTAAACATTCCATAATAACGCCCCCACATCAGCGGCTATACTAATATTTTCCTCGCCCCTTGGGGAGAGGGTGTCCGCAGGACGGGTGAGGGGCTATTATTTGAATATTAATTAAATCCTAAAGTGAAAAATCCTCGTGCCCTATGGGCGAGTTGCCAAAATTACTTTCAGCAGAATATAGAGGCGAGTGAATACGAAAAATGGTTCTCTAAGGTTGAGTTTGAATCATATAGTCCAGCTACATGCACTCTCATTCTACGTGTGCCAAACGACTATGTGGCTCAACACATCCAAAAGAACTACATCGAACACCTCCGTATTGCTATAAGCAACACATTTGGCAAAATAAGACTATTATGGCATACTATCATCGTAAAGAAAGAAGATAGTACGACAAAAACACCTCCTACGCCTCAGATGAAGCGTAGAGAGAAGGGATTTGGATATACATACGAGGGGTATGTTGATACCCAAAGTGGTGATGGAAAGGCCAAGGCTGCCCTTGCATCCGACAAGGCACAAGAGCTGATTCAGGCACCAGGTTCGGTTGTCACTACCCACCTGCCAGAAATCGATTCTCAGCTCAACCTGCATCAGACATTCTCTAACTATGTGGAAGGTGCTTCAAACAAGCTATGCCGCTCCGTAGGTCTAAGCATAGCCGAACATCCACAAGGCACTCAGTTCAACCCAATGTTCATCTACGGTCCTTCTGGCTGTGGAAAGACACATCTTGTCAACGCTATCGGTGTGCGTTGCAAGGAAATGTACCCTAACAAGCGAGTGCTTTATGTCAGCGCCCGAATCTTTCAGGTACAATACACCAATGCCAACATGCAGGGTAAGATCAATGATTTCATTGGTTTCTACCAGACCATTGACATGCTTATCGTTGACGATGTGCAGGAATGGCTTACGTCAACAAAGACACAGGAGACATTCTTCCATATCTTCAACCACCTCTTCCGCACGGCAAAGCGTATCATTCTCGTAAGTGACCGTCCACCTGTTCAGCTTAGCGGAATGATGGATCGTCTCATCACACGTTTCTCTTGTGGCGTAGTGGCAGAGATGGAGAAACCAAACGTGCAGCTCTGTGTGGATATCCTAAAACGAAAGATTCAGCGTGACGGACTTCACATTCCGGAAAATGTAATCTCTTACATAGCCGAAAATGCAAACGGCAGCGTGAGAGAGATTCAGGGCATCATCAACTCGCTCATGGCTTATAGCATCACCTACAACTGTAATATTGACATGAAGTTCGTGGAGCGAATAGTGATGCGAGCCGTGAAGATTGACAATCAGGCACTCACCATTGATGACATCATACGTGTCATCAGCACTCACTATGATGTCACCGAGCAACAGCTTAAAGGTCGTCTGCGCAAGCGCGAGATAGTACTCCCACGACAAGTCATCATGTACCTTGCCGACAAGCATATCCGTATGCCTGCCTCACGCATAGGTCGTTGCATGGGTGGCAGAGACCACTCCACCGTCATCCATAGTCTTAACCTCATTACAGAGAAGATTAAGAAGGACAAGGACTTTAGCAACGAGATACAGGCAATAGAACAGGAACTGGGGATTAAGGAGTAAATAACTTTAACGTGAGTTCGTCGAGATTTGTCGAAGCCCTACTGATCATAGGGAAGAAACTTCTTTAGCTTGGTAAGCTTACTAACGACTCACGTTAAGTTTAGCAGAAAACCCACATTTGCAAAAACAGATAGGTTTTGAGGCTACACATTTTTAATTTCAACATAGAGTTGCACCACTTATAGTCCCTTCTGACACCTGATTATGGAACAAATATTAAAGCGATATTTCCACCTCCGTTACAAAACCGTTCCTAATCCGTTCCTAAACCGTTCCTTGGAATAGGAGATAAATGGGACTTACATGGGACTTACATAGGATTTACAAGGGATTTGCAAGGGATTTGCAAGGGAACTGCAAGTATGCATCTTTACGCTTGAAAAAAACATTTTCGCGATAAACCTACACACCTACATTGGCATATGCTTCAAACTATTGATGCACAAAAACTTGCAGCGTTTTCAAATACCGCATAAACCTACACTAATCCTACACTTTCAAATACCGCATAAACCTACACTAATCCTACACTAAACCTACACTAAAACCTGAATTTTTCAGAAATTCAGGTTAATTGATAATTAATAATGAATAATGTGTAATTTATTTGGTCTGAATGTTTATGATACTATTCAAATTATTCATTACTCATTATTAATTATAAATTTCATGCCTTGACAGGCATAATTAGTGTAGGTTCTGTGTAGGATTAGTGTAGGTTTATGCGGTATTTGGAATCCGTGTAAAGCACTAAGACTGTGTGTGTTATATAGGGTATCGATGTAGGTATGTAGGATTAGCGCGAAAAAGTTTTTTCTGGAGTAAATTCAACGGTTATCTTATCTGAAGCAATTATCACAAATCAATCACGACCTTTAAAAAAGCCAGCAATACAATTGCAATGGTATTGCGAATGCAGTAAACTCATACATTCGCATTTATTAGACACCAATAATTCATAACATACTGCCATACATCTCTCACACTATGGATAAGTGGGAACATTTTGGGAACAATGCCCCCACTGACAATCGGCATTACTGCTGAAAATCAACGGATTTGTCTATTTTGTTGTCAATCATGAAAAGATGATTAACGTTATAGATGGTCAATTACTTATTTTCATTCATTGTACTCCATATCTTTTTATATATCGAGTTCGGTCCTAATATGCCCATAATATTTCGAATTCCTATTGGATAGGTTAGTATTTCTCCAAATTCTCTTTACATTTCTTTTTTCTCTTGTATTTCTTCGCATGAACAATATGATCTAATGCGCCCAAGAAATCCATGCCTGACGGTTGTGATACACGACCAATAGCATCGCCAGGTGTCATTTTCATGTTCATCTGGATAGTAGGGCGTTTACCCCAGACAACCACCTCGTCAATATTCTTATAGTTATTGAGCAAGAAGATAGTGTCTGTGCGTTCTTCATAATTCATCTTTCTTGTTAGATAGCCTTTTTGAGAAATAGATAATTGTTTGAAGGGCACGTTAACAGAAAAAGAACCATCCCAGATGGTCTTAGTCTCTGCAACACCTCCATCAACCACGACTTTTGCATCTTTTATTCGCATATGCGTCTCAGCATCAACGACTATAGCTTTGTAAGATGCTGTCTGGGGAACAGTATCGTTGAGCGCAAAAGCCATAAAAAGAATCATATTTGCTATCATAATCCTTGCTTGTTCGTTATAAGTAGGTGTGCAGAATTATTTATACAATCCTTGCAATCGAGTAGGAGTCACTACACTCATTTATTTTAGGCGCTGAACCTGCATCATTAATCAATACAATCATAATAAAAATAATTTTGCACACCTACTTATCAGATTTGGGAATATGACGAAAATCGAAATGTCTCATATCATTACAAACCCAAAAGTACAGTCTAATTTCATTGCAAATTTATACATTATTTTCTAACTCTCTGCAAAAACAAATGTACTTTTATTTTATATTTGCTATTGAACAGACAAAGAGTCGATGTTTTTGTGATATTTTTTAGAGTTTTTACAACTTTTGTGCTTTTGTTTTTATTGCTGTCCAGTAAAAAATATTATAAAGAATTAGAGATTTAGAGAATTCTTTGCTGGCGCATTATGGTTGAATTTATAGAGGATTTGAGGCTTGCTTTAGCTTGATGAGCCATAGCGAATAAAGGGCGTTTCGCTCATGCCAATAATGCCATTCCAAAGCTACGGAAGTTGCAATAACTGACTTTCCCTTCGGTCGTCGAGCTAAACCTTCTCTTATTCTCAAATAAAATATAAATGAAGCTTGTACTGCATAAATCCTATGATCTTATGCAAGATATAGATGTCGCCCTGACTGCAATAGTTTAGAAAAAAAATAGCGACGATGATAAAAAAAGCCGCCCGATGATAATTCCTCAGACGGCTTTTATGTATATGCAGATTAACCTATCTACATTCTACTTTATTCGCAAGCTCATCAGCTTCGCAGTTCCACCTTCCACTTTACACTTTCCACTCTTATAATACTTCCTATCGAGTTTACCATTGAACGTGCGCTGAATCTTATCTACAACCTTATAAGTTAATGGTATCTGATAGCGCTTCAACTTCTTGCTAAGATGTAAAGCGATGGCACGCTTATCAAGTTTTGCACCTTTCTTTAGCACGACAAGCAAGGCAATGGCGTTGCCAAGCACGGGATGTGGCTGGGAGATGCAAATGCAATCGTCAATATCTGGCATAGAGAGGGCAACTTCCTCCACCTCAAAAGGTGCGACTTTGAAACCGCCCGTGTTGATTGTATCATCATCACGACCGAGAATGTGAAGACGACCTTTCTCGTCAATATATCCATTATCGGCTGTGAAAAGCGTATCATCGTGAAGAACTGTCAGAGTGAGTTCCGGCTCATCCTTATATCCAGTCATGAGAGTATCACCCTTACAAGCTATACGACCCTCAGGAGTAATAAGGAACTGAGAATGAGGAAGGGCATGACCAAGACATCCTGCTATGCACTCTCCGTCATTATAATTATACGTTGAGACTATGCCAGTCTCTGTTGAAGCGTAGGTGTTATAGAGTCGGGTGTTTGGCAGTATCTTACAAAGAGTAAGCATATCAGAATGAGGCATTGGAGCCGCACCTGTCTCAAGGAAATCCATACGGTCAGCAAGAGCCTCTAACCTGTCACTCGCAAACTGAAGGAGGATGCGGATATTGGAAGGCACAAGGAATGTGGCAAACTTAGTATTGGCAGGTAATGAATACTTCTCAAGAGGGAGGTCGAAAGCCTTGAAGAATCCGTCAATATCCTTCATTCCGTCCTCTATCACATAAATGGTCGCGCCAAGCATCAGAACAGGGAATATCTTTGACCAACAACCTAAATGCTCCATACTACCGGCTATGACAAACACAAGGTCGTGAGTAAAGCCTTGTCCGGCAATAAGGTTCTCAGAATTAGCGATAACAGCCTTCTGCGAGATTACAACGCCCTTCGACTTGCCTGTAGTTCCTGTGGTATATAGGCAGAAATCAGAATCCCAGGATTCGCCGAGGAGGGGGATTGGGAGAGTAAAGCGGCCTCTCCCCCCGCCCTCCCCCGTAGGGAGGGAGCCGGAATGCGACAATAAGTCTCCCTTTAAGGGATATTTAGAGGGGCTATTCTTCATCCTATCATATAGTTCACGATAGGATATAACGACGTCACGTGATATTATGGCTGGTTTCTCTGGGCATTCTGATGCCCAACGATGAACATAGTCAGGAATAGTGTTCATTTACGGTATGAATTAAATGAAAAGTGAAAAATGAAAAATTATATAATACAGTTTACCGATTATCGCGAACGAAACTAATTTGTATTTTTCATTGTTCATTTTTCATTTAATAATTTTCTCTGTACCATAGCAACGATGCTGTCAACTGTCATGAAATTCTTTGGAGAGACATCACGAGAGTCAAGAGTGATATGATACTCATCAGAAAGCAGCATCATGATAGTGGTTATATCCAAAGAGCTGAGTTCTGCAAACAGAAAATCAGAATCAAGGTCTGCCAATGGCAGATTGTCTTCAAGTATTGTACGAATTCTTTCTTTCATAATTTTTCCTCTCTCCCTCTCACTTCTTATATACCTAAATTCCGCAACACTATTCAAAAGTTAACTTTTGAATAGTGTTGCGGAATTTAGGATTTTATAGTTTTGAGTACATATTATCTAACTTTTAGGATAATAAAGAAGCAAATTATTGCTGTAAATGTTTGATACAATCAAGATATGCCCTCACAACAATCTGCCTATCAAACTCTCGTTCTACCTTTCTACGTGCTTTTCGTCCCATTTCCACTTTCTGACTATATGGAAGCAGAATAAAACGTTCCACGCCCCAAATTAAATCATCAACACTCTTTTCTTTAACCAAGTAACCTGTTTGATTGTCATCAACTGTCTCCCTACATCCAGGGACGTTAGTTGTAATAACAGGCCTACCATTAGCAGCACTTTCCAGATTTACATTAGACATGCCTTCATGATAATAAGAAGGAAGAATAGTCGCATGAACATTTTTCAAATACGGGCGTACGTCAGAAGTAGTACCTAAATACTTTATTATCCCGTTATTAACAAACTTATTAATTTGCTCATTATAATCGTCTATTATCCATCCTAGAACTTGAAATTCTGTCCCTGGATATTTGTTTTTTATAGTTTTAGCCATTTCAAAAAACTCATCAATTCCTTTAGCTTTTATAATTCTTGATATAAAAAGGAATTTCATATTTCCATCAGGAGGGTAATCTTGATAAAAATGATGATTAAGGTTCACACCAGAGCCTGGCAAAAGGAGTGATTTGTCATTAGCAATCTTATGGCCCAAACAAAAAAACCTATTTTCTGAATTTTGGAAAAAAACTTGCTTAGCCTTACCTATACCTATTCTATAAAGAATAACTATCAATTCCTGCAACCAGCTACCATCAAAGGCATCTCCAAGTCCTGTTACATTGGCAATTTGTGGAGTACCCGTCAGTCGGCATACAATGCCTCCATAAATATTTGGTTTTATAGTATATGTAAGTACAACTAAGGGATTGAGCTTTTTTATAGTTTTTAGATATTTCAACAAAAGTAACAAATCATTAATGGGGTTTTTCCCACGACTATTAAACTGGGATTTAATAATCTGGCAACCAAGATTTTCGATGGACTTTATCTGTCCTTCATCATCAATTTTATCCGTTCCTGATATATATACATTATATCCAGAATTCAGTATGGCACTCATAACTTCTTTCCGAAAGTTAAGTATGCTTCGTAGGTTATTAGTAAGAACAAGAATATTACCTTTTATATTCATAAACTATTCCTTTATAAAATGGCTTCACTCGGAACCTTAGTAGAATTATTGATAATTTTCTCTGCAACCTCCTTGCCTTGAATCAATGCCCTTTCCATAAATGAATACTCCCACATTCCATATCTTCCAGCACAATAACAATAAAAACTTTCTAAATCTTTTAAAACCTTTTTGACAATGTGAGATCGGTAACTGTCATATATAACATATGCATTAGGAATATGCTCCCATATAGAAAACAAAATCTCATCAGAATCGTTAATCAAATTATATTTGGAAAGAACCTGAATTATTCTCTTTTCCATAAGAATAGACGGAGTTATACCCCCTGGCATTTCCACATAATAAGAATAACAACCAGAAGGTGCATTATTTGATGAGAACGAACTTTGCATACCAACACGGAAAAAGGGGTCTTCTTTGTTTGGGAAATATATCCAACTAAACGGCTGGCGATTCCCTTTAATTGCAATCAAAAAAACTGTAATATCCTGTGATCGCAGTTTTTCTGCATAAAGTGTTAATGGAGAGGATTGCAACATATATAAAAAACGAGATAAAGGAAGTGTGTTTACTAGATAATCATATGACAATACCGCTCCGTCAGCAAATACCTTTCTCTTTCTCAAATCTATTTGAGAAATTTCAGTGTCAACGAGAATCTGTGAAACAGATTTAGTCAAAGCTTCTATAACAGCTTCACATCCACCGTGTTTAGGATAATAAAAAGATGAATTGTATCCATATTTTTTACATGGTTTCATTATAGCACTTTCTTTTATTTCACACATGCTTGGAGCTGGAACAAATTTTCCACACCAATCACAAGTCAAGTCTTTTGGCTCACATCCCCATAACTTCCTATTATATGGGTACATAAATACCTTATATATCCCCTCACCAAAAGAACTAATACACCACTCTTCAAAGTTTTGGGGAGAAACTCCTTTTTGACTTCCGCTTATTTTAAGTAACCCTTCTATACACTTATCCCTAACATGCGACGGCAGTGCATACAAATTTGACTGAAATGGGAATGGAACTCTATAATTATCAGCATAAATCCACGCTTTTCTAGAAATACAATTCAAATTATTCTGAAGAAGTTTTTTTATGACCCCCTTTCCATATTGAGTATGTAAATGAAGCAAATGTCCACCATAGTCAAAAATAAAACCATCTTTATAAATGCTACGGCATAGGCCACCAACTTTTTGTTCCTTTTCTACAACGAGATAATCTGTTAGCCCGGATTCCTTTAAATGGTAGGCAGTACTTAAGCCTGCCATTCCTCCACCTAATATTAATGTTTTAACATGCATAATTATAAAAATATGTTATAATGATGAGAACTTCAATAGAAAAAAATGAGTAATGCAATGGAATTACATATAAAACTACAGATAATAAAAACCCCTAAAATCCTATATAATGGCCATCCTGCATCTTTAAGTTTTAATGAAAGATGATCACGACTTCCTTTAAGAGGATTTTTGCCATGCAATAAACGAGAAATTATAACAAAAGCAATATCTATTAAAGGAACAGCTACAATAAGAAGAGAGATGAGAATGGTTTTAAAGGACAAATCATCATTTTTTAAACTTAAACAAAGGGCACTTATTAGATAGCCAATCAAATTAGACCCACTATCTCCTAAAAAACATTTATGACTCACCGAGAAGTTATATGGAATAAAACCCAAACACGCTCCCACCATTGCTATGGTTATACAATTTATAATCATTATTTCAGAATAGTGAGCTATAATAAATATACTTATAAAAGCTATAATTGCCTGTGTAGAACATAAACCATCTAAGATATCCAGCAAATTAAACGCATTAATAAGACCGACTATCCATAATATTGTAAATATGAAATTCCAGTGAGTAGATTGAAAACAATTAATAGAAAGTCCATTATACAAAATAATAGCAGACGATATCTGAATGAATAGTTTTGATGAGACAGACAATCCTTTTGGCTTCTTCAAATCATCTAGTAATCCCATGACAAATACTACACATCCACCTAACAATAGACTTAAAAATGTGTTGATTTCAATAAAAGAGATATGGTTAAGTAAAAGAAAAACAATTATGGATATTGTCAGCCCCGATATAATGCCACATCCACCAACTAAAGGAATGCTACCATTATGCCTCTTTAATCCTCCAGGATTATCCAATATGAAACGACCAAGCCTTCGTCTAAACACATACATCAAAATAAAGGTAAAACATAAAGAAAAAACTCCTAATAAATAGTAATATGATATTGGAATCTTCATTTTGAACTAATTTACTAATTTTTAAATTTCCCAAATTCCGCAGCACTTTAGTTTAAATTTCTTTATAAGTTCCTGAGCAACAAAAAGTTCTTGTTGGGGCAAGCGGCAGAGCCGAGCGGCTCAGGATTTTGCCATGTCAGATTTTTCACTTACCTTAGTGCTGCAAATCAAGACAAGCAAAATCATCAATGACATGGCAAAGGTACAA